>CP054849.1:722098-728852 GCA_044358425.1 Marine Group I thaumarchaeote | reverse complement strand
TTAGGCCATAAAGAATCTGATGACACATACATTGTAACTTCTGAATCCGCAGCTGTAACTGCAGTTGCTGCAACGTTACAACGCGATGTTGTTCCTGGTGAATTAATTAAATTAAGTAAAAATGGTTTAGAGACTGAAAAATTCTCTGATGATAAGTCTCGTGCACATTGTTCGTTTGAATTTACTTACTTTGCACATCCATCAAGTATGATGGAAGGACACAACATTTACGTTTCCAGAAAAAACATTGGACGATTTATGGCAAAAAAATTCCCAATTAGGGATGCAGATTTGGTAATTCCAGTTCCAGATTCTGCAAGACCTGCAGCATTAGGTTACGCACAAGAACTAGGTGTGTCTTTTGATGAAGGCCTTCTCAAAGACAGATATAGTAAGAAAGGTCCTTTGAGAAGTTTCATTGAGCCTCATCAAAGTGACAGAGTGGAAATTAATCGATGGATCATTCCAATAAGTGAAATAATTCGAGACAAACATGTTGTAGTGATTGATGATAGTTTAGTTAGGGGAACGAGTTCTAAAGCTATTATCAAAGCACTAAGAAGAGCAGGGGCTAAAAAAATTAGTATGCTAATTACATATCCTCAAATCAATTATCCTTGTTATGCTGGAATTGATTTTCCATCTCAAGAGGAACTTGCAACGTTTACTGATGGTAAAGAAATGACCACTGAAGAAATAACTGAAATGGTCCGAAAAAGTATTGGTGTTGACTTTTTGGGTTACAATGATGCTGAAAATCTTGCTGATGCAGTTGGAATGCCAAAGGATTCCATGTGTTTTACCTGTTCATCTGGTAATTATGATTCACTTGGAATAAAACCAGACTTTACAAAACGTGAACAAGTCAAGGCAAAAATTTAGTTATTTCTTGAAATTATTTTACAATCATAAGATTTGGTTAAATATGGTATTTTTTTAATAATATCATGAAAGCAATTTGGAACAATGTGGTAATCGCTGAAAGTGATGATACTGAAATTGTTGAAGGAAATCATTATTTTCCATTTGATTCAATTAAATCAGAATACTTTTCAAAAACTGAACTAACTACTGTTTGTGGTTGGAAAGGAACCGCCAACTATTATTCTGTAACGGTAGATGGTAAAACCAACAAGGATTGTGCATGGTATTATGCAGAACCTAATGATGCTGCTAAAAAAATTAAGGGTATGGTTGCATTTTGGAATGGTGTCCAAGTTCAATAATACAAGTTCTACAGTATTTTTAATGGTGTAATTTGAAATCATATTCAATAATTCTGATTATTGGAATTTCTGTAATTGGAGTTATGGCTATAATATTTGGAAATGATATTGCAAAATTATCCATTTCTACTGAAAAATATTCTCTATATGTTGACCCACTTCTTGACAAGCAAAGTCTATTTGTTATGGGTAGGGTTACTTTACAAAATACAGGATCAGAAACTATTACAAATATTCACATAAATTTTGGTGATGGTGATATTCTTGATATTTCGTCATTAGAACCTGGTAAAAAGATCATTGTTTCTCCCCCACCTGATAATTCAATGCAATTTGTAATGATCAGTGCTGATAATGAAGTATTTGTAAACAAAGCTTATCGTGAAATGCCTAAGATGGTTGGTATGATGGGTTCCTAGTCATCATAGCAGTTAAATCCTATTAATCAAAATTTGAATTGTTTGAATTTTTTAACTTCTGGTAAAGTGAAGGATCTATATGACGTAGATGAAAATACACTACTTTTCAAATTCTCCAACCGTGTTTCCGCATATGATGTAAAATTCAAACAGGATATCCCAAAAAAGGGAGAAGTTTTGTGTCGATTTGCAGAGTTTTGGTTTGACAAATTAGATGTTAAGAATCACTTTGTAAAACGAGACTCTGAAACAGAAATTTCTGTAAAAAAAATGAAAATGATTCCAATGGAATGTGTAGTTCGAGGCTATTTTTATGGTAGTTTGATTGGTCGATGGAAAAATGGGGATGTCAAATTACCTAAAGATACTGATACTAAAATGGCTGCAAAACTAACTGAGCCTTTTTTTGATCCAACAACAAAGTCTGAACATGATATCCCTGTTGATAAAACAAAAGCATTAGAAATGAATCTAGTTTCTGAAGAACAGTACTCTTGGTTAGAAAAAACATCTATTGATATCTATAATCAAATGGCTACTGTTGCTGATAATGCTGGTTTTATTTTGGCAGATTTAAAATTGGAATTTGGAATTTTAGACGGTGAAATTGTTTTAGGGGATTCAATTGGCCCTGATGAATATAGATTGTGGCCAAAAGACTCGTATGACGTTGGAAAAATTCAAGAATCATACGATAAACAAATTTTGCGTGATTGGTTAACTGCTAATGGTTACCAAAAACAATTTGAAGTTGACCGAAACAATGGAAAGGAACCAGTCGCACCAGAAATCCCATCAGAAATAATTCAAACAATTACTCAAAGATATGTCATTGCATATGAGAAATTAACTGGATTAACTCTTTAGCTAACTTCTATACGTAATGTTGACTGTTAGCTAACTTTCAACTCGAATATTGATTCTCATATTATCTTGATCATATCCCTATATGGCCTATTTGACGACATATGTTTTGAAATTTCACTTTTTTCATATTTTTTTAACTACTACAATATTATTTAACGTGGTACTAATTATTATCAAACGCTATTATAATTATTATAGTGCTACTATATTATTTAGATGCATTACAATAGTTTTTGTAGCATAAGGTATTTTTTTAAAATCGGTACTAAGTTTATTAAAGTAAACAAAAATTGATGCGATTAGACAAAAAAATATGATACAAGGATCTTTTAGATCAGATTAAAATCAATTCTTGTATGTCTACATTATTAGAAAAAGAGATTAAAGTAAATCGTATTGTTACTACGAGCACAGATGATGCACGCGCAATTGAAGACCCTGCACGAGCAAAAATAGTAGAAATTCTATATCGACAGACAATGTCTGCTGATCAAATTTCCACTGCATTAAAAAAACACGGATTCAAAAAAGCACTTACTACAGTAAGACATCATTTAGAAATTTTAAAAAATTCTGGACTAATTGAAATTGCAAGAATTGAAGAATCTAGAGGTGCTATCACTAAATTTTACAGCACTTCTACAAAACTCTTAGATTTTCAAACACCTGAAAACTTTGATTCAACATATTCAAAAATCATTGATAATACATCTGAGAAAATTGAAAAGATTCTCAAATCTCTTGGACCTAAAACTGGTAAATCTAAGGGTAAGAAATCTAATGAATATTCGCAATATTTGGTAATGGAAATCATGAATAGGGCAATGACTAACGTGCTTGAAAAATCCAATAAAAAATAATTTGTATTGTTTTTTATTTTGCGATCTATTCATTCTTTCATTCTAAAATCAAAATACCTCAAATTTTGATAAAAATATGATAAATTTTGTATATCCAAACTTTATTTTATGGATGTTACAAATTGTAGAAAAATGACTGATGAAAAAGTTGTAAAATTATTTTCAGAAAAAAATCTTGTTTTCATTGCAACTATAATGAAAGATGGTTCCCCCCAGGTTTCTCCTGTTTGGGCAAATTATGAAGATGGATTTATCTTAGTAAATACTGCAAAAGGTAGGATAAAACACAAAAATATCCTACGTGACCCTCGTGTTGCAGTGTCCGTTACCTCCAATGATAATCCTCTTGATATGACAACAATTCGAGGTAAAGTAATTGAAATAATTTCTGATGCTGATTACTCTCATGCAGATAAATTAACTCAACAGTATATGGGACGTCCTAGTTATCCCTTTAAACAAGAAAATGAGAAACGAATCATTTTGAAAATTAAGCCTGAAAACATTTTTGTTTTGCCTGAGTTACAGATGTCTGATTGATTTACATCTGTGGATTTATAATGTTTCTAAATTCGAATTTAGAAATATAGTATATCTAATACGTTAATTTTTAAAAAAGGTGATTTGACAGCTTAACGTTTTCGTTTAGCTGCCTTTCTCTTTGGAGCGGCTTTGCGTTTTGGAGCAGCTTTACGTTTTGGTGCTGCTTTCTTTTTAGCTGCCTTTCTCTTTGGAGCTGCTTTCTTAGCTGCAGTTTTTCGTTTTGGAGCGGCCTTTCTCTTTGCAGCTTTGCGTTTTGGTGCTGCTTTCTTTTTAGCTGCCTTACGTTTTGGAGCGGCCTTTTTCTTAGCTGCAGTTTTTCTCTTTGGTGCTGCTTTCTTAGCTGCATTCTTCCTTCGAGTTGCTGCTGCCTTTCTCTTACGAGCTGCTGCTGCCTTTAGTGCTTCTGCTGCTTTCTTAGCTGCATTCCTCTTTCGAGTTCTTGCTGCTTTCTTAGCTGCTTCAGCTCTTTTGGCTTTAGATATTGCCATGACTTTTTTCAAAAATAGTATCTGTTATGTAGTAAAAGTCACACAATACTACGCTTACTATAATAAAATTTGACACTTTTTTTATTTTTTATTATTTATCGATCAACAATTTGTTAGACAAATTGATGCCGTATCTACTGTTGCTTGATCCTTTTGTGGTCTTATGACAATTTTATAATTTTCATCCTCATCAAATGGAATGTCAAATTGTGTTGTAACTTCAATTGGTTTGTTTGGTTCTAATCCTACCAACCATAGGTCTTTTGATGAAAATTCACCAAAAACTGCCTTATGTTTTTGATCCTTTTCATCTATCAGGAAAAATTGTCCTCCGGACACAACTGTATTTTCATCACTGATATTTTTTGCAATAATCCCAATTTTTACAAATGTATTTTCTGGCTCTGTATCTTTATCCCCCTCATGGGTGCCCTCAAAAGTTACTATGTATTCTACTGGCCCTACGACTACTGTTTCCCCTTCACTAACTTCGATGAAATTAGTTTGATATTGCATGTACATGTAATTTGCTAGTATCATTGAACCAATTATTGCTCCAATTACAATTACTAAGCCCATTCGTGCCATAATTTGTCACTCACTTTTTGATATATAGTTGCAACGTAAATTTTCGTTTTGGTATTTTGAAGTTTTTTACATTGGAGGGGAAAAATTATGTCAAAATAGGGGGGTATTTGGAACGATTAATTGACTATTTTTTCATAAATTTCATTATTTTGAATTATTTTTTACCTGGATTGTACTTCTTTTCAAATTCATTTTTGGGAAATATTTGCTCAATTTCTGTGGATTTTTTCTACAAATTCACTTAATTTGTGGGGGTTTAGCTTTTACGCCTACTTTAGAAAGATTGCCCATCCTTTGTTGGGATACCTTGGTGGAATTACACTTGCTTTTTGCATCTAGGCATAAGTGTTAAACCCCCCATCAAAATACCTGTTTTCCAAAATTTCATCATATGCCTGAAACTCCTTTTTTCATAGGGGGGTTTAACGCGTAGGCATGATCTTGTATTTTTATCATTATTTGCTATTTTGTTCATTCACTTTCAAAAATATTTTTTTATGGATATTTTTGTTCATTTTTTAAATAATATCATTTACAAAAATTTCATCACATTATCACATGATTTGTTTTTTGATAATATTTTGTTGTTTTACCCCCCTTAAGGGAAGACATAGTTTGTCCATTTTTCAACTATAATTTTTTAAAATGTTTTTAATAGAAACCTGGCTGTTTTTTCATGTTTATCTGAAACACTGTCTATTGCTTCAAACATTGTTTGTTGGTTGATGTTATCTTTGTCATCTAATACAACATACACTGCAATTTTTTGTTTTCCATCTTCGTTGATTATTTTACTAATTGCTTCAATTGAATTACAAAAATCTGAAACTTTATTGGCAAATTTTGTCCTTTCTTCTTCATTAAATCCCCTGTACCTGATAATTTGATTATTCTTCATTTCTATTTTTGCCCCTATTACTAGAATTCCTAATTGTGCTTTTGGTTCAAAAATATCTACTGGTATCCCGTATTGGCCTGCATGTTTTACTCGAATTTGGAATGTGTTTTCTTCACTTTTGACTTGATCAAATGGTAAACTTTCATGAATTAACCATCTTTCTACATTATCTCTCATTCTTGATGCACTCATTGTTGAATTTTTGAATTAACTTCTATATGATTCTAAATTTGATAAATCACTAGTATCAATTAGATATATTTCTAAATTCGAATTTAGAAATATGTTAAATTTAGGATGGAAAATTACCGTGTTCTTTAGACGTTAACATTAAAGCCTGGATTCCCCACAACGTCGACTCCTAATAACATGATATTGAAAATAATTCCAATTACCATCATCACAATTCCTATGTATATGCAATTTTTTGCTTTACGCGGATCATCTTTTCTAATAATCAAATAGCCAATAATTCCTCCAATCATTCCTATGAATATTGGAAGCAAATACCATGCATTACTTCTTGGTTTTTCTGAATAAGTCATAAAATTATTTTGTTAAAGCTACTTTTTTCTGTAACTGTGTAATTTCAATTTCTACAGTTTCTAGTGGATCTTCTACTTGATTTCTTTTTATTGAAAACATTTTTGGTTTTTCAAAGTCATCTGTACAATCTGGACATGCATAAACTAACACTCTGTGTTCATTTGGTGCTTTTGGATTGGATAATCTGGGATAATATACCAGTCTTGCACCACAATCCACACAATATCTATTGGCTCTTCTAGTTCTAACCAATGTAAACTTCCTGCATATTGTTATTGCCCGATCATGTATTAGATCTATGTTGTCTAATTGAGTACAC
>CP054849.1:700052-721632 GCA_044358425.1 Marine Group I thaumarchaeote | reverse complement strand
ACAGTTGGTGATACTCCTGCTGCTTTGTAAGCCTCTAAAGTTTGATCAATAAATTCAGTTGTAGTTTTTACAAATTCAGGATCAATATTCATTATTTATTAGAAATTTATTTGTCAATACCTTTTTTCTTTTCAAAAACATAGATACCATCTAAGAATACTCTATGATCTTTGTTCTTTACTTTAGTTTTTAATTCAATATTTGCTGCAGTTTGAGTGATATCTGTCCAAACTTCTCCAGTAAGAATGACATCTTCTCCTTTTGGAACAACTTTAGTATTTCCAACTATGACTGTTTTTCTTGGTGCTCTTTCTCCTTGGAAATTTTCAATGATTATCTCTTTTCCTTCAGTTTTTACTGTGATAGGAAAGTGTGCAAAGACAACTTTCATTTTAATTGTGTAACCTGTAATCAACCCTTCACAAATATTTCTAATCAATGATCTTGCTGCATGTAAAATTGCATAGTCTCTTTTTCTTTGTTCAATTGTTTTTAGTAGAACTTTACTATCTGCAATTTCTAGTTTAACAGGAATTTTGCGGAAACTTTGGTGTGTTTTTCCTAATGGACCTACAAATGTTAACATGTGTTTTTTTTGTGTAATTGTAACTCCTTCTGGAATTTCAACTTCGTCTTGAAATTTTTCTAATTGCTCAGTAGACATATCCGATTAAAAATCCTCCAATTCCTTTTTTTATTGCTTCATGATGAGACATAACGCCTTGATTTGTAGTTACTAGTAACATTCCTCTGTCATATGAAGGCAGATACTGTTGTTCCCAGTTATTATATTCATCATTTTTTACTTTAAATCTTGGTGAGATTGCACCACATTTGGTAATTTTTGCTAACAAGTTTATCTTGAATTTACCTCCTCTTTTATCATCAATATGTTCGAATTCTCCGATATAACCATCTTTTTGAAGTGTTTTTAGAACTTCAACACCTAATTTCGAAGTTGGTAAGATAATGCAATCTGATTTCCTTCTAGTTTCGTTATTGTATAGTGTAACGAACAAATTTGCTAAAATATTAGTTGCTGGCATCTATTATCACCGATTTTTCCTGAACCCTAAAGATGTTGCTACTTCCCTAAAGCATCGTCTGCATAACATTAAGTCATATTTTTGAATAACAGCTGTATAATCTCCACATCTTTTACACCATCTGGAACCTCTTCCAAAATCATGTTTTTTTCTACCAGTGGCTTCATAGGATCTATCTTTAGGCATTATACTATCGTAACTCCATATTCTTTTGTTAGATAATCCTTTGCTTCTTGATTTGTAATAATATGTGATTTTCCTACACTAGCTTTATGTTTACTTCTCTTACGAATTGAATAACCTGGTCTGGTTAATGTAACTGAAATTCCAAGTCCTAAAATTCCAATTTGTGGATCATATTTTACACCCGGGATATCGATATGTTCATTGATTCCAAATGAATAATTTCCAAAACTATCAAATGATCTACCATTAACAGAATTTCCTTTTGCTTCTAACAATCTTTTCAATAATACTACTGCATCATTACCTCTAATTGTTACTGCAACTCCAATTGGTTCTCCTTTTCTAACTCCCCATTCTCTTTGGGTGTCTTTTGCATTTCTTGTTGATGGTTTTTTACCTGAAATTTGTTCTAATGCTTTTTTTGCAATATCTATTACATCGCCTGATTTACCAATTCCCATATTCAAAACTACTTTCTCTAATGAGATTTTTTTCATTGGGGATTCTGTTACTTGAGACATATTATCACTTTAATTGAATTACAGGCTCCTCTTTACCTATTGGCATAATAACATCAGCTGGGATTTCGATTTTTCTATCACCTAGAATTAGGATAACTCTTTTTGGAAGAATGAAAGTTCCTTCTTCTACACTTTCAATTTTACCTATTTGTCCTGCATTAACACCACGTGTAACTAGTCCTTGACATCCTGCTTCTAGTTTGATTATGTCTAACACTTTTTGATCTGGAATTTGCATAACACATGTATCGCCAACTTTTCCATTTATTTCTGCAAGTGTTGAACGACCATCATGAAATCCTGTTTGTGTTTTACCTTTGTTTATTGTTGTTTTAGTAACAATTCTTACTAATTTTTTAGATTTTTCTGCATCTGCAATTTTAATTGGTTTTAAGATTTTTCCTTCTGTTGGTACAAGACGATAGATATCTGAAACATTTTCTAATTCTATGACGTCCATTAATCCAATTGCATGATGTAATGATTTTCTAACAACTCCATCAATTTTGACTTTACCTGAATAAATTGATGCTTTAGCTTCTCTGAGACTTGAAACTATTTTTAATGTGTCTCTAAGAAATACAGCTGTTGGGATTGCATAATTCTTTTTGTGTGGACCTGGTCTTGTTGTAATTATAAATCGTTTATCTTTTCGTGCAATGCCCCAGAATTGTGGAGCCATTTGTCGTTTGAGTTTCTTACTACCTGCTATACTGACCATTAATTCTCATCTTCCTTTTTTTCGACTTCTTTTTCTACTTTTGTTTCTTTACTATTTTCTTTTGGAGTTTCTTTTGGTTGTTTTCTAGGATCTTTTCCTTCTAATTTTGCCATTCTCCATTTGTCATCTCCGTTTAATGATGTAATTACTAGATTTGATGTGTGTATGTAAACGTCAAATTTATCACCTTTAGTTTTTTCTTTCTTAACTCCTTCAATTGCAACACTAGATTTTGATGTAGAAATATTTGAAACTTTACCATCTACTCCTTTGAATTCTCCTCTGAGAATGGTTACGCTGTCTCCTTCTACTACTCTAGCACTTTTTTTACCGTATTTTTTTTGTAAGTCTTTTGATAAATTAGCACCCAATTGTTTACTTCTAGTTTGCATTGTAGCTTGGAAAATCATTCGATTGCGCATTTTAGTTGGTTTTACCATTTTATCATATCACCGTTGATGCCAAGTTAGCTACTCTAGGCCATTTTTCTGAGGCTTCTGCTGCTACTGGTCCTTTAATGTCAGTTCCTTTTGTTTCTCCTTCTGGAGTAATTAATACTGCTGCGTTATCTTCAAAACAAACTCTAACTCCGTTTAATCTACGTACTGCATATTTTTGTCTAACAATTACTGCACCATACACTTGTTTTCTTAATTCTGCTGGTCCTTTCTTTACTACAACATTACAAAAATCACCTACTGCTGCTGCAGGAAGTCTTGATGCTCTTGTTTTGTGTCTTGGAACATTGATTACTTCTAAAATTTTTGCACCTGAATTATCAGCACATGTGATGTTTGCACCTACTGGTATTGATCTTGTTACATATGGGCGGAACTCTTCTACGCCTTTACCTGCTTGTTTTGCCATTATGCTTTTACCTCGATTACTACGTATGATACAGATTTTGCTATTGGTCTACACTCTGCAGCAACTACTACATCTCCTTCTTTTACTACTAAGTTTGATGGAACGTGTGCATGAATGGTACTTGTATTTCTAGCATATCTTTTAAATTTAGTAAAGTAAACAGGAGATTCTTTTTGAATGACTACTGTATCTTTTGCTTTTGATTTAATGACTTTACCTTCAAATAACTTTCCACGAATTGAAAGTGTTCCGTTAAATGGATTTTTTGTATCACCATCTTTTGGTTCCTCTTTAGGTGCGTTTACTTTGATTCCTATGTTTCTAGTCATGCTTTTGCTCCTAATCTTTCAAATGGTCTCTTTGCAATTGATGATCCATTAACTAAGAAACTTTCCCCTTTAATGAAAAATTTCAAATTACTGGTTAATTTTGGAATCATTTTTTTACCTTTTTTTGTGTTTATTGTTAACATGGATTTTGTTTCATTGATTACTCTTCCATTTAATCCTACTAATTGTAAATTACTTGATTCTACTACTTGTGTTTCTAAACCGATTAACTCGTGTCTAGCAATTGTATCTATGGTAATCATTTCTTTTTCTCCATTTCGTTTAATCTGGTTAACATTCTTGCAATGTTGTGGCGAATTGGTTTTAATTTACCACTTTCTTTTCTTAATGTTCCTTTAGATGAATCTACTTTGAGTTTTGCTAACTCTGTTCTGCTTTCTTGAATTTTACTTTTAAGATCTTTCTCATTCAAGTTGTTTACTGTTTTCATACTTATTTTGGTCATTTCATTGTTGCCTCATCTTCTTCTAATGTTTCTAAACTTTTCATTTTTTCAGCCTCAATTGCAATTTGTTCTGATTCTGATTTGGCTTTCTCTTCATCTGTCTCTACCTTGATTACTTCAACTTTGACATCTCCATCAACTTTAACTTCTTCAACTTTTTTGATTGGTTTTTCTTTTGATTCTTTCTTTTTCTTTTCTTTAATTAATTCAAATTCTGGAATGACTTTTTCCTTATTTGCAATTCTTATTCTAATTCCAATTAATCCCATTGCTGTTTCTACGTGTGCAATATCTTCATCAACTATAACCTCTGCATGGTGACCTGCTCTAGGTAAA
The DNA here is from genome assembly GCA_044358425.1 of Marine Group I thaumarchaeote. Taxonomy (GTDB): domain Archaea; phylum Thermoproteota; class Nitrososphaeria; order Nitrososphaerales; family Nitrosopumilaceae; genus Nitrosopumilus. The sequence goes on along the minus strand of CP054849.1, from coordinate 717,160 downwards.
ATTCCTGCAACATGTTTCTCAAATGCAGAACGGTCACCTCTAAGTTTTCCTGAAATTGTAATTTGAACACCCATTGCACCACTTTCCATAATTTGTTTCATAGTCCACATGGTTGCTCTTCTAAATGCTGTTCCTCTCTCCAAATGTGATGCCATTCTATTACACATTACACTTGATGATAAATCTGGTTTTTCTATTTCATTAACTGAAATTTGAGGATTTTTCAAACCAAAATCTGTTGCCAGTTTTTCTGTAAGGTCTCTAATTCCTGAACCTTTTCTACCGATAACTATACCTGGTCTTGTAACGTGTAATGCAACTCTTGTACCTGTTGGTGTCTTTGATATTTCTGCATGCGAAAATCCTGCATCTTTAATTGCAATTTTCAAATAATCTTTTAACAACATCATGTTGTAATTATCTTTGATAACATTTTTCACTGCTGACATATCTAAATCTCCTGGGCCACCAATTCCACATGTGTTAATACATTATTCTTTGGAGTTGCTCTACCCATTGCTCTTGGAATGAATCTTTTTACAATAACTCCTTTGTGTACTGTAGCGTTTACAATTTTTAATCTATCTAAATCCATTCCTTTGTATTCTGCATTTGATTCTAAATTATCTAAAACTTTGATGAATTCTTTTGCTGTTTTTTGTGGATAACGGCCTGACATTACTCCAGGATCTGCTTTGTGTCCAACTTGATTTTTGTATCTTCTAAATGGAACTGCTCTTTTCTGATTGATTACTGCTAACAAAAAGTCTCTAGCTTTTTCAATGGATAGTCCTTTGATTGCAACTGCAACTTCTCTTGCGTGTTTATGAGACATGTCTTTTTCTCTTACTGATGATCTAACATGTCTAGTTGCATCATAATTTTGGAAAGCGTAATCGAATCTACCCATAATAATCACTTCAATGGTACGTAAAGGCTGGATCTTGATGCTCCTACTCCTGGTGCACCGTGTTGTACCTTCTTGTTTGTTATGACATATTCTCCCAAATATCGACCAACCATTTCTGTTGTAATATTTACTGGACGAAATTCTTTTCCTGAGAAAACATTTACTGTAACGCCTACCATGTATGGTAGAATAATTAAATCCCTAAGATGTGTCTTGATTGGATTTTTCAATTTTCCTGCTTTTGCAGCTTTAATTTCTTCAATTAATTTTCTTTTTCCATCTGTAATCCCTCTTGTAAGAGATCTTCTTTGTCTAGAGTTGAATAGTAAGAATAATTTTTCTAATGAAGTATTGTCTAATTCTTCCTTAGTTAGTCCTCTATATTGAAATTCTTTAACCAATTTTTTCCTCCAATGTTAATCTACTTCGAGTTTTATCGTCCATATTAGAGCATTCCTATCTTTGTTGCGAGATCTCTAGCTTTTTCAGTGGTTTCAAATTGAACAAATGCCTTTTTACCATAAATTGTTCTTGCTGTGTTTACTTTGATTACTTTTTGTTTGTAAAGTGTATTGACTGCTTCTGCTATTTCTGGTTTTTTTGCAGATAATTCAACAATAAAACAGATTTTATTTTCATTTTCTATCATGGCAAATGTCTTTTCAGTAATGTATGGTTTGACAATTATTTTCATTGCTGTATCTACATTCATTGTGATTTCACCATTACTTCTAGATGTGTTGATTTAATTTTTGCAATTTCTTCTATTGCTGATTTTGAATACACTGTTAATCTGATTGGATGTGAACCTGGAGCTAAATCTAAGACACTCAAGTCTTTTACACTTTTTACTTCTACTCCTGGTAATGCGCCTATTGCTTTAGACACTTCTTTATCATCTTTAGTAACAAACAAAACACTTTTTCCGACTTTTTTACTTCTGCCTCTTAGTCGAGATTGTCCTGAACGTGATTTTCTTGATTCTAATCTATCTGTATCTTGTGTTAGTTTTAGAGATTCTAATACTTTGACCATTTCATTTGATTTTGAAATTGATTCAATATCATCTGAAACAATTATTGGGAATGATTCTATGCCCTCAATTTTGTGACCTCTTGACTCTATTATTGTCTTTGATGATGTGGCAGCAATAGCTGAACACAATGCTAATTTATTTTCTTTTTTGTTTAATTTTTTGTAAATTACTTTTCCTACAATTGGTGGATGTGCTTGTCTTCCACCTCTAGTTGAAGCAACTTCTGCACCTTGACCTTGTCTTCCACCGCCTCCGCCTTGAGCTCTTGCAACACGAGATACACCTTGACCTGTTGGTGGATCATTTGAATCTGCAACAACATCTTGACCAGCACTTGGATGTCTTCCTTGTGGTTGGAATTTGTGAGATGTAAGATTTATCCATGCTTTGTGAATTAATTCTCTTCTAAATGGTGTTGAGAAAATTATTGGTAATTCCATTTCTCCATCTTTGGTTCCTGTAGTTGTGTATGTTGTAATTTTCATTATATTACAACCTCCAAGATATTTGGTTTGTTAACTTTAACTGGTGCATTTCTAATTTGACTTCTTAATTTGATTAGTCTTCTATATGTTCCTGGAACTGAACCTTTCAAAATAATGAAATCCCCTTTAACCAAACCAAAGTGTTTGTATCCTCCATCTGGATTAATTTTTAATTTATCGTTATCTGTATTACCCATAACTAGAATTCTTTTATCATATTCGACTCTTTGATGAAAACCTGTTTGTCCTGCTCTTGGAACTGTGTACATGATACTTTGTGGTGAAATTGGACCTAGTGAACCAACTTCTCTGACTGTCTTTCTTGATTTATGTTGTTTCTTTTTTACATTCCATCTTCTCATTACACCTTGCCATCCGTGACCTTTTGTAATTGCTGCAACATCTACTGTTGAACCTGTTTCAAAAATTTGATCAATTTTAATTTCTTTTCCTAATACTTCTTTTACATGTGCAAATTGTTTTTCAATATCTCCACCGCTAACCATTGCTTCAAAAATATATGGTTTCTTCATTTCTAATCCTGCAGCTCTTGGAGATACTGCAACGATTGCAAATATTTCTTTAATTTTCTTTAAACTTTTTTCTGCATTTTCTAATGCGCCCTCTTTATTTTTAAAAGTCATTTCTTTTGAAATGTATTTTGGAATATCTTCTGAATAAACATCAAACTCGGCATGCAATCCATCATGATCTTTTGAATAACCTCTAATTCCTAAAATTAAAACTGGTGGTGTAACTAAGACAGTTCCTAAACTAACTAATTGCTTTCCTGCATTAGGAACTTTTTCACGATCATCAATACTTACTACTTGAACACAACCTGCTTTGAATCCGCAGTGAGCTAAAATTTTTGGTTCTTCTGATGCTGATCTGCTTGGCCATGCTCTAATTCTTGCTTCCATAGTTTTTGCGCGTACTCTACGTGAGTATGCTAAACTACCTCTACGTGGTGAATGTCGTTTTCGAGCTCCCATTGTTAAATCGTCTCTCGAATTCCCTTTATTAAACCCTGTTAGTTGTCGTTAACCAAAATATTTTAACAGGTTAACCATCATGACTAAATTAAGTTATTTTAAAACATCTGAAATCATATTCCAAATAGTTATTCCGCCAATAATCACACCCATGACCCCTATACCTATTGCAAATAACAAAAAATTTTTCCTTTCTGCCATGTCTTATAATTATTTTTGAGCATTAATTATTGCTAACGTGCCAAGCAATGCTTCTTCCAAACGTACTGTTTCAGTTGCTTGATTAGGGAAAAAATTCAATGACTTTGAATTTTGAACTTTGTTCATTCTCCCACCGATTATTTCATGAACTCCTTTTTCTGGAGAACCAAAAACAACTAGTAAGTTTTCTTCAGATTTAGTATATTTTTCAAGATGTTCTTTAGTCACTGTTTTGCCTTTTCTTGATGTGATTATGATATTTCCTTTCCATTCTGATAGCAGTGAAAATAGGTTGGATCTTTCTTTGACATCGTAACCCCAGTACGTTTTTGATTCACTATTGTCAATTTCTTTAACTGACAATCTTGGATATCCTTCTTTAAATTGAATTGTCACTCTTTTTCCAGTTGGGGTTTTGCCATAAAATTGAATTAATTGATTAATTCCTACATCGACAAATTTTTTACCTTTGACAGTTACTATCACTCCCTCCCTGATATCTCCTGCAACAATTTTTTTTGCATTTGTTGGAGTATTATGACTTGGAATTCTTAATGGATGCAATACTCCTGCAAATTTAAGATCATTTACTTTTTGAAATAGTCTTCTTCTCAAGAATTGGGGAGTCTCTAAATACCTTAGAATCATTGTCATGAAACTTCCATCTGAACCATTATTGCCTTCGTTATAGACATAGATTGTATCAATTTTAAAAATTGCACATGCTCTTGCTAAAACTGAAATTTTTCTAGTTTTATCTATCTTAAGTGATTCATCTTGTAATGAGGATGTGGGAATTGCAACAGATATTTTCAATGTAATTTAATCTCGCAGTAGTTTTAACTAGTTAATTTTTTCCGTGTGGATATTTTTCTTTAGCAGTATTTGCATAATTAACGATTTGTTCATCTGAAACTAATTCATACAAACCTGTTTCTGTCTTGATATGTGCCATTCTGATATGACTTGTTCCTTCTTTATCTTCACTTGAAAGATAAATTCCAGCAGCTGCTAATGTTGATGCTTCATCTAATGTTAATTCTTCTTTGTATGTTTTTTCTAAAAAGTCTGTAACACTATCAGAACCTGAACCAATAGAAATTGCATCATATGAAATGTAAGTTCCACTTGGGTCTGTAAGGTATAGTTGAGGTGTATTGTTTACTACTCCACCTAAAATTAAAGCAACACCATATGGTCTTACTCCTGCATATTGTGTATATTGTTGACATTGATCAGCTAAATGTTTTGCAATAGTTTCAACTTCCACTTCTTCATCATAAATCATTTTGTTACTTTGAGAAAAGAATCTTGCATTATCTACTTGACTTCTTGCATCTGGAATATATCCTGCTGCAGCCACTCCTACATGATCATCAATTTGAAATATCTTTTGAGCAGTTTCTGAAATTTGTAATTTTCTTGGTTTCTCTTCTACGGCTATAACAATTCCTTCTTTACATTTTACTCCAACAGCAACTGTTCCTCTTCTAACTGTTTCAATTGCATATTCTACTTGGTATAATCTGCCATCAGGAGAAAATACAGTAATTGCTCGATCATAACCTTGTTGTGCAGGAAGCATTTGATCAAAATGCATTGAAGGATTAATTTAAGTCTAGCCTATTAGATTTGGCGTGAAGTATGAAATTGAATTTTTTGGCCATGAAAACATTAGATCAAATCATAAAAATACCATAGAGATTACAAAAGATTCTCATCTTACCCTACGGGGTGATTGTATTGTAGGTGTTAGTGCTAACTCTTCATGTTATGATTTGCCTGAAGAATTAAAAAATAAATTAAAAAATCCTGAAACTAATGTTAAATTTTTGATTAAAGTTGGGGATGATGAATTCTCTATAAAAGGAAAAGGACATCCAAATTTAACATTGACTCATCAAGAGGATATTGTTTTACGAAAAAGTGATTTTACATGTCCTAGAACATTGTCTGTAAAATGTGATAAAGCCTCCGATTTGGTGCCTAGAGAAATGGTTACTAAGTTACAAAATCCAAAAACAAAAGGAGTTTTAATAATTACAGTTGATTAGAAACTGTCACAACTTTATAGTCGTGTTTATTTTTGATTTTTATGGGACGTAAAACTAATTTTTTCCTTTTAGTACCGTTAGCAACTTTTGCATCCATAATTTTTGGTTTTGCCATATACAACACATTGTGTAAAAACTCAAATATTCCATTAGGATGTTAAAAATTTAAATTTTTTTTATTCGTCGTCAGTTTCGTTTGCTTTGTCACGAACTTTTTTCATTATGCAAAACTTTGCAAGGCTTTTCTTTAAATTCATAATTATTCGATATTTCCATAGTATTTATTTCTAATTTATTCTGATCTGCAATTTGTTCTTTTTAGATTTTTTTTGTGCCTGTGTTGTATTTCTTTTTTAATTTAACTATGTTGTTATTTTGAATTTTCAAATTTTGATTAATTGTTTCCAATAACGTAATTATTTGTGGATATTTTGTATGTCCTGCAAGATCTTTTTCAATTATTAAAAGATAATATCTTAATTCCCTTAAAATACGTCTTTTTTTAGATTTTGAAATCACTTGATTTTTTAATTCACTTAAGTTTGCTGATATGTCACATAATTTAATTAATTTTGCATCTAACTCTGACTCTTTTATCTTCATTCCATATTCTTTCTGTCTTTGTTTTTTTGAAATAGTTCTTTTTTTTGTTAACGATAATGTTGAATTATCATTTGTATCAATTACTAGTTTGGTTTCTGTTAATGATAAAATTAATGTTGAAACTCTTCTACCAAATTTTTCAAACAATTCATCAAAACTTGTGTCAGTGTGTTCCAAAATACCTTGTAACCATCCTGCACAAAGTACTTCCTCATCAATTACCCCTAAGCTTTTGAGCCTATTCACAACATTTTCTAAGTGATTTGAGTATGAGACACCAATTACATTCAGTTTTCCTCCATGTTTTGTCTTTGCAAATAATTCTGCATTTGTTAGTGAATTCATTTACTTGCACTACACATAATTGAAAAAAAATCTAATGCTGATTTCTTTGATAAATTTTTGTTTTTTGTTTGACAATAATTTGTTGTAAATGTACATTTTGGACACCCTCCCCATTCCTCTGATGCTGATTCTTGATCCGCATTTGATTCTTCTTTACAATTACATTCACTAATCAAATCAAAACAAGTTTTCATAACTTCTTCAAAATTTTCATAAATTATTTTACTACAACCATTATACCCGTCTGATGTGTTGTCAAACAAATGAATAATTCCATTTTCATAATATGCGTCAATATCATTTGATTCTGATTTTGTCAATATTTTACTTGCATTAACTAAAACATGAGTAATTGTATGTATTTTTGAATCTGACGTAAATGAATTTTTTACATCTCCATTTATTTTAGATGTGAATTCAGTTGGTACAGTAATACTCGTACAATAATGTTTTGAACTCCAACTAAAATTATTCCAATTTAATATTGTTTTTCCATCAAACGTTTCAAACTTATCTGACGTATCGTTATAATTTCCTTTTAGATATCCTGTAATTGTTCTATCTATTTTTATCAATCCATAACGTAATGATAATTTTTTTACATGTGAATTAATTTCTTTTTTAATTGAGTCTTTTTCTGTCACTTGCATTAATGATGTCTTCACAATAGGAATAGTCCTTTTGTGAATTTCATTAGATGTTTCTAAAAATGCATTTGCACCGTTTTCAGTTTTATTTATTGATTTTACCTGATAATTTTCTTTATTGAAATGATATATTCCATTTTGATGAAGTTGATAATATCCCACAGGTGTGTCTCTGGTTCCAATTTTTTTTGAGTTGTGAAAAATTGTAATTTCTCCCGATGCTCCTCTTAGATTAATACTATTTGCAAAATCAAAAAATTTGGATTTATCTGATTCTAATGCTGCATGTTTTTCCATTCCGATTGACGCAGTATGTTTTTCTGAAATTATGGAATTCTCTTTGTTAATTTCAACATGATGATTTTGATTCAGATATGCAGGGATATTTCGTGCAAAATAATGACATGCTGCATCCTCTGGATCAAAAACACAGATTGCATATGATTTTTGTCCTTTTCTTCCTGCTCTTCCAATTCTTTGAATAAATGAATCGTACTCATTTTTGAATGCTGAAATTACTACGTCTACATTACCAATGTCAATTCCCAGCTCTAATGTAGGCGTACATGATAAAATATCTAATTCCCCTTCTTTCATTTGTGATTCATACATCTTTCTATCTTTTTGTTCTAAACCGCCACGATGAATTTGTATTCTTATTTTTTCATTCATAGATTCTACGTTTGATGCTAAAAATTCTGCATCATTATGACTATTACTGAATACTAATTGTTTAGATTTTTTTTTATTGCATATTGTTGTAATCATTTCCATAGTTGTTCTTTGACCATATTTTCTTGGCATGATGAAAAATCGATGCATATTTTGTTTTCTTTTTGACTCACTTTTGATATATGTGAAAGATTTTTCAGGTAAATCGTACATGTTTGAAAAAAATTCTTTAGGGTTATCTAACGTTGCAGATGCTCCTATGATTTGAAATTTATTCATATAGTTTTTCATTCTTTTTAATACATGGTAAACATTAGAGCCGTGAAAACTAGTGTATGAATGTGCTTCATCCATTACAATTATTTTTGCATTTTTAAATAATTGATTCCATTTTTTATCTTGTAAAATTAAATGATAATTAATGAAATCAAAGTTTGTTGCTAGAATAATTGATTTCTTATATGATTCTGAAATTATTTTATCTTTGTATTGTGAATTTTGCCCACCATGAATTGAATATGTAGAAATTATGTCATTTAATTCACATTTATCTATTAAATCTGAAATTTTTGAAACTTGATCATCGATTAATGCATTTAATGGATACACCAATAATACAAAAACACCTTCAATTGGATTTTCTAAAATTTTTTGTAAAATTGGAATTATGAATGCCTCTGTTTTTCCTGAACCTGTAGGTGCAGAAATAATTGAATTATCCCCATTTAAAATTGACCGAATTGATTCATTTTGAAATGGTAGAACTCCTGAAAAACCATATTTTTTTAATCCTTCGATAATTTTTGTTGATAAAACATCTTTGAGATTTTCTACTGGTAATTTTTCTGGCTCTAATGAAAGTAATTTCTCATAATGAATAATTGCTAATGTTTGATTCCTGTGACCTTCTACTAATTCATGAATAATTATGTCGTTATCAACTTCTAATTTTGGTATTTTATTTACGTCAAATAAAATATTTTCAGGTATTGAAATTTTTAATTCTGTTTTAATTTTTTTAGGAGTTACTGTCTTTCCAATATTTTTTATTTCATCTGGAAAATAACCTGCTGAAATTTCTGGACCATTACAACTATGTGGCTCATCTGTTCTTGCATCAAGAGGAATGAATTTACCACTATCTGATTTGAATTCATCATCCCAGTAAATTTCTGAACCACAGCCCTTGGAACATTGTTTTGTTCTTCCTGAATAATTGACTCCATATGTTGGTTTTCTTGGAATAATTTTTTCAGGATTGCATTTTGGACATATTCCTGGAGCTGCAACATCTTTCAAATTTTTTGAAAGTTTTGTATCGCATGTTGGGCAAAACTTCATCTCTCTTGCTCTACTTTATTTTTGTCATAAAAGGATTTTTTAATAATTTCATAAATTAGTTAATTGACTACGAGCTATTGGTTTACCCAAATTAAAAAGACAATATTATTTCTAGTTTATTTGTACACTAATTATGAAAAATAACAAAGAATTGAGATCATTAAAAATTGAATTAATGAAATCCCTAAATGGATCAAATAGTGGCTATTTTGGATTATCTTTAGAAACTTTAGTTGATAATTGATAATTTTATTCCTGAATCTAATTAATTATTCTAATTTTTCAAAATTCTTAAGTTATGATGTTTTAGGAATTTTATGGCAAAATTTAGTGTTGAACTCCCAATTTCAAAAAAACCTACAGATCTTGAATTAAAAAAACTAAAAGAATATTTCAATGAAATGCCTGTTAATGAAATAATTACTGGCCTTAAATTTGCAAAAAGTAGATGGTATGCTAAAGATTCTGGAACTTTAAAAGTTGGAAGAAAAAGTATTGTTCAAAAAGAAGTGCATTCGGTTACTACTGAACAAGCTCAATGGAGATTAAAAAATTGGAAAATGATGATTTCAAATTACCGCCGCAGAGGCTATAGTTATCCAACAATATCTAGAATTAAAAAAATTCTAATTCAAAAGAGTAAAAAGAAATCAAAGTAACTGTGTATTAGTTAATTCTAAATGAAGATATCTGCTTTTTTCTGTGCTACTTGTTGTCTTAATTCTGTTGGAACTTCTGGAATTGATGATTTTGTTTGTCCTGCAATAACATTGTGTGCTTCTTCTAATATTGCAAGTGTGTCTGAATTTGTTTCAGTTTGTGTAGTAAAGTTGTCTTCCATTCCGACAGATGATCCTGACATGACATCTCCAAGTATTTGTGATAAGTCTTGCATTGAAGCATTTGCTTCAGGCATAATTCCACTTAATGATGGACTCAGTCCTTTAATTATTGACATACATGGACTCAATGTTACAACAACATCTCCTAATTCTGAAACAGTGTCTAATCTGAGTTTAACTTGCTCCATGGATAGTTTTGCTCCACTTACCATGTTTTTCATTTTTCTAACTTGTGCTAATTCTCCTGCATATGCTTGTGCATAAACTGGTTTGTTGTTTCTCTGTGCATTTACACATTTTTCAAAAATTTTGTCATGTTTTGCTTGTAATTTTTCATTAATTCCTGATAATTTTGTAATTTGTGATTGTAGTTTTTTCTGAGCAAAATCAATTCTATTTTTTAGTGGTTCGTCAGGCTTTACCTTACCCATTACTTTTTGAGATATTGATTCTCCTTCTGTTTTATTCCATGAATTACTTATCATACTGATTTCGTAATTTTTCTTAATTTTTTTCTTTTAAACAGATTTGTAACTCTGGTTAGTGTACCTTCGGTTACAGTATACCTGGTTACATCTTATCCGAACGTAAAAGTAAATGCTTGAAATCCTTTGCCTTGAATATTCATTTCTAATATGCCTGAGATGCTATTTTCGCTATCAATGATGTTATACATTCCAGGATCACTTACAATCAATTTCCTATTTAATGAAACATCGTTACCAACATTTTTTTCATTTAGAGGAATTCCATCAAGGAATATTTCTACTTCTGCATAGTTATTTGTTACAATGTTGACTTCTTTTGCTTCAAAGTACACTTTGATACTTCCATTACTTTTAGTTAATTCCATACTGTCTGAATGATTTTTCCAATCTCCTACCGGATAGAATCTGTTTAATTCTATTTTTTTAGGCTCTGTATACGTTACATTTTTTTCTGGTTGAAATCCTTCATTACTTCCTAAATTATTTCTATTTTGTGCAAATTTATATCCGAAATATAATTCTGGAGTTCTAAATGGTGTATGTTCAAATTCTTCAATGTTAACTAATTCCTTGTTTGATACTGTTTTAATTCCCATTGACTGAGCTCTTTCATCAAGTAATTGTTGAATAATTTTTTCAGTTTCTTCATATGCACCTTCTCCAATATGATTATATCTTAAATTTCCTTCATGATCTGCAATGTATTTTCTTGGCCAGTAATTGTTTTCAAATGCCTTCCAAGTTTCCATTTTGTTGTCCATGACTATTGGATAATCAATTTCATATTTTTCTATTGCATCTTGTACGTTACTAGGATCTTTTTCAAACTCAAATTCAGGTGAATGTATTCCAATAATTAACAAACCTTCATCAGAATATTTTTCATCCCATGATGTAATGAATGGTAATGTTCTGATACAATTAATGCAACTGTAGGTCCATATGTCATAAAGTACAACTTTGTTATCCATCTCTTGCTCTAATTTTTCAGGTGTTGTATTGAGATAATACTCAATTCCTACTAGTTCAGGTGCTTTTTTTACTCCTGAATCATTAATGTTCAAAAATACTCCTGTTGTTGAACCTTGATTTTGTAATGATAAATCATCTAATCCCACAAAAATTATGCCTAAAAATACCACTGCTGATATTATAATTCCACCAAAAATGGCTATGTTTTTTATTTCTGAATTCATCCTAACATCACAATCTCATTAAGTAATGGAAAATTTGCAATATATGCAAGTTGATTTGTAAATATCAAAATTCCCAACATTATGATTAACCCTCCAATTAACAAATTATAATATTTTAGATGTTTTGTCATGGAAGAAATTATTTTTGTTGATTTTGAAAAAAATATTCCCATTAAAATAAATGGAATTCCCAAACCTGCTGAATATGCTAATAATAAACTGAATGAAACTGATGGTATTGTTGCAGCTAATGTTAGAATCGTTCCCAATATTGGACCAACACATGGTGTCCATCCAATTGCAAATGCTAAACCAAATACAAAAGACATTGGATAACTTGATCTGAATTTTTTAATCTGAATTTTTTTTTCTTTATTTATAAAATTTATTTTTTGGGATAGCAATAGGAATACTCCAAATATGATCACAATTATTCCTGCAATTGAATTTAAATCTCCTAAAAATTGAGTAACCGAACTTGATAAAATACTATTAATTAAAACCCCTAAAGTTGAAAAAACAACTGAAAATCCTAATACAAAAAATATTGTATTTGCAATAATGCTTACTCTATTAATTTGAAAATTACTTTTTTGATCATGTTTTATTTCGTTTAATGTTGTTCCTGAAATATATGCCAAAAAGGCTGGAATCATAGGTAAAATGCATGGAGCAATAAATGATCCTAGACCTGCAGAAAATGCAATTAGTACTGTAGGGTCAGCCATATGTTAAATTCATTATTTTTATTTTAAAGCCTTATTACAAATTTTGTCTGTTTCTAATACGCTCCTTTTTATCTAGGTATTTTGGATACAATTTATGAATATGAGATTTGTAATTGTTGGCATTTCATTAGGTATACTAGTCACCATTGCTGTAATTATTGGCTCTCCAGCTAATCCATTAAACTTGGACTTTGGCGGTATGGACCAATCACGATAATTAATTAAATTTCTTAAAACCTTTTTCAAATATTTGTAGGGACTCTTCTATATCTGATTTTTTTAGCCATGCTGTGACTGAAATTCTTAGTCTAGCTTGATTTTTTGCAACCGTTGGATATCTGATAGGTTGAGCAAATATTCCATTTTTAAATAAAAATTTTCCAAATTCCATTGCTGTTTTTTCCTTTCCTATGATAATTGGTATGATTTGTGATTTAGAACTAATTTCATATCCGATTGATTTTAGACCTTTTGATAGTTTTTCTATATTGTTATGTAATTTCTTTTGCTGAATTTCTCTGTTTGACTGAATTCTCTTAATTGAATGCTCCACTAAAAATGATGGTAGAGCTGATGTATAGATAAATGATTTTGACTTGTTTATGCATGAATCAATAACGTTATTTTGTGATGACACATAGCCTCCAAACGATCCTAACCCCTTGCTTAAACTACTAATATACAAATCAATTTTTTTTGCTACGTTGAAATAGTTTGGTGTACCTCTTCCATCTTTTCCAATTACAAAATCTCCATGTGCATCATCAACAATTGTAATTGCATTAGTTTTTTCTGCAATTTCTGTAATTTCGTTTAATGATGACACATCTCCATCCATACTGAAAATTCCTTCAGTTATGATAAACTTATTTTTTCCTTGCAATTTTATTTTTTTTGATAAATCCTTCATGTCATTATGTTTGTAAATTGATATTTTAGCACCTGATAACTTACATGATTCAATAATACTGGCATGATTTAATTCGTCACTAAGAATCAAATCTCCTTTTTTTGCTATTGCTGAAATTGAACCTAAATTAGCCATGTACCCAGTAGGAAAAATTAAACTATTTTGTTGTCCTTTGTGCTTGGATAGAATTTTCTCAAGTTTTCTATACGATTCATCATTTCCTGAAACTAATCTAGAACTTGATTGAAGTTGATTTGTTTGAATTTTGGTTATTGGAATTCCAAGATAGTCATTTGAGCACAAATTAATTAATTTTTTTTCTTTAATTGTAATGTATGCACCTTGTGTTTTTCCATATTGTAATTTTCTATGTAAATTATCATTCTTAATTTTGGATAACTCTGAATCGATAAAATTGAGTTTATGCTTCAAGACCAATTTTTTCAATCATTTTACGGTCTTTTTGGGCATCGTTTCCATCCATCGTTAAGTATCCTTGTGTAATAATTCCATTTGCTCCACTTTGTAACAATTCTTCACCTGAATCATCCAAGTTTGTCTCTCTTCCTCCAGAAATTTTAATGACTGATTCAGGCAATAAGAAACGTATGACTGAAAATATTCTGGTAATTTCGGAATTAGGTAAATCCACTTGTAATTCTAAAGGTGTTCCTGGAACTGGAACTAGTATGTTTATTGTTACTTCTTCAGGGTATATTCTTGCTAACTCTAACGTCATTTCAATTCTCTGGTCCCTTGTTTCTCCTAAACCAATAATTCCACCAGTACACAATTCCAAACCAGCCTCTCTTGCAATTTCAAGTGTGTCTAATCTGTCTTGGTAAGTGTGTGTTGTACATATTTCTGGAAATTTTGATTTTGCTGTTTCTAAATTATGATTATATCTTTTTACTTTTAGTTCTTTGAGTTTAGTTGCTTGTTCTTTTGTTAGAAAACCCAAACTACATTCAACACTAATTCCAACTTTATCATTAATTTCTTTAATGATTTTACAAACATTTGTAAAATCTTTTGATGATGGTTCTCTCCATGCTGCAACTAGACAATATGATTCTGCACCCTCATCTTTTGCTTTTTGAGCTTTTGTAACGACCTCTTCTGGTGTTGGTAATTGATATGTTTCAATACCTGTATCAAAAAATGCTGATTGTCCGCAAAAGGTACAATCTTCACTGCATGCATTTTTTTTAATATTGTTTAATTGTTCAACATCCACTTTATTTCCATTATAGTCTCTAGTTATTTCGTTGGCACATCTAGCCAATTCTTTAAGATCATCATCTGGAACGTTAAATAATTTCTTTGCGTCTTCAGAGGAAATTCTCTCCCCTGAAAATACTTTTTCTTGACACTCTTTGATAAATTCCAAATTACTCATGTTGAAAGTTTTTTATTTCCATTTATAAAAATATGGTAATTGTTAACCCTGGGAAATTCCCTAGTTAACAGTCAAATAATATGTGGTTTTGCTGCCTGAATGGTCTTAATTGTCCTTTTTAGGAGGGATTCCAGTTCATTTTCTTCTATTGATAAGGGTGGTACCAACATTACGATATTCCCAAGAGTTCTTAGGTATATTCCATTTTTCTTTCCTTCTTCAAAGAATACTTTGTTAATTGATTTTTTTGTTTTAATTGGGATTTTCTTTTTCCTATTTGATACCAGTTCAATTCCCATCAACATTCCTTTGTGTCTAATGTCTCCTACAATGTCTATTGAAGATATTGCATCATAATACTGTGAAAATATTTTAGATGTCTTTTGTATTTTTTTAATTAAATCATATTTTTCATACATCAAAATATTCTGATTGGCAACAGATGCAGCAATTGGATTTCCAGTATATGTGTGTCCATGAAAGAGATGTTTCCATTGATTGAACTCTCCTGAAAAAGAATCATAAATTTTTTTACTTGATAGTGTAGCTGCCATAGTAAGATATCCTCCAGTTAACATTTTTCCATATGCAACAATATCTGGGATACTTTTTTGTTCTTTGTATTGAACCATTGATCCTAATCTGCCAAAACCAGTTGCAATCTCATCTAACACAAATAATATTTCATACTTCTTGCATAATTTACTAATTTTTCTTTGAAAATCTTTTGGATAGATTATCACTCCACCTGCCATCTGTGCACCACTTTCCATTATGAATGCAGCAATGTTGTTGTTTTTAGAAAATCTTTTTTCCATTTTTTCTAAACAATCATTTTGATAATCAGTTAATGTCAATCCTTTAGGAATTCTATACTTGTTGGGAACTGGAAATTGTATAGTTGAAAATAATTGTTTTTTAAATTTACCAAAAAATTCCGGAACATATCCAACTGACATTGCTCCAAAGGTATCTCCATGATATCCATTTTCAATAGTTGCAATCTGTGTTTTTTTTGTCTCTCCTATGTTTTTCCAATACTGTAATGCAATTTTTATGGCTATTTCCATTGCTGATGAGCCATTATCCGAATAAAACACCTTATTCATACCAGGAGAAATTTTAATCAGATTTTTTGCTAATTTTTCAACAGGTTCATTTGTAAGATTAAACATTGATGAATGCTGAATTTTTTTACTCTGATTTGTTATTGCTTTGACTAATTCTGGGTTTGAATGTCCCCAAACATTGCACCACATTGAGCCTACTGCATCAATTATTTTATTGCCCTTTGAATCAATTAGCCAGATTCCTTTACCTTTTGATATAGTATCAAAAGAACTCCATTCTTTCATCTGGGTATTTGGATGCCATACAGAACTAGTCAAGTATTTTGATATATTTTCAGAACTTAATAATTTCTTGTAATTACTTTTGTTTTAAATAATAAAATACATCCAAAATCTTACTTATCTGTAAGTTTTTTTTCAAAATTTTCTTTATGATAAGCTCGTTGTTTCTTTAAATTTAGAATTTCTCTATATTTTTCACGATATCTTTTATTCTGCTCTTGTCGTAGTTTTTTATCTTCTTTTTTTAATTCATTTAGAAACTGTAAATCCATTATATACAATATTTGATATTTGTATTAAAACAATATTTTTTTTTCATAATAATTAGAGGTTTTCTTATTTATTTTCCTCCATTTGTTTGCGTAATTTTTTTTCATTACCTCTCCAAATCTCCTCCATTTGAGAATGATATTTAATTTGCTTTTGAGATTTTTGATCTATTTCCTTGGATTTCTTCATTTCTTCCTCTAGTTTTTTTCTAGTGGATTCATGAAACTGTATTTTAAATAAAATTTCATCTAATTTTTTTTCCTGAAATTTTTTTATCTTATTTTTGAAAAAATCCATATCTTTAGTTAATGATAATTCAGCATAAAAATAATTAGATTATAATGTAGATAAAATAAGATTTAATCAGATGTCTGAGGAATCTAACCCAATCAAAGATTATCTTTTTAATTATATTGAAAATTCAAAAACTATTCCTAAATTAATTGCTGAACAAAAATTTGATGTTATTATTGATGAAATTACTCAAAATTGTTATGACGATATTGTACTGATGGATGAAAAAGAGGTGGCAATTGGAATACTGGCCACAGGATTACTCCATTATTTGCTTACAAATGCTCTTTTAAACAGTCAAAGAAAAGTAGAATTTCATCAATAATAACATCAAATTTTT
>CP054849.1:673946-700041 GCA_044358425.1 Marine Group I thaumarchaeote | reverse complement strand
TAGATTATCACTCCACCTGCCATCTGTGCACCACTTTCCATTATGAATGCAGCAATGTTGTTGTTTTTAGAAAATCTTTTTTCCATTTTTTCTAAACAATCATTTTGATAATCAGTTAATGTCAATCCTTTAGGAATTCTGTACTTGTTGGGAACTGGAAATTGTATAGTTGAAAATAATTGTTTTTTAAATTTACCAAAAAATTCCGGAACATATCCAACTGACATTGCTCCAAAGGTATCTCCATGATATCCGTTTTCAATAGTTGCAATCTGTGTTTTTTTTGATTCTCCTATGTTTTTCCAATATTGCAATGCAATTTTTATGGCTATTTCCATTGCAGATGAGCCGTTATCTGAATAAAACACCTTATTCATTCCCGGAGAAATTCTTATCAGATTTTTTGCCAATTTTTCAACAGGCTCATTTGTAAGATTAAACATTGATGAATGCTGAATTTTTTTACTCTGATTTGTAATTGCTTTGACTAATTCTGGGTTTGAATGTCCCCATACATTGCACCACATTGATCCTACTGCATCAATTATTTTATTGCCTTTGGAATCAATTAGCCATATTCCTTTACCTTTTGATATTGTATCAAAAGTGCCCCATTCTTTCATCTGGGTATTTGGATGCCATACAGAACTAGTCAAGTATTTTGATATACTTTCAGAACTTAATAATTTCTTGTAATTGTTTTTATTTTAAATAAAAAAATGCGCTTAAAAATTTACTTTTTTACACGTTTTTTTTCAAAATTTTCTCTATGGTATACAAGTTGTTTTTTTAAATTTAGAATTTCTCTATATTTTTCACGATATCTTTTATTTTGTTCTCTTCGTAATTCCTTATCCTCTTTTTTTAATTCATTTAGAAAATGTAAATCCATTATTCACTATACACGATATTTGTATTAAAACGATATTTTTTTTTCATAATAATTAGATTTTTTACTCATTTTCTTTCATTTGACTACGCAATTTTTTTTCATTTCCTCTCCAAATCTCTTCCATTTGAGAATGATACTTTATTTTCTTTTGAGATTTTTCATCAGATATTTTGGTTTTTTTCATTTCCTCTTCGAGTTTTTTTCTAGTGGATTCATGAAACTGTATTTTGAATAAAATCTCATCCAATTTTTTTTCCTGAAACTTTTTGACCTTATTTTTGAAAAAATCCATATCTTTAGTTAATGATAATTCCGCATAAAAATAATTAGATTATAATGTAGATGAAATAGGATTTAATTATATGTCTGAAGAATCTAATCCCATCAAAGACTATCTTTTTGATTACATTGACAAATCAAAAACTATTCCTAAATTAATTTCTGAACAAAAATTTGATGTTATTATTGATGAAATTATTCAAAATTGCTATGATGATATTGTAGTAATGGATGAAAAAGAGGAGGCAATTGGAATTCTGGCAACAGGGTTGCTCCATTATTTGCTTACAAATGCTCTTTTAAACAGTCAAAGAAAAGTAGAATTTCATGGATTAGAACTTGATATTGTAATACCTGATGTTAGAACATTGGAAAAAGATTCAAAAATGACTCTGTTAATATTAATTCCAAAATCTTCTGATAAACAAATTATTAATCAAAAGATCTCTCAATTAAAGTCTGTACAACCAATTATTGAAAATATTTGGGTTGTTTTATCCAAAGATGTCCCTACAAATTGTAAATCATTTATTTTATCCAAAGAAAATAATTCCTTTTCAAAAATAATATTTGAAATTTCACAATTTTCAAATGTTGGTAAATCAAATAAGTTCAAAATTCTAAGAATTTAAAATTATTTTAAAACTAATTTCATATCTATATTTTTTTTAAAAATTCTATATAGTGATTTATCGCTCATATCTTTAATGAATGGAATTGAACCTAAAACCTTGATTCCAGTTAAACTTTCTAAATCTTTTTTTAATTGATTAATTGGATATCCCTTATCAAAATTATTGATAATTATACCTTTGATTGGAATTTTGTATTTTTGACACATTTTTACTGTCATAATTGTGTGATTGACTGTACCTACTTTACTTCGTGTAACTATAATTGTAGGAATTTTCATTTCATTTATCAAATCTGTTACAAAATAATTTTTAAGAATTGGAGTCATAGTTCCACCCATTCCTTCTACCAACATCATCTCATGTTTTTTTGATAATTTTTTAAAACTAGAAAGAATTAGTAGGATCTTTGGTTTAATTTTTAATTTTTTCCAAGCAGTATAAGGTGATGCCGAAATTGGAAAAAATTGTGGATTTACTAATTCTTCTGGATCATCTATTTTAGCTGAATTTGATAAAATTTCCACATCCTCTGACTTGAATCCTTTTTTTTGCTTTACACCTGCGGCAAAAGGTTTCATCACGCCTACATCTATGTTCATTTTTCGTAAAGTAATTGCTAACCCTGCAGTGATGTATGTTTTTCCAACATCTGTGTCAGTTCCTGTAATGAAAATTGACTTCATTAGTTTTCTTAATAACTATCCCTTGATTAATTCATCGGTTTTGAGATTATTTATGAATGTCTAGAAAAATCTTTGGTTGCGGATAACACAATTCAAACTCATTAAAATTATGATTAATTTCAGGATGTGTTTTTTCTAATCTTTCAAATACTTTTTCTTTATTGCTGATTTGGTATGTTGAAAATGGTGCATGATAATTTCTCCGAATAATTCGTTTATCTAATAATTCTTTTAATCCTCTTGATATTGATGGATTTGATTTTTCAGTAATTGCCACCAACTCAATTTGAGATAATGGTTGTTGTGATTTGAGTAAAACAATTACAATTGCCTTGATTGTTGGATTTAGAAGTAATTCATAAAACTCTACAAATGTTTTATCCAATTCTGATGGATATATTATTCTGAATTTGCCTTTTTTTTGTTTAACTATGGTTTCGTCGAGAAATTCTGATAGATATTTTTCAACTGTTTCTGTTGCACATTGTGTCTCAGACACTAATTTCATAAATGTCATAGGTCTTTTCAACACACATTCTTTTACTGATTTCCTACAAGGACTTAACTTCTGATTAGACAACTAATACAATGTATTACATTTTTTTTAAATAATAATTGGTACATCTTTCGAATGAATAAATTCCAACTTTATGTTCTATAATGTTAGATTAGTTTGTAAAGACATAGCGTCTTTCACCTCTGCTTTCTAATTCAGTTTTTACATCAACTAAAACAAATTCCTTTTTAGTATGCATTTTAGACTCCTCGGGAGTTAGTTTGTTTTCATGTAGATCTTCATATTCACTCCAAGTTAATCTTCTTCGAGGTCCGATTTCTGCCTCTAGGTTCATAGATTTGACAATATCTTCGTATTCTGGTTGGACTACGCCACTGAAAACCATTGCACTGCTTCCACTACCATATGATCCAAATCCAATTCTTTTACCTTCTAAATCTACTCCTTTTTGATATTCAAATTCTAAACTACTTCTAAATCCAAGATACAATGAGGCAGTATACAAATTACCAATCATAGATGAAGCAATAAGTGAACTTGATAATTTTGATTCATACACATCTTGATATTCTTGTGTTTTTGTAAACATTTTTGTAAATTCATGATCTTTTGCCATAAACTCTTCATCTCCTAACACTGATTCAATAGTTCCACGCGGATCTTTTGGAATGGGTTCCTCTGTTCCTATTTGTTCTAGGATATTTTTCCATCTAGGTAATTGACGCCACTCATGTCTAACTAAATATGCTAATGCCTTTTTTCCCATGTTGCTGTAAGGTAAGTGCATGTTGATATAGTCCATATGATCCAAAATTGTTTCACCCTCTTTCATCTCAATTAAATTAGTTGCAACTACTCTTTTCTTGTATGCCTCTAATGCTTTTCTAACTTGAATCATGTATAGTAAATTTGAATATTGCCCATGTACAATTGGAGTTTCTTTTCCAAATGGTCTGTAGAAATCATATTCATCTTTAATTGATGTTGATGTGACTTTTGGATCAAACTCTAATAATCTTGGCTTGTCATTTAGTAACATTACAACTGAACCTGCACCTTGTGTCATTTCCCCGCTTGAACCCATGTCATATTTTGCAATATCTGAAACAACTACTAGGGCGCTTTTCCCTTCTGCCTCTCCTGCTCTAATCCAATTAGTATTATCATAAAGTGCATAAGATCCACTCACACAAGCAAATTTTGTTTCAACTCCTCCACAGTGTTCAAATGAGCCTTGACCGTAAACTTGTTCTAGCATTCCAATAACGTAAGAATTCATTGCTTTTGATTCATCAAATGCAGATTCAGTAGAAATGTATAATCTGCCTATGTCATCTGGTGATAAGTTATTTTTTTCCATAATTCGTAAACATGCATTTGCAGCCAAACATGCAGGATCTTGATTTGCATCAACTATTGCCATTTGAGAAACACCTAATCCTTTTTGTAATTTTACAGGATCTAGTCCTCTTGCGTTTGCAAAATCTGCTGCATCAAGATATAATCTTGGAATATAGATTGCAACATCATCAATACCAGCTGCCATAAGCTTCGTCTTCTACATGAGTAATTAAGTATTTGTTGTAAATTCTAGTTAACTAGGAATGAATTTTTTATTCTGTTTTGAGATTTTTACGCATAGATCGCTAGTTTTCAAGTTGTTCATCAAACAATCTTTCAAAGACTTCAAATGGTTGTGCTCCAAACAATTTTGAAACTTGTCCGTCAGAATTGATTACAAAAAATGCCGGAGTTCCAGTTAACTGTAATTTTTTTGCATCTTCATTACTAGTCAGGATTGTCTTTGAATGAGGTTTTTCATTCATACATTCAACCCATTGATCCATATCTAAATTGATTTCTTCTGCAAATATTGTTAGGTTTTCTGGAGATGCCCATCCGTTATTTTCTCCTGTCCAGTTTGAGTAGAGAATATCATGATATTCCCAAAACATTCCTTGATCTTTTGCACAATGAGCACCATGTGAAGCATTTACTGAATCAGAACCAATTATGTTGAAATCTTTAAAAATTATTTTTACCTTACCCGTTTCAACATAGTTTGTAATTATATCGCCTTCAATTGTCTCAAAAAACACATTACAATAATGACACTGGTAATCTCCAAACTCCACTAATGTAATTGGTGCATTAGGATCACCGTAGACTGTTGAACCATTTTCAACAAATGTTTCCATTGTAATTTTGGCCGGTCCTACACTATCCATTTCGGGTGTTGGTTTTATTGCTAATTCAGACTCATCAAAAGTTCCATTTAATCCAAAAATTACAGCCACTATTGCAATTGATGCAATTATGGCACCTATGGCTAAAGATGGCGGATGAATCAATAAATTTGAATTTCTTAAAGTACATTTAGACTTTGTTCAATTAGTAAATAAGTAAGATAATTGGAGAGTAGATATGAAAAAGGTGTTTGTTAATGGTTATGGTTCTATTGGTAGTAGAATTACATCCTTTCTAAAAGATGATCCTGAAATTACTGTTTTTGGTATTGGAAAATATTCTCCAGATGAGAAAGTAGCTGATGCAATTTCTCGTGGATTAAATGTGTACGTTCCGGAAAGAAAATTAGATGATTTTTCAAATTATAAAATTTCAGGTACAATTGAATCTGCTTTAGACGAATGTGATTTGGTAATTGATGCTGCACCTGGCGGTCATGGTTACAAAAATAAAAAAAATCTTTATGAGCCAAAAAATATTCCTGCTATCTATCAAGGTGGAGAATCTACCGTAGGTGAAGAATCTGTTTCTGATTTATTATTTAATTCTCGTGCAAACTATGATCATGTTTTAGGTAAAAAACATGTCATGCAAGGTAGTTGTAATGTAACCGGAATGGGTAGAATTTTAGAACCACTACGTGAAAAATTTGGTAATGATTTAGTACGATTTGATGTGACTTTAGTTAGAAGATGGGCTGATATTGAACAGACTGAAAAAAATGTTTCTGACACAATTGAAATGACAGAAAAACCACATCACGGTGATGATGTGAAATTATATTTTGGAAAAGATGCTCCTCTTTATGTTCGTGCAATAAAAGTACCTACTAGACAAATGCACTTACACATAATGGATATTAGATTCAAAGAAACCGCACCTAAACCTTCTCAAATACATGAATTATTTGCAGATGAATTTGGTGTAGCTATATTGTGGACTGCAAAGGGTACTAAAGATATTAGAGATTATGCTCAAAATATGGGCTTTAATTTTACAGATACAAACATGATACACATACATGCAAACATGACTACTTCGATTGGAGACACTGTTCAACTAATGTATTCTGATGATCAAACAGGAATTGTTATTCCTGAAAATCATATGTTATTGCAAGCCATGTTGTTTGATAAATCCTATGAAGATGCATTTGCTCATACTGAGTCCATTTTTCATATGAAAGAGAAAAAACAAAAATTACAAGAAAATTTTGCTAAAAATAACTAGATTCTAATTTTTTCAATTCGAATTTTTTGTGGAATATTTTTTGTAACTTTTTCAACTATAATTTTTAGTTCATTTAATTCTAGTTTATCTCCCTCTTGAGGTATATCTTGTAATCTTTCATGAAGTAGTCCATTGAGTGATGCATAATCATCTCCTTCAGGAATTTTTGTTTTAAAAATTTCATTAATTACATCGATTTCAATATCTCCGTTTGTAATTATCGTATCTTGATCAATTCGTTCGTATCCTTTTTCTCTTTTTAGGTCTGTTTCATCTTCTATTTCTCCTACAATTTCTTCTAGTAAATCCTCTAGAGTAACCAAGCCCTCTACTCCTCCATGTTCATCAACGACTATGGCCATGTGAGTTTTTCTTCCCTTCATTTCTTTTAATAAAGAACTAATCATTTTTTCTTGAGAAGCAAATACTGGTTTTCTTGCAATTTGTTCTAAAGTTACTACGTCCTTGTCTTTCTCTAATTCCTTTAGTACATCTCTAACGTGAATAAATCCAACAATATCGTCCCTTGTATCTCCGAAAATTGGAATTCTAGAATGAGCACTTTGATTAATTTGTGGTAATGCCTCAAAAAGTAGCATTTTTGCATTTAATGTAAACATCTTTGTTCTTGGTGTCATTACAGAACGAATTACAGTATCATCAAAATTCAATGCTCCATGAACTAATTCCATTTCTTCTTTTTCTAATGCTTTTTCTGCTAAACCTTGATCAATTACTCCTTTAATTTCTTCTTCAGTTATTGGTGGTGGCGTATAACTACTACCAGTAATTTTTACAACTCCTCTAGTAATTATTTCAAAGAATTTTACAACTGGATAAAACACATAACTGAACACTAGTAAAACTGGTGCATATCTTAATGCAACTTTTGTTGAGTTTGCATTACAATATGTTTTTGGAGTAATCTCCCCAAAAACTAAAATTAAAAATGTCATAACTCCTACGGCAATTCCTAAACCATCATTTCCAAATAATCTAATTGCTACACTTGTGGCTAATGCAGATGCTCCAACATTAACCAAATTATTGCCAAGATTAACACTTGACATCATCCAACTTGGGTTCATTTTTAATTTGTGTAGTGCCTTTGAACCTTTTTTTCCTTCGTTGAATAATTGAACAACTTTTGATTTTCTTACCCCAACTAATGCAACTTCTAAACCACTGAAAAATCCCGATAAGCCAATCAAAACTGATAGTGCTGTAATTTCAACCCATAACTCTACCATGATCTTCCCCTTGAAAATTTCTTAGAAATACTATTTTTCATTTAGTTTTTTTGCACCATCTTTTGGTAAGATAATTTAACAATTCATGGATTTAAACTCTTCAGTTTTCTTTTAATTTTTAATTTTTTATAAAAAAAATTGAGGCTAATTTTTTGGAGGATTTGCAAATGTATTTTCTGAATTGTGGTGGTAGTCAACTGGAATCATTGCATCTTTTTGTCTACCTGTAAGGATTCCTACGACTGTATCGTCTTTTTTAATTATTTCTTCATTCATCAATTTTTTTATCCCTGCAACTGATGCTCCAGATGCCATTTCACAATCAAATCCATTTAGTCCTACTACAGACATACCATCTAACATTTCTGAATCAGTAACTGTTGTAGCTACTCCGTTTGTAAATTCTAATGCTCTTAATCCTTTCAAGATGTTAGCTGGTCTTCCAATTTGAATAGCTGTTGCTTTAGTTTTTGGTCTAATACCTTCTTTGTCTAAATGATCATAATATCTAGAAATTAATTCTGTATTTGGTTCTCCCTTATTCCATCTTAATTCTTCATTTTCAAATTCACCATTATACAAATCCGATAATGTGCTTGCGCCTTCTGAATTAATTACTGCGATTCTTGGTATTTTTTTAATCCATCCCCATTCGTATAATTCCATTAGTGCTTTTCCACAACTGGAAGTATTTCCTAATGCTCCTCCAGGATAAACAATCCAATCTGGTACATCCCAATTCAAATATTCTAATGCTCTAAATGGAATTGTTTTTTGTCCTTCAATTCTAAATGGATTAACTGAATTTACTGTATATCCGTCATGATTTTGTGCATCATCTAAAGATTGCTTTAATGCATCATCAAAATTTCCTTCAACTTCTACAATCTGAGCTCCAAATTGATAAGCTTGACTAAGTTTTCCTGGTGCAATTTGTCCTGCAGGAATATACACATCACAATCTATTCCTTCGTTTGCTGCAAACATGCCAGCAGAAGCTGAAGTGTTTCCAGTTGATGCACATACAATTTTTTTTGCTCCTACCAATTTAGCATGAGTTACTGCTGTTACCATTCCATTATCTTTAAACGAGCCACTTGGATTGTATCCTTCTGGTTGTAACCACAACCCATCTTTTTCAATTCCTAAAAACTCAGCAGCCTTTGACATATGATATGGTTTGGATTGTCTGCCTTCTGCCCCATCTAATGAAACTAAAAATTTTGAGCATTCTTCTAAACTTTCAGTATCAATTTGACAAAAATTCAATAATTCCCTAAATCGCCAAATCCCACTTTCATTAAATATACTGCCTTTGGAATTTCGTCTTTCATAAAATGTATCTTTTAGTTTTGTAGATGGTGTATTTTTATATTTTACATCTAAAACATGCCCATTTTCACATTGTACATTTGTACTGTAAATGGGATACACTAAACCACATTTTGGATGTACACATTTTAGAAAAGCATCTTCTTGCATGTGTAATTGTTGAAAATTGCTAATAATTTAAAGCAAACGTGAATAATTTACACGAGTCTAGCTAATTTCCTAAACTTTAGATTGGTGTATTTTTTTAATATTGTATGGTCACTTACGTGGAATATTTGAAGAGTATTCTAAATCGTATTGTGGAATCCTATAATGCTCTGGAAGCGATTGAGGATAAGCCTGGAGATCTTAAAAAAATAGAAAAAGAAATGCTAAAAATTAATGGATTTGTCAGAGTCATATCTAATAAAATTGAAACTGAAAAAATTCCTTTAGCCGATTTTAAAATAACTAAAAAAAAATTTGCAGAATATCTGGAGACCTACTCGTTTGAAAAGGAAATTGAAACTATGGCTCCTTTGTACTCAAATGACGTTAATCGTATCAAAAATATGAGATTAAAAATTTTAGAATCCTTAAAAAATAATAACATGATGAACAATATCAAGGAATTATTGGAAAGATTATGACTGAACAAAAAAAATGTGTATTATGTGGTTGTAAGGATCATCGATTAATAGGGTGCTCTAAACATTTTTCAAAAAAATGTAATTGTTACAATTAATGGACTACTTTCTTCTAGGGCCTGATCTCTCGTGAAAATTTAAACAACATTTGCACTCTTTTTCTAAACATTCATTTTCGTAATGATGATCACATATTCCGCATTCACAACTTTTAGACATATCTTTAGTATAGTACTTTTTTTTAGAATTTATCCCTTACCTTAATTTAATCTGATTTTAAGGTCAAATTGGAATTATTTTTTTGATTTTGATTTTTTGGCTGGTTTTTCTTTGGCTGAAAGCTCTTTTTCAATTTCTGCAGCCTTGTTATCTACTGCTTTAATTATTTCTTGAATTAATCCATCTAGGTCACTATCTTCAACTTCTGGCTCAACTGTACTTGCAATATCTGTAATTGTGCTTGAAATTTCAGAACTTACGTCTTCAAAACTTTCAGGATCTTCATATGCAGCATTGTACAGATTTTTTAAATTATTAACATGTCCAATTACTTGTTCTGTTATTGTAATAGTATAATCTGTTCCGTTAATATCGAATTCTTTTGAACTCATAATCATTTTCAAATTGTGATGTTTATAATGTTTTTCAGAGAAAATTTATCTGTGTGCTTAAAATACAATGTAATCTAATGCAGCTGCATCACTGATTAATCTTGTATGTTTATCCCCTACTACATAACCATTTTTGATATCTCCGGTGGGAATCCATCTATTTGTTGAAGTGTAGTGTCTTTTTTCAGATAATTCTTTTTCAATTTCTTCAATATCGAATTCTGCCTCTTCTACTTCCTGTGTGGTAAGATGTTTGATAGTGACAAGTATTTTTGTTACTTTAACACGATCTCCAAATTTCCATTTTAGTACGGGATTTTCATCAGATACCTCTAAAACTTTAATTTTCATTTGTTTTTTTCCAAATGCATCACGACTGATTAGTGCTCTTTCGTCAGTAAATTCTTCAAAACTTATTCTTGAATTAACTTCTGCATCAGAGACTGTTTCAAGTAATGACTCTGCAGTTGATTCTATGGTATCCTCTTTAGAATTTTCTTCAGACATACGTTAACTAATTCTTCTATCCTTAATAACGATTTGAAAATAAAATCTAGTTAGGCACTAGATCTTTGTTTTGTTTTAAATGGCATTTTGCATTCTTTGAGTGTCAATTCTTTTTTTTCACCATTAATTTTTGAATAAATTTTTCCATCATATGTGCAAACACAGTCACTAATCTCTAATTTTTCGTCCCAAATTTTAAAAAATTCTCTTAATTCCCTGTTTTCATACACTCCTACATCTAATCGTTTTTTAGATAAAAATTTGAATGCTAATAGAACTTGTTTGTTTTTGTATATGTCAAAAGTTTTGATCCATTCTAAACATCTTTCAATTTGATCTGCTGGTACTGGAAGTGTTGTACTTGTTCCTGATTTTGCTTCAATTGTGAATATGGTGCTTTTTTCTGTATTTACTGCTAATACATCGGGTAATGCAATGCTAGGCGATCCTAATCTGAAAGCCTTCCAATTTTCAGTTTTTTTGAATCTCTTGACAATTGTGTCTTCCCATTGATAGCCTCTTTGCCTTCTTGTTTTTGCTGCATTTTTATGATTGGTTTTTTTCATTTCTTTTTTTAGTTTCATAATGGTAATTGATTTTAGATTGTTATTCATATGCATTTTTTACTAGTTTAGATTTAGTAATCTTGGTAATTACATTATAACTCAACAATATCTATAATTTCGGTCATACAAATTACTTATTTTCTATAAATATTTTTCAATGATTATCTAATTGTATATACTTCAAAAAAATACCTCTAATAATGTCAGAATTTGATATTGAGAAATTATTTGAAAAACGTGATTCTTATCTCAATATTTTAAAACATATAACTTTTGAACTAATGATGGAGCCTACTGATGAGGAAATAAAAAAAATTAAAGAATTAGAAAAAAACACTTTAAATGAATTAGATAAATTACAAAAAGAAATTTCTCAAATTGTATCTAAAAAACATGATTAGTTACAATGAGTTTATCATACCCATTATTTTAGAAATTTTATGATCAAAGAACTTGTTGATAATTTAATTAAGATTAAGCAAGATTTTGCACAAAATTACACAGGAAATGCACATATTCAAGAAATATTGCCTTTAAAACCATCAAAGGAATTTCCAATTGATACACAACATTTAGAACAATTACATCTTTTTGCACAAAAAAACCCTATCTATCTTAATTCATTTGAGAAAAATATCCTTGATTTTCCTTGTATTGTTTATGAGGGTGATATCAATGAATATTGGCTTAATAGTATTAAGCATGGTTCAAGTTGTCAACCATTTTACCCGACATGGATAATGTCTGCATATGTAATGTCTTTAGTTGCAAAAAAAATTGGATATTCTGAACTTGTAGATATTGGTTCAGGTGATGGTCGAATTGCATACTGTGGAAAAATACTTGACTTTGATTCTCATAGTATAGAAATTGATGATGTTCTAGTAGAATTACAAAATACAATTTGTAATGATACAAATCAAAATTTTAATCCAAAATGTAATGATGCGTTAGAATTTGATTATTCAAAATTGAATTTACAAAATCCAGTATTCTTTATAGGGGGACTTGCTCAAATGGGAGGAGATATTTTAGCTACAAGCATAATTAAAAAAATTAATTCAATTAGTAATTTAAAAAATAATACAGGAATTGTTTTTGCTGGCAGTGATACCAAACGACAATTATCTGGAAATTTATCTGAAGGTGGATGGAGTTCCCTTATTGAAGAAAATAAATTGTCTGTTATTGAAACTGTTTCATTGCCAACAGTATGGACTTTTGATCAAAATATTGAAACTCCATACATTTTTACAAAATTCAGATAATCTGAAAAAAATAATTTCCGTTTAAAATACCACACTTTGTAATTTTAACAATTTGCCCAATTTGTGGTTTATCATTTATTTTTGCCATTAGTCTAAAAGAATCTAGAAATTCCACCATGCAGAAATATTCCTCATTTTGTTTAGAATATTCTATAATTTTACCTGTAAATTGCCCTGTTTTTAGGCATGTTTCATTATAGCATACATTACAAAATTCTGCAGGTGGCCAAATAATCTTTTTACACGATACACATTCGGGAATGGCAAAATTCCCTTTAGTTAATTCCTCTTCAAAATTCATTTTTCTAAAACCAATACTGTTGATGATGTTGCTGCAGCTGACATATTGTGTACTAGTCCAATTTCTGGTTTATCTACTTGTCTTCCCTCTGCTGATTGTTGTAATTGTTGTACAATTTCAATTGTTTGAGATATTCCCGTAGCTCCTAATGGATGTCCACAACCAATTAGTCCTCCACGTGAATTTATTTTAAAATTATTTGTCTCATGTAAATTTTTAACTAAACTCATACCTTCTCCTTGATTTGTAAATCCCATAGATTCTAGCGCCATTGGTTCACAAACTGAAAATGCATCATGAATTTCGGCAACATCTATTTGTGAGATATTTTTATTTGCCATTTTTAGTGCAGATGCACTTGCCTGTTTACTTGAATTCATTGAAAACAATGATTCATTTTTAGTAAACCCTGCTGAGGTTGTTTTTTGCCCAATTCCACTAATCCATATTGGTGTATCTGTAATTTTTTTAGATATTTCTTCTGATGCTAATACAATTGATGCACCACCAGAACAAGGTCTAGAACAATCTAATAATCTTAAATCTTCTGTTAATTTTTTAGAATTAATTACATCTTCAACTGAATATGTTTTTTTTGATAACGCATTAGGATTTTTCTGTGCTTGTTTATGATTTTTTACTGAAACAATTGCAAGATCCTCCTCTGAAACATTAAATTTTTGTTTATAGGATTTGGAAAAAATTGATGCCCAAAATATTGGATGTTTGAACTCTCCTCTAGAATTGTCCCATTCAAGTATCTGACCAGGACTATCAAATCTTTCTGCACCTGAAACAAGAACCATATCTGCTAACCCTGATGAAATATATGAAAATGCTGAAACTATTGAATTTGTGCCTGAATTACACAAACTTTCTATGGAATGAGCAATTTTTGGTTGAATTCCCACCATTTCTGATAAAATGGGTGACAGGTATTTTGAATTATTATTTGTTGAAACAAGTACTGCATCAATCTGTTTTTTATCGATTTCTGGATTTTTTTTAAAAAGTTGATTTGCAGATTTATGTAAAATAGATTCAATTTTGTCATCATCCTTTGTAAATGATGTATTTCCATAACCTACAATTCCAACTTTATTCATGTCTAATTCTCCAAAAATGTTTTTTTCAATAATGAAAATGATTCTTTAGTATCTCCAATTGGATTGAATTGAATTATTGGTAAGTCTATTCCTGAATCTCTGAATTTTTGTAATTGTTTTTTACTTTCATTTGGATTTCCTGCAATACATAGTGAATTTAACATCTTATCAGTAACTAATTCATAATTTGATTTGAATCCTGAATTTTTAAATTCTTCAAAAATATTTTTTGTTTCATTTTGAAACCCATTTTTAGATAAAAATTCTCTATAGATATTACCTACTGAAACATAAAATGCAAGTGTTTTTTTTGCTCTTAAAATTGCATTTTCTGAATCTTCAGATACGCATGTAATAATTTGACATGCAACATCAATTCTTTTTTTTGATTGCATTTTTGTAATTGTTTTTTTCAATTCTTCTAGTGGTCTCAAATAGAAAATTACTCCATCTGCAATTTCCCAAGTTAAATTAACCATTTTTTCATTAATTGCTGCAAGATATATTGGAATTGATTTTCTTTTTGGTTCAATCAATAATGTAAAATTATTTAATTCAAATACTTTACCTGAATAATTCATCTGTTTTTTTGATAATGCCAATCTAATGATTTCTACATATTCTTTCATTCTTTGAACTGGATTGGAAAATTTGTTTCCATGAAAATCTTCAACTATGGGCATACTACTTGTACCTAATCCCAAAATTAATCGCCCGTTTGATAAAATATCTACTGTGGCAGCACCCATTGCAATTGTTGATGGACTTCTTGAATAGATATTGATTATTGATGAGCCTATTTTTTGACTATCTGTGTTACTTGCCACTGCTGACATAGTTGAAAAATTTTCCATTCCCCAGGTTTCTGGAATCCATATTGAATCAATTTTTGAATCAGATATGGATTTTGAACAGTGTAACACTTCTTCAACTGTTAGTAATGAGCCTAAACTGCACGCTATACGCATGAATTGAGTATGAATATTGGATATTCTAGTGTATCTGTTTTAGTAATAGGTTAATTTTGATTGAGGTGATTAATTATCTCACCAATTATCCAATGATATTATGGCTGAACAGATTTTTCAAGGATCTACTAAAAATGAGAAATTTTGGAAAAATGCAACAAAATATGCTTCTGCTAGTAATGATGAGTTGTTTGTAGAGGAAGTTGCATACATGATGGTAACACTACACAGAACAGGTGCATAATCTAATATTTTATTTAATTATTTTTTCTACTCTTTCAGAACATTCTTCCATGTCTTTGAATGAGTCCACAGAAAACCATTCTACATTTTTAAATTTTATTATGTTTAGTAATCCTTTTTTTGCATAATCTGGAAAAACTGTTTTTTCTATGTCTCCTTTTATTGGTAATTTTTTTAGAATCTCTTTTTCAAGATGGTAAATTCCTGCATTCATCCATGTATCTGCAATTTCTTTTTTCTCTTTAAAATTAATAATCTTGTCTGATTCTGTTTCCAAAATACCATACTTTGTTCTTAGTTCAATGGCAGCAATTGCATTTTTCTTACTTGCTAGTTTATGTAAATCAATATTTGTTATAGTATCGCCATTAATTACAAAAAAAGATTTTTCGTTAATTAATTTGCCTGCTTTTTTAATTGCACCACCTGTACCTAGTGGAGTTTTTTCTATTGAAAATTTAATTTTCAGTCCTAATTTTTTCATACTCAAATAACTTTCAATCATATCTGTTTTGTAACCCGTACAAATTATGACTTCATTAATACCAAATTTCTTCAAATATCTTATTTGCCATTCAATAATTGGAATATTTTTTATTGGAACTAATGGTTTTGGAACATAATCTGTAACTGGCTTCAGTCTTTTTCCTCTACCACCTGCTAAAATAATTGCTTTCATTGCTAAATTTTCTATAATCAACTATTCAAATTTATCTTATTATTTCTTAATTTCATTTATTTCAGAGTCATTAACAATTTCATCCATTTTCTTTGCAAATTCATTGTAAATTGTTTCTAATTCTTCTAGCGGTAACTCTATTCCTAAAAGTTTCAATGTTTTATTCCATGATTCTATGTATTTTTCATCATCCATGCCTTTTCCAAGTGTTTCTGCAAGGGAATTTACTCCCTCTGTCTTACCTAGTGCATAAATTGCAATTTCTCTAGCAGTTAACATCTTCGTCTTTATTATTCTCCGTTATGTAGTAGTGAAGTTCAGTATAACATTCTACACAATAATCTTCATATTTTGTATGATCACAATCATACACTTTTTTGACATCATTACTACATTTTGCACAAATTGGCATTATGTATTCACTTAGGATTTTACTATTTTAATTGCACCTAATACAAGTTGGATAATTGCAGGTGCAAATAACATTATTGGACTTCTTTCTGCTCCTTCTGGTGCAGGTGTTGCTATCATTGCAATACCTCCAACTAGAATTAATATTCCTGAAATAATGATTAATCCTCCTAATCCCTTAGATTTTTCTCTAATAGCTATGAAAAATGCAATAATTGGTAAAATTATTGCTGGACCTCCTAGTCCCATACCTCTTTGCATATCATCTAATGGCAAAAATCCTTCTTTATCGGCATTACCCATTGATACTGCAACATCAGCACCATATATCACCAGTAATGCAATTGCTATTCCAGTAAGTGCCATTGCTGCTGCTTTTAATGCCATATTTGAATTGAAAATTTACAATATTTAAACCAATTATATTGATTCTACGTTTACACTACTCTTGATTTTTTCTAATTGTGTCAGTAATTCATCAATTGATTGTTTCTCAAATCCAACGATGTTTAAATGACCTAGTTTTCTTAGAGGTTTAGAAACTTTCTTTTCATACATTTTTAGGAAAATATTCTTTTCAGAAATTTCTATTTTTTTATATTCTCCTTGAAAATCCAAATTACCTAAAATGTTGTACATTATTGTGTTGTGAAGTAATTCAGTACTTCCCAAATCCAATCCTAAAATTGCACGTAAATGTTGTTCAAATTGAGATGTTTTACTTGACTGTAATGTGTGATGACC
Source organism: Marine Group I thaumarchaeote (assembly GCA_044358425.1). Taxonomy (GTDB): domain Archaea; phylum Thermoproteota; class Nitrososphaeria; order Nitrososphaerales; family Nitrosopumilaceae; genus Nitrosopumilus. Next base: position 682,946 of record CP054849.1, on the reverse strand, counting down.
TGAATTATGAACTCTTGGTGCTATTTCGTTAATTACTATTTCATCATCTTGAGTAACAAACATTTCTATTCCAAATACTCCGGCACCTTTCAAAACATCCATTGTATTACTAGCTATTTTTCCAGCTTTTTCTGAAACTTCATTTGATGTTCTAGATGGTGCAATTGTTTCTCGAAGAATGTTTCTCTCATGAATGTTCTCAACTAATGGATATGTCTTAATTTCTCCTTTAGTGTTTCTTGATGCTATGACTGATACTTCCATTTTAAATGGGACAAATTTTTCTAACATGAGTTTTTGTCCTTTGAAATAATCATATGCTGTTTGAATCTCATTTTCTGAATCTATTTTGAAATTACCTTTTCCATCATATGCATCTCTTCTTGCTTTCAGTAATGCTGGATACCCAAATTTTTTTAATCCTTCTTTAACCTCTTCAATGTTTTCCACTTTGATAAATTCTGGAACTGGAATATTGTGATTTTGCAAAAATGTTTTTTGTAAAAATTTATCTTGAATAGTTTTTAGAGTTTCTGGAGATGGGTTGATCTCAGCCTTATTTTCAACGGATTTTAATACATCACTATCTCCTGATTCAATTTCATATGTGATAATATCCACTTGGTTTGCTAGGTTGATGATTGAGTCTTTATCTTTAAAATCTGCCACTATTTGCTCTGCTCCAACTAATGATGCTGAACAATTTTCATTTGGATCTAAAACTATTACTTTTGATATGTGTTCGGGCATTTTTTTGGCAGCTTCTGTAAGCATCATTCCTAATTGACCTCCTCCGATAATGCCCAAAATTTTTGCCATTAAATAAATTCATTAAAATGCACTAAAAATATCTAATGTACTATGTCTAAAATTCTTAAAATTGTTTTAGGATCGGTATTACTAGGGGTAGTTTTTGTAGTTCAATTACTTGTTTTGGGAATTGAATTAAATTTTTAATTATTTAGTATCGAAATGAATCTTTAGTACCATCTGTTGGAGGGATGGATTTTACCCATTTTTTATAATCCTCTTGTGATGTGTTACATTCATCAGTTTTTGCTTCTCTTACAATGAAATCATTAGAATCCACAAAATTTTTACATTTTTCACATAACCATAATGTTGTATTTTCTGGTTTTACTGATTTTGGTAATCTTCTTTCATTACATTGTTTACAAAATAAAGGCATATTTTCACTAATCTTATGTCAATAATTTGAATTTAACATTTTTCTCCTCTAGAGATTTGATCAATGATTGTGCTTGTTCTTTTCCTTGTGTTTCTAAATTAAGAGTGACTGATGCAGAACCTGCATTTACATCTGAACTTAATCTATCATGAACCACTTCAACAATATTTGCATTAGCTAAAGTGATAATATCTACAATTTCTTTAAATGCTCCTGGTCTGTCAGGTAACAAAACTGATAGTTTCAACAATCTGCTCATTGCTGCTAGTCCTTTATCTACAATCTGACCTAATAGATACATGTCTACGTTACCTCCTGCTAATACTGCTACTACTTTTTTTCCAGGTGACGGTTTTTTCGATAATAGATATGCAAGGCCTACTGCACCTGCCGGTTCAACTACAAATTTCATTCTTTCCATTAATAGGAACATAGCTTTTGTAATTTCATCATCATCTACTAATACAATTTCATCCATTAGTTCTTTGATTATGTTGAAAGTTATTTCTCCAGGCATTTTTACAGATATGCCATCTGCAATTGTTCTCTCTCCACCAGTTAGTGTTCGTGTATTTTGTTTTACAGACTCATACATGGATGGAAATGATTTTGATTGAACTCCTACGACTTTGACATCTGGATTTTTTTCTTTAATTGCTATCACAGTTCCTGCTGCTAGACCCCCACCGCCTATTGGTAAATAAATTTCTTCAACATCTGGTAAGTCTTCTAATATTTCTAATCCAATTACTCCTTGTGCTGCAATTATTTGAGGATCATCAAAAGCTTGTATTAATGCAGCACCAGTGTTTTCAGAAATTTCTTTTGCCTTAGAATATGATTCATCATAGTTTACTCCTTCTAAAATTACATTTGCTCCGTAACCTCTAGTTGCAGCAACTTTTGCAGGTGATGCATTTTTAGGCATTACAATTGTACATGATATATTTTCTAATGATGATGCTAACGCAACCCCTTGTGCATGATTTCCTGCTGATGCAGCTACAACCCCATGTTTTTTTTCATCATCTGATAATGATTTAATTTTATAATATGCTCCCCTGATCTTAAATGATCCTGTTTTTTGCCTAAATTCTTCTTTTAGGAAAATTTCTGAATTTGTTAAATCACTAAATGTTGGTGAATGAATTAAAGGTGTTTTTCTAATTACATTTCCTCGTAATGCATTTGCTTTTAGTATTTCATCGTATGTTGGATTCATTGGAGATGTTGCTCACTTTTAGAGGTATTTGAGTTAATCGTTATGGCTAATTTTCATCTTATTTTTTGTGCGTAAATATGATGAATTTTTATCATAATTGTGCCTAGGATCTTTTCAAAGTATTTTTGAAATTATTTTTTATTTTAAATTAATTTGTTCTTGAAGTATTTCCAATTTTTTTATAATATTTTCTTTTACGTTATTTGACATTTTTCTTGGATCAAACAGACCTTCACGATTGTTATTTTTGATAAATTCTATGTCTAATGTACACAAACATCCTTCTTCACCTGCTACTAATCTAGTATCATCAATCAATACTGAACTTGTTTGATATGTTTCAATTAATAAAGAATCTAATTCTTTTATCAATTTGTTTTTCTTTTCAGTTAATTTTTTAAATTCTTCACTGGATTCTTTTTCAATTTCTGCATACACTTTTTTACTAAATTCTTCATCTTCATAAAATATTTCAAATAATTTTTGATGATCAAAATCTTTGTATCCCATTTCTTTTAACTTGTCTAAGACAAATTGATCACTGTTATTTGATAAATCTGATTCCTGTTTTTTTGTATTGTCTAAAATTTCAGCTAATTCTTTTTGTGAATCAATCACTCTTTGAACTGGCTTGTAAAATAATAATACATGGAATTGTATTGATAAATGACCTGATATCAAATAATTACCTTCAGTAATTTCAAATTTAGTAAATATTCTTCTTAGATCCTCATTATTTGTCGTTGATACATTTTGTAAAGACCATCCATCTAATCTTTGAATTATGCCTTCTAGGTAATTGGATACTTCTTTAGGATCAAATGTCTTTTGTTCTGTAATTGTAGAATCCCCCATCATCACTTTGACATTAGCAATCTTGGTTTTCTCTATCATTTTTTCTAAAAAATCTTTTTGAATCTCATCATTTTTTTTATTCAATAATTGAATAAATTCATCTGGTGATCTCGAACCTAGTCGCACAATTTTGCTAAAAAATAACTCTCCTTAAACCTTCATTTTCATATTTGAAAAATATCTAATTTTGATTTATTTGATTAATTCTCAACAATATCTAAATACGTTAAACATCCTTTTTAGGCATGGTGGAATCTAAAATTTTGTGCTATAATTGTAATTCTGAGATTATTGAATATTATAATGAACAATATAAGGGCAATAGAGGTAAATGTGACAACTGTAAAATTGATTTTCCGTTGGATTAATTGAATAAAAATGAGTGAAAATATTAATGAAAAAAATGACAATCGAGTAGTAGATATGCTTCTAAGCCGAAATGCAGAAGCTGCTGTAGATTCTGAAAGTATGATTCTGGAAACTCAAAAACGTGTTTGGGGAGCTTTGAAAAAAGGATATGAGTATTCAGGAGTACATGATGAATCTGAAGATTTTCTTAGAAAAAATGTATTTTCAAAACTAGATATGATGGTGTTGTATGTGGATTTAGTTGGTTCAACAAAGATGGCTTTGGAAATGCCTTCCGATAAAATTGCCACCATAATTAGCTCTTTTGCACAAGAAATGGCAGCTGTGATTAGACAACATCATGGATATGTTTTAAAATTTGTAGGTGATGCAGTTATTGGATATTTTGTTGCAGAATCAAATTCATTACTTACTGCAGATAATGCAGTTAATTGTGCTAAATCTATGATTACTGTTATTCAAAAGGGAATAAATCCAATACTTGATCAATATGATTATCCGGATTTAATGGTAACAATTGGTGTTGATTTTGGTCAAAATATCGTAGTTAGATATGGTGCTGATGAACAACATTCTCATGTTGATTTAATGGGACCTGCTATGAATATAGCTGCAAAAATTCAATCAATGGCAAAACCTAATCAAATTTTAATCGGTTCTGATGTTTGTAAAAGATTACATCCAAATTCTCAAAAAGATTTCCAACAAATAATTTGGAAAAATGTCCAATGGAATTATCGTTCAAGACATACAGGAGAAATCTATCAAGTTTTTGAATTCAAGGGATAATTGATTCTTAAAATACTAAATTAAACTGTAAATTTTTCAGGACACTCTACATGCTCATAGTGGTGTTCAGTGAATTCGTTTTGAACAACATACATCACAATTTTGTGTAGTTCCTCTTGTTTGATGTCTTTTTTACATCTCAAACATGATTTTTTCTCTTTTGCCATGACTAAGATCGTTCAATTGTGGGAATCTATAAGGATCTGCGATCAGCTGAATTTGAGTAAAAATGACTGAAATTAAACTAGTTAGTATATCAAATGCCTAAAGTAAGCCACAAATATAGCAAATTAGGATGAAATTTATGGATAATATGGTAATGAGACATCTTCAAGACCTTTATGGATTAAATCCAAACATTCCTCACATGGCATTTCAGTTTCCTAGATTGCCTCCAGGACTAAATCATCCTTTATCTCCAATGCATCAGAATCAAATGAAATCACAATTATCTCAGCATGATGAAACCCTTAATCAAAAACTTCAAGGATTTCAAAAACTCTATCAACAATATGCTTCAGGTTTAATCTCACCTGAATCCCCAATTGTTCCACCTGGCCATCCTTTGTTTAGTGGTAGAAATTCAGTTCAAACACTAAAAACTGAAAATGAGAAACTCATTAAAGAGAATTTAGAACTAAAGAAAAAATTAAACAATAGACCAAAAGATAAGCATAATCCTTAAGATTTGATTGCACGATTGACAAGCCTTATTAAATTCTGATTTCGTTTTTTAATATGGTAAAAACCCCTTCAGATAAATGGAAAAAAAATATTTTAAAATATAAAAAACAATGTCAAACTATTCTTGAAGTTTCTAATAATATTCGATATGCTGGTGTGATAAACAATTATGGTAGGACATTAACTGGTGTAATTAAACCCAATCTTAAACCTCTATTGAATTCTGAAGATGTCAAACATGAATTTTTCATTACATCTACATTGCTCTCATTAAGAAAAATTAATACTTCCTTTGGAAAATTAGACCATATTTTGTTGAAACATTCAAAAGTTAATGTTCTTATTTTACAAAAAAGTGATGTAACTTTCTACATTTCAATTAATTCAAAAGAAAAAAGCTTGGAGAAGATTATCTCTTCAATAAAAAAGACAATCTAAGCTGGTGTAAATCCAACATATCCACTGGTTTGTTGATCTTTGTCCTCAAAATTGGGTTCAAACAATGAAATCATATATTTGTCTGGATCCAATATTACTGCATTTTTGCCTACCTCGCTTTCCATAATGTCTCGATGAACTGTAACATCTTTTGTTTTTAGTTCTTCTATGGCAGATTTCAAATCTCCTACTAGAAATCCAACACTTATTCCATTATCTATGGAATCTCCTACATGTTCTGCAGTTGACGATGCAGGGTGTAAACTCAACAAAGCTCCGGATGTACCTAAATCTACCCATGTTTTTCTTTGGTCTTTAATTGGAAGACCAATTATTTCATTGTAGAATTGTATTGACTTGTCTAAATCTTGGACTGCCAATATTACATTTCCAACTTTTTTGATATTCACAAAGAATATGGGTGAAAGTTGCTTAAATCAATTACCATTTTAATTTTATTTTTTTAAATTATTTTGAAATCAATTATTGAACCTCAACCATTGTTTCAGTTCTTTCAACGCCGCTAATTTTTTGAATTTGATTTGCCACTTCTTTAATTTCAATTAATTCTTGAACATCAATTATTGCAACTGCATCAAATTGTCCGCTTGTTGGAAATGAATTTGAAACTTTTGTCAATTTTCTTAATTTAACAGCAATTAATTTTTTTGGAGATTTTACTAAAATTATTGCTTTTACCAACCTAAATCTACCTCCACTTCAATTAGAGTCTCCGTCGTAACAATATCCTTAATTTTTTTAAAATCAATTACCATTTGATTGATTTGATCCATTTTTCCTTGTAAAATTACACTGATATCTGCTCTTCCAGTAACTACCATTACCTGTTTTACAACTTTACGTTTTTTCTTTAAAATTTCAACTACTGAATCTACTTTTCCTGGTTTAACAGTAATCAAACATAATGCATACACGACTACTTTATGTGAATCAATTTGATAAATATTTCTAGGATATATCTAAAGAAAGATGATGGACTCAGGCACAGTTTACATTTTCATGCCTATTTTTCAAGAATTATTCTGATTTTTAAAAAAGGGTGTTTCTTTTGTAAACAATAACAGTAGGGCCGAGTGTCTTTTTTATTTTAAAACTTCTTTGATTAAGTAATAAGATGAATTGTGTCTATTGCAAAAAAGAAATTGAATTGAATCATAAAGTCATAATTAGAAATGATCATGTGTATCATGAGTGCTGTGCAATAACGTATGATAAAGGTGAAACTGATGATGGTTACCAGAACCTATGCAATATTGGAATTTGTAATCCTAATGACACTTTGACACTATCAAATTAGAAATGAGTACATTAGGAAAAGCTGTAGCAGTAGTAGTTCTTGTGTTTGGAGCTTGGTTTACAGTTGTTGGTATTATAATGCCTGAAGAAAGATTTGATTATGTTAGGATTGCAGCTGTTGTTTTGATAGGTTTTGGAATTGCTATCGCTATGTTAGATAGAAAATTTAACAGAAAATAAATCTCAAACGTTTGGTGTTTGATAAATTAACTTCTAATTTTTAAAAAAGGATATTTTCGTTCAATACGCCGGTATATATGAGTAAAAATCATGGGTTAGTATGTTCAAAAAAATCATTAAAAAATCAAATTTTGCTTTTGGTAAAACCAGAGTAGCAAATGATGTAAACGCATTCAAAGAATTTGAAACACAAAAGATAGGTAAATGTGAATAAAATGAATTACAAATGTCGTAATTGTAGTTTCAAATGGAGTGGATATTCTGATACTTTTGAAAAAGTCATTATTCATGAAAGAACTCATACAAAAGGAGATTTGGATTAGTATGGTAATTTGCACTAAATGCTCTGATACATATCATGAACAATGTATGGGTAAAGCTGGAATGTTTGACTGTACTTGTGTCTGTTTAAAGAAATAATTTCTGTTTTAAAAAATGGTTTTTCTGAGTTTTACTGACATTAATTTGGTAAATATGTGCCAACGTATTTTCTAAACCAATTATTACGTTTCTAGTCTGTGGCTTCTTGAGATCTGGCTTCTTCAAGATATGCTCTTCGCTCTTCATTAATTTTTTCTTGATCTATGACTAAATCATCATCCACAATCACTATTCCACTATCTCCGCTAGGCTCATCTTTGATTTTTTTACTTTTTGTTTTCTTTGCTTTAGTGGTTGTTTTCTTTGCTTTTGCAGTTGTTTTCTTTACCACTTTTTTTTCAGCCATTAATATCGAAAATCTTGCGATTGAGTAGCTTTTAAAGATTTTGTAGTTTTTTCTTCTATTTTAGGTCAATCTTCTTCAGTATCTATCTCAATTGAGTCATTTGTGATCTCTGTAATCTCGTCTAATACGATCTTTTTTACTTGATCTGGAGTCCCAATTTGATTCGAAACCATGTAGTTTAATTCATCTAAAATTGCATATTGGACTCGTGCCCGCAATACCTCAATTATTTCAGTTTCCACTGTTGGATGAAATTCACTTATCCATTGATTCAATTCTTCTTCTTTTATCATATTACCCAAATTTTTCTGTTAAATTTATTTTCTATGTTTTTGACTATTTTTCATATTTTTTGATTATTTTTAAAAATATTGAAAAAACAGTATGTATTAGTCAACACTTTACTTTTGAATTACTTTATTTTTGTTTGATTTCATTTTACTGTGTTGGGAGGTGAATAAGATAGCAAAATTAGCAGATTATCAAGTAGTTAGCAATTCAGCATCATTGGCAAAAATTGATGGTCAATCTTTTACAATTACTGAAATTGAAGATTCTCATTACACGCAAGGTGATGAAATCACTAAAGGTGTTAAATTAACCATGAAAGAATTTTTTTCAATTGATGGCAATCAAATGAATAAATTTCATACTACCCGTGTCGCTATTGTCAAGAAATTTTCTAATCAAAAACTTCGTGATGATATTAATTCTGGTAAAGAAACACTTCATGTAAAATGCATTATGGAGAAATCTAGCTCTGGCAAAAATTTCTACAATTTAGTAGATGCATAAAAAATTCGTTAAGGAAATAATTTCTTATTTCTTATTTTCTTTTTATTTCTATAAATTATCAAATGATATTTTATTATATTTTTTAAATTTTCTTCAACTGACAATTCTTCGTTTATAGAAATACTAAGAAAATCAAAATAATCCTTATCCTGTAATTTAATCTCAATTTTTCTCAATTCAGTACTTGAATTCTTATTTCTGTATCTTCATCTGCAATCATTTTTGCATGATTTTCACACACTCTCATGATCTCTTTTGCAAAAGGGGTTTTGGATTTATTATAATGGGAATATAGTACTCGGAAATAGGATTCTGTGTTACATCCTAAAATATTACAAATCATAAGATCATAAACTATTCCATATTGAGCCTAAAAGAGCAGGTTATTCTATCATAATTGGAAATTTGCCTGGATGTAAAATGGTGCCGAGGGCA
>CP054849.1:663384-667867 GCA_044358425.1 Marine Group I thaumarchaeote | reverse complement strand
GTGCCGAGGGCATGATTTGAACAAGCGACAGCCCGGTCTTCAGCCGAGTGCTCTTCCAGGCTGAGCTACCTCGGCACTAAAAAAAATACTTTAGATGAGGCATTAAAGTTTGTCTTTTTATGGTTTCCAAATAATATCTTCAATACCGTTTCGTTTATTGATTAAACGACCCATTACAAACATTAGATCTGATAATCTGTTGAGATATTTGATACAATTAGAATTAATTTCATCTTTATCACTCAATTGAACTACCAGAGTTTCTGCTCTACGAACAATGGTTCTTACTTGATGAATTTGAGCAGCGGCAACATTTCCTCCAGGTAAAATAAAATTTGTGATTGGCGGTAATTCCAATTCAAATTTATCAATAATCTTTTCTAATTTTTCAACCATGTCTAATGAAATCCTATTCTTCAAATCATTGAGATTTTGATTGGATAAATCTGAACCTAGTAAAAATAATTCATTTTGAATACTACTCAAAACATCACATACATCATCATCCAATACATTGGTTAAAACAACTCCAATCATAGCATTAGCTTCATCCACTGTTCCATATGCAAGAATGCGTGGATGTGATTTTGCAATTCTAAAATCTCCTTGTAAACCTGTATTTCCATCATCCCCCGTTTTTGTATATATTTTCATAATTTTCTTAATTTATCTTAACTATTATGTGATTCGAAAATAAAATATGAAAATTCATTAGTAGAAACTGTTCTAAATAATACATCATGATTTTAGATTTTTTAAAAGATTCTGCAAATCTTAAGACAATATCTAGACAGGGGTGGATAGATAAATTATCGATAAAAAATCCTGAATCTGTGGCTGATCATAGTTACTCAATGGCAATAATGGCCATGATAATTTCAGATTTAGAAAATTATGATTCAGAAAAAATTCTAAAAATGACATTACTACATGATTTGGCAGAATCAAAAATTGGAGACATTACTCCTGAAGAAATGACTCCAGAAAATAAGATAAAAATTGAAAATAAGTCATTTAATGAAATAATCAACCAATTGCCGGAATCAATTAAATCACAATATCTTGAAATTTGGCAAGAATATCAAAACAATAGTTCAAAGGAATCCCTTTTTGTTCATCAAATAGACAAATTGGAAATGGCATTACAAGCAAAAATTTACCAAAAAAACGGTAAAACTATTGAAGATATAGAACCATTTTTAGAATCAGCTAAAGGAAGTATAACTGATAAAAAATTAAAAGAACTATTTACAAAGATTATTGAAGAAAAATAAATGTCTGAAACTGAAAAAGATGAATTAATTGATGCACAAAAGCAAGTTATTGGGATTTTATTTGAAGTGATTAAAAGACTACAAACCAATAATGATCTGGATGAGGAATATTTTCAAATCATTACAGATTCCACAAAAAATGAAAAACGAATTAAACAGATATTGGATGAAAGAAATGAAAATTCTAAAATTGTTGGTAGATTGTTAGAACAATTAGAAATTTAACCTGATTCAGAATAACCTACTGTTTTCATACCAAAACAGGGTTTGTTTCCTTTACTCCAACATTTACAAGAACATGAAACAGCTTTTCCTGTTTCCAAATTTTTAACAACTTGATGAAAAACTCCTTCTCTAATTTTGGATTCAATTGAGATTGTTTCATATCTATCTGAATCTTTATAGGAATTTTCCAATTTTATCAATTATGTATCCCATGCTTTGGTATTTGTTCTTTTGAATTTGCCCTTATCTCGTTTAGAATGTTTTACTTTATAATTAAGTAAAACAATACCTAAAATCAATCCAATGCCACTAATTATCAAAAGTGGAAATATGATATATTCAGGCAAAACATCCAAACTAAGTGCAATTATTCCAAGAATTATGGAACCAATAATTGATGATAAGCCTACTCGTCTATTATTCAATAAATCTATAATTCTTGTATGAACTTAAGCATATTGGCAAATTATAATTAAATACAAATTGTTAGTATTTGTGCAAATGGAAGAATTACAATTCTATATGGATATCTCGCCTAAATGGTGGGTTAATTCAAGTAAAGATGAATCTATAATCAAAAAATACATCTGTGAGCAATTTGAATACGATTTTTATCCAAGAATTATCAGTTTGGGTAGAAAACAAATTGATCTTGATGATGAAAATGATTACAAATATCAATTATTTGATAAAGTGAAATCAGGAGAATTTATCTATGAATTTTTACCTGAAGATGAAACCCTAAAAGAAAATTATATAATTTCAAATGGAAATGTGTCTATTAATCCCGATAAAAAATTGATTAATTCAAGAATTTTAATTAAAATCTAATTTCCACAACTACAATCATCATCAGTAATCATTCTTAGATGAGCTGTTTGCTGATGTTTGTCTTGTACATAACTTGATAAATTGGTAATTCGTACACGTGGTTCCTTTTCATTCCAACTTCCCTCATTTTCAAACCAAAATTCAATTTCATCCACATCATATCTTTCCCCATTTTTAACTAATTCTTTGAAGATTTTCTTAATTTCCACAACTTCCTCTTCAGTTAGTTTTGATTTGTTTTGTACAAAAGTTGTAATTTCATTTAGTTTGATTATGACGGGATTTGTTAGTGGCATCAACGATATGAGGCATGGATTCTATAACTATCTTTTGCGATGTTTTTATAACAATCAAATATTTTGATGAATATGCAGTATTTTCAAGCTCTAAAACTAGGCCAAAAACGTGTTGCAGAAGCTCGTGAATATCTCAATACTTTAACTGACGGTAAGGCAATGCCTGCTTTGGCACTTACTGATACAAAATCTAACGTATGGAAACCCGTGGGAGAAGAAAATCTATATGCATTTGTAGATGAATCTGCAGGTTTTATTTTGACTGATAATAGTGGATATATTCTTGCATTAGTTGATAGTACTGGGTCTTCAAAAACAATAGTTCAAGGAGTCACTAAATTACAAAAAGAAAATTTAGAGAAGGCTTTTGAAAAAGACAATATTAAAAAATTTGAAGGCAAAGTAATACTTCCAGTTTAAATTTATAACAACTATTTTTGTATCCCTTAAAGCCTGTGATTTTTAAGTATTTACATGACAAAGCCTGAACTTGAAAAAAAAATATTTTTACATTTAACAAAAGTTGATTTTTCCACATTGGATGAGATGAAAAATATTTTCAAATGCTCAGAGAATGATTTAATGGATATTATAAAAAATAATTCTAAAACAAATTCAGAACCATTAGGATTTATTATAAAAAATGATGAAACTAGTCCCACTCAATATTCAATTGAACCAACAAATTATCTGACAATTCATAATCAAGTTGAAAATTACTTGAAAGGAATTAACGGGATTTTGAGTTTATTTTATAGGAATTTATCCACTCAATCAAATTTATTAAAATCCGATTCAGATGAGATATTAAATCTAAACAACAAAGGAAAAACCATTTTTGACAACATCAGTTTAATTTTAGATAGAATTCAACAGCTCTCCTTTCTCATTACATACTACAAATCAATGGATAAAATTCCCAAAGATATGATTTCTAAAGCTGATGAGGATCATGAAAAATGTCTCAACATGTATTCAAAAATAATTAAAAAATTAAAAAGTATTCTAATGAAAGAAAAAATTAATCAAGAAATAATAGAACTGTATTTGTTTAAACATCAATTTGTTGTAAACCATCTAGTATTATGACTATTAGTGTAAGATTATCTGAAAAATTAGAAGAATCACTTCGTAAGGATGCAAAATTAGAGGGAAAGAATATCTCAGAAATTGTTAATCAGGCATTAGAAAAGTATCAAAACGAATACAAGTATTTTGATTCAATTAATGCACATCATCTTGATCCTCTATTACTTGATGCATTTTTTTCATTAGTTGATACTGATGAAAAAGCAGATTTGATTTCAACAGCAGGTGCAGTTATGATAGACAAATTTTACACATATTTTTCAGAGGGTAATAATTCATTTGAACAAAAATTGAAATTAGTGATAAAATTTGTATCTCAAAATGGAGTGAAATTCCAACAAAGTAAAAATGAGTTAGGAATTACTTTGTCAGCAGTACATCAACATGATGAAATATTTTCAGAATTGCTAATTCGATTATTTAAAAAATTATTTATTAAAAGTTCAATTATCGACACAGTAGAAAAGAAAAAAGGCTCGTTTAGCATAATCATAAAAAATAACTAAATATTTTGTATTTTTTTAAAAGCAAACTGTCAACGATCTAACTTGATTATTTTCGATGTGATTTTTTAACAATTATTTGATTTTTCTAATTCTAACTACAACTATTGCTGGAACTCCTAGATACATTGCCAAGTTTAGTGCAATTACTGAAATTCCAATGCTCAAAACTTCAGATTCTGACTCTGCATTTTCCATTAAAGACAATGAACTGATCATGGGAGTAATTGCAAGCTTTACTGCTTCTTTGAAGTATGGATTTTCA
>CP054849.1:661185-662005 GCA_044358425.1 Marine Group I thaumarchaeote | reverse complement strand
CAATATATCAAAGTCCAATAATGAATTAATTTCTTACCATTTGATTTTAAAAAATCCTAATTGTTTATCAAATGCTCAATTGAGACAATCATGTCACCCATTGAAATTCTGTCCTCAGATACCCAAACTGCCAAGTTTGTAACCCATGTCGGTAACTGTTCATCTGGAATTCCTAAAATTTCTGCAAGCTCTGAAACATCTTGTTGGGAACCAGTCCAATCAGAAACCACATCATTTAGCATTGAGTCATCATAGAAACCCAATACCTTTTGATTAATTTTTGATTCAAAAACTAGGGGTTCATTTCCAGATATTTTCAATGTCAGTGGAAGTGCAACTTTGAAAAAGTTTCCTGAACGGTCTGTTGCTTGAATCCAAACATCAGTTGTCTGCATTGGTTGTAAGAATTTCATCTTAAATGAGATTGTAAATGTTTCAACTAATCCATCAAGGTTTGGAACTTGTCCTCCTTCTACAAATTCGGTAGACTCCTCAATTACTACGTCTGCAGGACTCCAATTTACAGTATCATCATAATCATAAAACAAATCCTCTCCGGTATTACGCCATTCATAATATGTTGTACTAACTTTTCCATATTCATCAAAATTATTTGCATAAAACAAATTCATGTCATTTGGTCTATTCAAGAAATTGGTATAGGTTCCACTATCGGCAATTCTTTCCAAAGTTCTGTTATCTGTAAGTTCTAAAATAATTTCAACTTCATCACCAGGATCTGCAATAATTGGAGTTTTGTAATCATCAAACATTGGGTATGGTGTTTTTTGATCAAATATCCAAACATAATCACGTGTTT
>CP054849.1:647483-659480 GCA_044358425.1 Marine Group I thaumarchaeote | reverse complement strand
AAAACTAGACTGTCTCCCCCTACTATTGCAGTATGATATGGATGAACAATTAATGCTTCAGACAATTTTTGTGATGTAGTAATGTTTGCTTTTTGTAGTTCTGGGGCGTATGCATTAAAATCAGCTAAAAGATAAAACGTTGCCTCAGGTTTTGTAGCTTTAATCCCATCAATAGCAGTTAATGTATTGTAAGTGTATTCGCCCATAATTTTATGAATATTTCTTGTAACTTTGAAATACTCATCCATTTCATGACTTATTTCAAAACCTGCAACTGCGGCATGTTGGATTGGGGTAGATACTGCTGTGTATTCAGTTGCAAGAATTTTTTTGAATTGAGCTTTAAGATCAACGGCGTGTTGAGGAAATATCACATATCCTAATCTGTATCCTCCCGCAGCATGGGATTTTGATAGTCCGTTTGTCACAAAAGTTCCTTCAGGATAGATTTTTCCCATACTAACAAATTTTGAAAAATCGTATGTAGTTTGAGCATAGATTTCATCAGAAATTACTGTGATGTTTAATTCTCTACAAACATCTGCAATCTCTTCTAATTCTAATCTGTTGTAAAGCATTCCAGTTGGATTGTGAGGATTATTCAAAATTAGAATTTTTTGTCTATCTTGTAATCTAAGTGCTAAACGTTTTAGATCATTTGGAGCAATTTTTCCATTTGCCCTAGAGGGAAGCATGTGAAAATTTTTCTTCAGAAATCTAATTTGAGGTAAATAACCTAACCATGCAGGAGTTGGTAAAATTACGGTTCCATGTAAAATTTCCAAAAGATTGAAAATTAGCTCTTTGGTTCCTGGTCCCACATAGATACGCTCAGGTGCAACATCTATTCGAAAATAGTGTTTATTGTATTTTGAAATTGCATTTCGTAATTGAGGTATGCCTGAAACTGCTGCATATTCACCCTTGTTTACATTTTTGATTAATGCTTCTTGAATTAATCTAGGCACAGGAAATGGAGATTGTCCAAAAGCAAATCCATAAAATCCAAATTGACATTCAGGATGAGTGCAATCTGAATGAAATTCTTGTAAAAATGTATTTAGTTTTAAATTCTCAGGCATCTCAATGTCTTCAACTTGTTGATCAACTATGAATCTCAATATTTCAAATTATGAAATTTTAATTATTATTCCAAAGTTAAAAAGAAGATATCAAAGAGGTTGATTTTCTAAACCCCTATTCTGTATTTTATGAATATATTTTACAATAATGATGTGTATTTACAATTAATTACACATATTTTTACAAATGATAACTAGGACGCTTGAGAGTTTCACTTTCTTTCAAAGATAATTCCTTTTTTTCAACAAATGTTAACTGCTTTGGATTATTGATGGAATCAACTTTCTTTTGAAAATCTGAAACAATCTTTTCATTGGTTGTTGATGAAATCATCGTATAGTTATAGTGAATAAAAGATATAAGATTTTTCTATTTTAATTGATTTTTTGAATTTCATTTAAAATGTAAGGATTCTCTAATGATGATAAATCTCCCAATGGCTTTCCCAAAATCTTTGATTTCAATAATCTACGCATTATTTTTCCTGTACGTGTTTTAGGAAGATCAGTTAACTGAATAATAAATCGAGGTTTTGCAATTTTACCAATCTTTTTAGAAATATGTTCTGTAATTTCATTTTCTAAATTTGTATCGTCCTTATTTTCAGCTACAAAAAATACTACAATTGCCTCCCCTGTGATGTCATCAGGTATTGCAATAGATGCTGCATCAGATATTTTTTTATGAGAAATTACAGTATGTTCTATTTCTGCAGTACTCATCCTATGACCTGATACATTGATCACATCATCAGTTCTACCTTGCATATACCACAAATTATCCTCATCTTTTAGTACATAATCTCCATGAAACCAGATGTTTTCAAATTTTGACCAGTATGTCTCAATGTATCTCTGATCATCATTTAACAGACCTCTGGTCATTCCAGGCCAAGGAGATTTGATAACCAAATACCCGTTTTTTTCTGTAACTGATTCTCCATCATCATTAACAACATCTAGATTCATTCCAGGAACTGGAATTCCAACTGTTGATGGTTTTAATTTCATTCCAGGAAATACAGATAACATTGCACCTCCAATTTCAGTACCTCCTGATAAATTCATAATTGGAATTTTTTTATTTCCAACATTTTCAAACAGCCACCACCATGAGTCCTCATCTAACGGTTCTCCAGTTGTAGGAATATTTTGTAATGAATCTAATGAATATTTATTGAGCGGATTTGCATTAATTTTTTTAAATAATCGTACAGCAGTTGGAGAAATTCCAAATATTGTTGCCTGATATTTTGACAATATCTCCCATACTCGGTCAGAATTTGGAAAATCTAAGGCACCGTCATAAATTACTGCACTAGACCCTACTAGTAAGAGGCCATATACGTTCCAAACTAGACCTGTTATCCATCCAATATCTGCAGGCCAAAACAGTCTATCGTCTTTATCCATATTCACCAAATATGATGCCTGATGACCAGCAAAAACAGAAAAACCGCCATGTGTGTGAACCACACCCTTGGGTTTTCCAGTAGTTCCTGATGTATACAAAATAAACAATGGATCCTCTGAATCCATAATCTCTGTATCACAAGTATCACTTTGTTGTAAAATCAATTCATCGTAAAATTGAATTTTATCAGATTTTTCAAATTTATCAATGCCTTTGTAAGAAACAACAATAATTTTTTCAATGTCTGTATCTATTACTGCATTATCCACAGTAGTTTTTTGAGATACGTTCTTACCTTTTCTATGAAATCCATCTGAAGTTAGTAATATTTTTGCATGACAATCTTGTAATCTTGTTTTTAATGATTCTGAACTATATCCTGAAAATACAATAGTTTGTACAGCTCCAATTTTTGCTGCAGCAAGTATTGATAGGATTGCTTCCTCAATCATTGGCAAGTATATTGCAATTACGTCCCCCTTTTTGACACCTAAAGATTTGAAACCATTTGCAAGTTTTGATACCTTAGTGTTTAATTGAGAATACGATAATTTTGTTTCAAGACCATCTTCTGAAATAAAATTATAAGCTATTTTTTCAGGGGCTTGTTTTGTAAATTTTTCTACAGATGATTTATAGAGATTTGTCTTTCCGTCAACAAACCATTTTGCCCAAGGGATGCCATTTGAAGTATCCAGTGTTTTTGTGTATGGCATATCCCAAACAATTCCAATATCTTTTTCTACAGATTCCCAAAACCATTCCAAGTTATTTTTTGATTTTTGTGATAATTCTTCTAATGATGAAATGTTATGTTTTTTCATAAATTGGTAAATGTTAGAGTTTTGATATTGTTCCGGCTTTGGAAAAAATTCAAAATTTGACAAGTTTCATTTTTTTGAGTATTCTTGAGCGTAAAAAGATTTTTTAGTTTATGATATATCTATGCCTAATCGACGGGCACATGCAATAGCTGCTTTACCATCATCTTCTGTAATTCCATATTCCAACAATTTTTCAGTATATTGAGTACCCAAATTCTGTGTATTTTCATGATAATATTCCCTTAAAATCACCCCTACTTGCTCATCTAATCGCTTTCTTGTAGCATCATTCATTCCTGCTTGCAAAATAGTCGCATCAGAAGTTGCTAAAATTTTGATAAATTCTATATCTTCAAGGGAGAAATTTATCATATACCAATTTGTTTTTTCAACAAATTTAATGTTAGTGTAGGATCAGCTTTTCCTTTTGTAGCCTGCATAACTTTTCCTACTAGAAAGTTGATTGTTTGAGGATTAGATTTTGCTTGTTCTACAGCTTGAGACTCTTGAGAAATAACTGTATCAATAATTTTTAGTAATTCTGTTTCATCTGAAACATTACCTAAATCTAATTCAGAAATAATTTGCGAAACGCTTTTTCCTGTTTTTAATATTTCATGTAATGCATTTTTTGAAGAGTTTCTAGACACTTTTCCTGTTTGAATTGCATCTGCCAAATCCTTCAAATGAATTGATGTAAGTTTTGATGCTTCACGTTTTTCTCGAGTGTCTTCTAAACCCATTAATTCTGTGGTAATAATATTGGCAACTTCTTTTGCATTTGATTCTGTGTGAGCATCCTCAAACAAATCTGAATAAAATTTATCTGAAGATAAAACATCTGCAACTTGTTCAGGAATTTGATATTTTGAAACATATCTTTCTTTTTTAGAACTGATACTTTCAGGCATTTTTGATTTTAATTCATCTTGCATTTCTGGATTAATTTTTACCCATGGAATATCTCCTTCAAGAAAATAACGATAATCCAAATCTTCTTCTTTTGAACGTGAAGAAACGGTAATTTTTCTCCTATCATCCCAGTGACGTGTTTCTTGAACAATAGGAATATCTCTATCGTGTAAACTTTCTTGTCGAGTAATCTCAAAATGTGCTGCCTTTTCTAAATCATGAAATGATCCTATGTTTTTAATTTCAACTTTATTTCCATCACGAGTAGAGACGTTAGCATCTGCTCTCATGGCCCCTTCTAAACTTGGGTCTGCAACACCTAGGTTTTTGAGCAAATCAGACAATATGTTAAGAAAATCACGCACTTCTTTTGGAGTTTCAAAGTCTGGTTCCGTGACAATTTCAACTAATGGTGTGCCTGCACGATTGTAATCCACCAAGGTAATTTGGTTTTTTGAAGAACTTCCTTCATAGATTAATCTGCCAGGATCTTCTTCTAATTGAATTCGAGTAATTCTAATTTTTTTATCTCCAACAGAAATTGTTCCAGAACCACCAACACTAGTATCACCATAAATGTTCAATTGGGTAATTTGAAAATTTTTAGGTAAATCAGGATAAAAATAATTTTTTCTAAAAAATGCTATTTTTTCAGGAGTAGAACAATTCAAAGCCATTGCAATCATTGTTGCTTTTTTTACTGCTTCTTGATTTAATCTTGGCAAACTTCCTGGCATTCCTGCACATACAGGGCAGATGTTTTCATTTGGTTCAAATTCACGATAATTTGCCTTACATGAACAAAATAGCTTACTTTCAAGATTGGTTAATTGACAGTGAATCTCCAAACCGATTTTGGTCATATTGGTACCTCCGGCAAGGTCACAGTTTGTTCTAATGCATATGCAGCTTTTAACAATAATTTATCATCCATGGAATTTGCCAACAGTTGAATTCCTATTGGCAATCCATTGACAATCTTAAACGGAATTGAAATTGCAGGTTTTCCTGTAAGGTTTGCAGTAACTGTATTGATATCAACTAAAAATAGCGATACAGGATCATCAATTTTTTCACCAATTTTAAATGGTTGAATTGGAACAGTTGGTGCAATTAAAAGATCAAATTTCTTAAATGCCTCATTGATTTCTTTAGTCAATTTGCTCTTTACTTTCATAGCTTTAAGGAAATATTTTCCTGCATGACCTGCAGATGGAACAAACCCACCAATTATCATTCTTCTAGTTACTTCAGGTCCAAAGTTTTTCCTAGCTTTTGAAATGTATGAATTGAATTCATAGCCTTCTACTGGGAAATCATAGCCATATCGTAAATTGTCATATCTTGCCAAATTACTTCCAGCTTCAGTTGCAGTGATTGTGTAATATGCAGCAACAGAATATTTTACCATATCCAATGACACTTCTTCACATATTGCACCTAATCCCTCAAGTTTAGAAATGGCCTCTTTTGTTGCTGTAAGGACTTCAGGATCAATTCCATCTCCAATCATATCTGTAATTATTCCAAATTTTTTACCTTCAATTCCAGATTCAATTCCTTCCAAATAGTTTTCATTCTTGTTGTCAATTGTAGTATTGTCATTTGGATCAATTCCTGCAATGAGGTTTAACATGAATGCAGTATCTTTTACAGTTCTAGTCAGAGGACCTATCTGTTCAATACTATTTGCATATGAAATCAAACCGTATCTACTGATTAATCCATAAGTTGGCTTGTAACCAACAGTTGAACAAAAACTAGCAGGATTTCTAACCGAACCCCCAGTATCTGAACCAAGAGATGCTATGCATTCAAATGCGCTAACAGATACAGCACTTCCTCCAGATGACCCTCCTGGAACATGGTCTATATTCCACGGATTTTTACTTGGACCAAATGCACTAAATTCAGTAGTTAACCCCATGGCAAATTCATCCATGTTTACTTTACCGATAAAAATTGCATCTTGTTTTTTTAATTTTGAGATGACTGTTGCATCATAAGGCGCAACAAAATTTTCAAGCATTTTTGATGCACATGTTGTTTTAGTATCTTTGATACACATGTTATCTTTGATTGAAATTGGCATTCCATAACATACTCCAACATTTTCTCCAGATTTTATTTTCTTATCGATAGTACGGGCCTGATCAATTGCATCGTTGTTTACAGATAAAAATGCATGAAGTTTATCATCAACTTGATTTATTCTTTCAATTGTTTTTGCAGTGAATTCCTCAACTGTGATATTTCCAGTTTTTATTTCTTCAACAAATTCAAGGGCAGAAATTTTTAGATTCATATCACATCTTTGGTGCTCTTACGTAGGTTCCTTTGTAATGATTCATTTTTTCAATTAATTTTTCATCAAATGGAATATACTCATCATTTCTTAATTGTTCAATTGAAATTTCTGGCATTGAGATTTCTTCAGATTCAACACCTGCAGAATCCAAAATGTCAAAATAACTGATCATCGTTTGAACTTTTTCTAAATATTCACTATGATTATCAACATCTATTTTCATTAATTTTGAAACGTGTTCTATTTCTTCAGTTGTAACCATATTCGTTAACCTATGTGATTATTCTATCAATCTTCCTATATTTACTACACATTTTTTTAAAAATTGACAAATTTCACCTATGGATCGTTAATTTAGCCACAAGGTAGAGCGATAATCCCAAAAGATGCGTTAGTTTGAATTATCGCAGCCCAGCATTACCCATGGCAATACTCTCTTTAGAAAAATTTTCATAAATAAAAAAATGAATAAAAAAATTGATCATGTCATTAATTTTCATTAATACAAAAAGTATGCCCAGATTACATGAATTCCGGTTCGGTTCAAATCCCCCTTCTTTTCATTTCCTTTGTAATCTTGGCTTGATTTATCTCAAAAATTTTTGTTAAAATTAAAAAAGTATGAAAAAATTGATTAGCAGATCAAAAATTGTCTAAAAAACTATGCTTCCATTTCAGTACCTAATGCATCAGCTATAATATTTGCCCAATTAAATGCCGCTACCACAGAAGTAATTTCTACAATTTGTTTATCATCATATCCCAAATTAATCAAGATTTTGTGATCAGCAGAAGTTGTTTTATTTGCAGAGTTGTTAATTTTTAATGCATAATTCAACACAGCTTTTTCCTTTTCTGGAAAATTCTCAAAATTATTTTTTAAATCATTTATTTTCTCTTCATCAAATCCCATTAACTGCAATAACATTGAATGAGCTTGAGTACAATAATTACATGAATTTGCATTTGACACTACAACTGCGATGGATTCCTTCAAAGTTCTAGGGATTGAGGAATCTCGTAATAAAATAATTTTTACACCTTCCCAAAACCATTTAGCAATTGGAGGATCTATGGATGTAGTTTTTAAAATATTAGGAATTTTACCAATTTGTAATTCATCATTAATTTCCTTGTACAGTGATGAAACATCATGGTTTGATTCATCTCCTTCTTTTACAAATGGCACAGACTTGCTATTTCTACTTCAAATAAAAATTTAGTTTAAGATTTAACGTGCAATGGTAAGTTTTCTAATTCCAACAATTGCAACAGTTAGAACACCTACTTTTTAGGGTTAAAATTAATGGAAATGAAGTCTCCTGATTCTATATCATTTGTTTTTACAAACCCTGCATTCACTTCTAAAACATACTTTGCAGGTTTTTCAGAAGAATAATCTGGACATGTTTTCATGTTGCATGGTATTGCATTATTAATAATATTGATTATTCTAAAATTTTTATCAATGAATATCATGTCCAATGGAATTAGCGTATCCTTCATCCAAAATGATAGAATATCTTCATTGTCAAAAATAAATAACATGCCATGATTCCATTTCATATTTTCTCTAAACATTAATCCTTGACTTTGTTTTTGAGGAGTATTGGCAATCTCTGCGTTAACTATGATCTCTGAATTTGTGGTGTAAATGTGTACTTCAGAGAAACTAATACTTTCATCAAATTCCCTTACTTCTTGAGATGTTTCATTAAAGTACAATGTACTAAAAAATACAATTCCAATCAAAATCACTACAACAATTGAAATAATGAATACTTGTTTCACTATTTTTTTTTAAAAATATACGATATTTATTAAATTAGTCTGGTAAATGGAATAAAGAAAAAAGAAGAAAAAGATTGGATTAATCTCTGAAATCTTCATTTTCTAGATGTTGGCTACAAATAATTCTAGAATGGGATTGAATGTCATTTATCGCTTCTTTCCTTTTGATTTAGCAACTGTCTTTTTCTTTGACACGCTACGTTTTGAAATACTTTGCTTTTTTGCTGCTGCTTTTCTCTTAGGAGCTGCTTTTCTCTTAGGAGCTGCTTTTCTCTTAGGAGCTGCTTTTCTCTTAGGAGCTGCTTTTCTCTTAGGAGCTGCTTTTCTCTTAGGAGCTGCTTTCTTTCTATAAGCAGCAGTTTTTTCTGCAGCTTCTGCTTTTAGCTTGGCATTTCTTTTACGAGTCCTTGCAGCCTTTTTTGCTGCAGCACTTCTTTGGGCTTTAGTCTGAACCATGCAAAATTTTAGATTCTGAACTCGCTCAAATATAAGACAAGTTAACTTTTTTCATTCTTTTACGTAACAACTGATGCATCTTTTATCTAATCAAGTTTCAAATTAAAAAAAAGATTAGTTTATTAACAAATACTGAATCCCAAGATTGATTCTGAGGAATCAGAGATGAGACAAAAATGAAAATTGCCGTTGTTTATAATGACAAACCAATTGTACCTGATGATGTTGTAAACTTTTTTGGAATTCATACTTCTGAATATTATAGTCAAAAAACAGTCTCAAAAGTTGCTGCTGCTTTATCTAAGAATGGTCATGAGGTCAAAATCATTAATGGTAACAAAAACATCATCAATGAACTTCAGTCTTTCTTTTCTAATATTGAAGTTTCTGGCATGGTGTTTAACATGGCTTATGGAATTCAAGGGGTAAGTAGATACTCTCATGTTCCATCAATTTTAGAAATGATTGGTGTTCCATATGTAGGGTCATCTCCTGAGACACATTCTGTTTGTCAAAATAAAATTTTAACCAAAATTATTCTAAAAAATTATGGAATATTGACTCCCAAATACTGGCATTTCAAATCTCCGTCTAATAATTTTAACAAGGTTAAATTTCCAGTAATCATCAAACCTGTAATGGAATCAAGCTCTTCTGGAATACACGTTGCAAAAGATCCTCAAGAATTATCTCATTTTCTAAATAATGTTACACATGACTTTAAACAAGAGGCACTAGTTGAACAATTTATTCCTGGTCGAGAATTTACCGTAAGTATGATTGGTAATTCGCCTAAAGTTGAGATACTTCCCATCATAGAGTTTGATTTTGGTCATGATCCTATGTTGATTCAAACTAAACAAACAAAATCAAAAAGATTAATTTCTAAGATGTGTCCAGCTAACATTCCATTAGATTTAGAGATAAAAATTAAAAAAACTTGTTTAAGAATTTTTGAAAAATTGAATCTACATGATTATTGTAGAATTGATTTAAGATTGGATTCATTAGGAAATCTCTATGTTTTAGAAGTAAACTCAATGGCAAGTCTTGGCTCTGGCAGTTCTTTAGTAAAATCTGCAAAAACTGCAGGCTTTAATTTTAACAATATAATTAATCGAATTTTTGATATAGCAGTTATGAGATGTTTGAATATGTCAATTCCTTCTGGAATAACCTATGTTAATGAGCAATCAAAAAATCAATCTAATATAGGTATTTGATTTTTTTAATTCCTAAAATTACAATATCTGGAACTACTAGATACCCCAATGTTTGAAATACTAGTTATTGTGATAGATAGTATGTGTGGAGACCCATTATCAGATATTCTATACTTGGCAATTCCAACTGTAGTATTGGGTGCTGGAGCTTTCTTTATGATAGGAAAAGATGGACGAAAAAAGATAGAAGAAATTTTTAGATAAGCATTTTCGTGCCTATTTTTCAAGACTTATCCATTAAGAGAGAAAAGAGTTACTTAGTTTTTGTAAAGTAGGGCAAGTATTTCTTAGTTAAATGATATTTTGTAAAATAGACACCTTTCCAAGGAAAAGCACTAATGATATAATTTGTAATATTAATTATTAAATAATTATTAATTATTACATTTCTTTTTCTCATATTCTTTTATCCTCTTTTTCTAATTGTTCATTGATTTTTCTAACATTGTCACGCAAAATGAAAGTCATTTTACTATCCTCAGGATACTTTTTTTCAAGTTCTGATAATTTCAATTCTAATTCATCTCTCAATGTTACTCTATCAGTATGTGATAGTTTGTTCCAGTCTTTGCCATCATCGTATTGATTAGGTGGTTCTATTGGTTCATAGTATTGATAATCATCATGATTAACCAAACGATATTCTACTTTTGGTATTAATTCCCCACCTTTTTGCATACGAAGTTTGTTATTTCTATCAGCTTTTGCTAAAGTTGCTATCCTACTGTTTCTTTCTTGTGATAATGCAAAGAAAAACATATTCCTTTGATCTAATGTCAAACCTTCAACAAGTTTTTCATATCTATCAAAGGCCTTTTCAGCTTGGAACATTGGTAATGTTTCTGCTAGGAATTTCTTAGTTTCATTAGGATCATTCAAAGTATCTTTGTAAGACATGAATTTTTGAAATAGTTCATGACAAGCTCGTAAACAATCTGATGGATTTTTGTAACGATATTTCTTAACATCTTCTTCAAGCTGTTCCCATTGAGTTATTGAAAATCTAATACTCTTTGTAATATCAGTCAAGATCTAAGTGTTCACGAATTGCTTTGATATCGCGCCTAATCGTGCGTGTTGAGCGACCTGTTTCTGCTGCAATTTCTTTTTGTGTTAAGCCTAATTTTGCTAAACGTCTAACCCTTTCACGCCTTACGGTGTGTCTATATCGAATTACTGAATCCTCTTTCAAAAATGTAAAAGGATTTTGATATTTCATATTTTCCAAATCTCTTTGAAATCGTTTGATATCCTCTAAGGCCTGAAAACCCTTTAGGCTTGTTCTGTATAGTGCTTTCAATCTTTCAAGCTCCTAATCATTTTGCACTTTGGATTTTTCTTCAAGTGATGTTCCATGGCCTTGATTTGTTCCCATGCTTCAAAGCTTGTAGCTTCATCAACGCTTTGAGGAATATCGAATGTTATCCCTTTATGGTTACAACAAGTTGCACGATAAGTCATTGAAAGCATTAGGCTATCTTGACTAAAAGGGATAAAGGAAATGTCCTCTTTGTCCTCTTTTGAAAAAACCATAATCTAGCTGGTGTCTCTATGTTAAAAATCTATCAAAACTATACGTATAGTTTGCAGAAATAGAATAAAATCTTTAGGTTGAAAAAAATGTTATAGAAGATATGTAGAAAAAAAAAATTCTACAATATCTTACCATCATCTTTTAGCTTATCAACAATGTCAAGGCCTTGTTGTGCAAGTTGAAGCTTTAACTCATCAAGTTCTTCTTTGAGTTCTTTGTTTTCTTTTGTTTGCATAGTCTTCAATATTTCAATTTCCACGTTTGCTTTTGTCAAGTCATAAATTGACAAATCAGCTTCAAGCTCGATATACAGCTTCAACTTTTCTTCCTCATTCATTCTATCGTATTGCATAAGATATCCTGAATGGCCTGTCAGTCTGTGAGCATAGTTTTCCCCATGCTTTCTAACAGCTTGAGTGAAAAAGAAAGCTCTCAAGCTATGAGTTGATATCT
>CP054849.1:624146-647472 GCA_044358425.1 Marine Group I thaumarchaeote | reverse complement strand
AATTCCAACTGTATTATTGGGAGCTGGAGCTTTCTTTATGATAGGAAAAGATGGACGAAAAAAGATAGAAGAAATTTTTCAGAAATCTAGCTAAGTTTTACGCACGAAAAAAACTCAAAACTAACCAAAACTGACACAATTTAGTTTAAAACAAATTTTAATAAAATAAAGTATCCTGCAAATCCTGACAAAAATAAAATTCCACCAATACTTAGAATTTTCAATATTACAGAAGGCTGATCTGATTTTTCCAAATACTTCCCAGTAACTAACCTATAATTGAAAATAGCAATTACAGGAGCTATGACAAATGACAAAATAGTTGCAAAATCAACTAATTCCTTTAGATTATCTCCAAACTGTAGTACAGTAACTAGTGAGCCTGAGGCTAAAACAACAAGAAAAATAGAATACATTTTTCTTGAACTTTGAGACTGATTATTCTCATTTTTACCAAATAGCAATTCAACTGTTCTGTTTAAAGCCCTTGAATACCCATCAAACACTGCAAGAATTGTTCCAAACATTACAGTAAATGCAGATGCAGAAATTACGATATAGCTCCAATTACCTATTACACTACTGTACATTGTAATGATGGCATGGGCAAATTGTGAATTATTGTTAGGAAGTTCTTCTCCCGAACCATAAAAGATGAAAGTACCTAGGGTGACAAACATTATTGCCATTATTCCAGTTAGAATATACGAGATTCTAAATTCCAACAAAGTTACTTTTAGTTTTGGTCGATAGTTTGATTGCTTTATTTTCTCTAATGTCCATAGACTATTCCAACTTGACAAGTCAATTGCAGTTGGCATCCAACCCATCAATGCCAGTAAAAAGAAGATTCCTGTTGTTGTCCACAGTTCTTTTGGAACAAAATTTTCAACAGGTTCAATTGGCCCGTTAATTACAGTAAGAGAAAATGCAAGTACCGTAGAGATTACTAAAATAGTTACAATGACTTTGATCAAATTATCTAATAGATGGAATTTACCTACTCCCAAAATCAATACACATGAAATGAATAACAGTATGATTGACCATTCACCCAAAAATTGTAAATTAAATAAATTTTCAAAAAATCCTGCAGCTACAAATCCCACTGCACCTGTTACAAAAAACATCGAAGAGACTGTAATTATGAGATACAAAACTAGAATTGGAGTTCCTAATTTTTTGTATCCATCAATAATACTTGTTTGAGTAGAGTTTGCATATCTAGAACCATACTCAAAAAAGGGATATTTCAGTACACTAACAAGTACTACAAACCCAATAATCATTAATCCAAAATCAGCTCCTGCTCTAGTGGATTGAATTAAGTGAGATACGCCTATTGCAGTGCTTGCAAATAGCAAACCAGGCCCACTGATTTTAATAATTTTTGATAATGTTTCATTCATGGTAATAAATTCAGAAATTATTTCACTGTATTAAAATTAAAATATTATTCTGTGGACTCCATATCAGAATTTTTTTGATGATTTTCAGTGAATCCTAAAACCACAGAATTGATACTAGCCAATTCCCCGTGAAGTTCACCTATACTAAGGGAGATTTCAGTACCATCAGGTTCTTCATATGTGAATTCAAAATTATTATTTATCCACCAACAATCATTTGTCAATACATTTCTCAAATCTACATTGAAAAATGTTCTAAGACCGGCTTTGTGAAATACAGATACTCCATTATTTTTGTAATCTCCTAAATGATCAATCATCTCATTATAACCAGGATTAGATTTTGTTATTCCAAGTTTTTCAAAATTTAAAGAGAATTTTAAACATGATTTGTATATCTCAAAATATGATAGTGTTGCTTGAGCAAACATTGTAATTAAATCAAACATTATAGATTTATCAAAATCTTCAACTTTATTTCCATCAGACATATGTTGTTTTAATTGGGATATTTTATCTTCAATGGACTTTTTCTGTAGTTCGATTCTATCAATTCTTTTTTGAAACGAATGGTATACTCTTCCCGTATTTTTATGAATTAATTGATTAGATACCAATAATGGGAAAATCTCAATATCGAATTTTTCTCGGTATTCTTGTAAAAGTTCAGCATAAACACTCAATACAAATTAAATCACTATCAGGATAATAAATTACTAATCTATGGAGTAAGACGGTCAACATCTCTTGGATAAAATGTTGTATCTCTAATATTTTCAGTACCTGTTAGAGCCATAATTAATCTCTCAAGACCAATACCACAACCAGCGTGTGGTGGGACTCCATAATCAAATGCATTTAGGTGATATTCAAAGGAATCAGTTTTCATGCCTTTGTTACTCATTCTTTGAGCCAATTCATCACGTTTTTCAATTCTTGTACTGCCTGAAGATAATTCTAAATCACCAAACATCAAATCAAAGGATTCAGAAATTTTTGGATTAGACTTACTATCTTTAACATAAAATGGCTTTGGACCCAAAGGCCAATCGGTAATAAAGTAAAATCCATCTAATCCAATTTTTTTAAGATTTGATGGATATAGGTCATCACCCCATTCTGTTTTAGCACCTGCTTTTTGCATTCTATCAACTAAATCATCATAAGTGTATCTTGGAATAATTTCAGGAACTGGTGTTGGAGTAAATTCAGAATCAGGATTATTTTTAATATATTCATTTACTGCGTTAATTGAAACTTTTATGATTTCTTCAATTCTATTCATTACATCATTGTAATCTACAAAAGCCTCTTCCAAATCAATAGATATTGCTTCAGCTAAATGTCTGTTGGTTCGAGATGGCTCAGCTCTAAAAATTGGTGCAATTTCAAACACTTTTTCAAAACTCATTGTCAATTGTTCTTTGTATAATTGGGGACTTTGAGCTAAAAATGCTTCTTTGTTGTAGTAAAATATTGGAAACAGTGCAGCACCACCTTCAGTTGCAGTTGCAATCATTTTTGGAGTATTGATTTCAACAAAATTTTGATCATTAAAGTAATCCCTAATTGTTTTTAGAACTAAACTTCTAGTTTTGAAAACATGTTGTAAAACATTTCTTCTAAGATCAATAGGTCTTACTTCTAAACGAGTATCAATATTTTTTACAGTTTTTACTGTTGGTTCAAATGGAGGGATTTTTGTCACTTCAGAATAAACACGTAATTCTGTTGGAATAATTTCATATCCTCCAGGTGCTTTTTCAGAAGATTTCACCTTACCAGTAACTCCAATTGAAGAATGAGCTTTTAGTGAAGAAATTTTTTCTCTAATCTCATCAGAACAATCACCTTTCTTTGCTATAACTGAAAGACTACCATTTTTGTCTTTAATTGTTGCAAAACTAATATTTCCATGACCTCTCACAGTCAAAACCCATCCCATAACAGTTACTTCAGAACCATCCATTGAGGAGTTAATTTGATCAGAATAATGAGATCTACGTAAGTTTCCTAATTCAGTTTCAATCATAATTTATAATATTTCCATATTTTCTGGTGTAATTAATTTTTTCAAAAAGATCCTTCAAAATGTTCAATTTTCATAATGTTTTTACATGCCTATATTGAAAATCAAAGCAATATGGCAAATATCTTGATTGGACTTGTTATTGCAATGTTTATAGGCGCAGCAGTCTATGTAGGATACGTTTATTCAGAAAATTATGAAGATGATTATGCTGGAGGCCACAGCATACCAGTAGATCTACACATTCAAGAAACAACCCCAGAACTATTACAAGTAATTGAAAAACAAGAAGGATTTCAATCAATTATCTAATTCTAATAGTTTTAAATTAATTACCGAGAATTTCTGATAATTGTTATGACTCTCACAAACAAAGAAAAAATGATCTCAGTGATTTCTAATGGTATTGCAGTATTTTCATTATTACAAGAAAGAGATGAATTACCAAAAAACACCACAATGTATGATTTTGTGTTAAAAGTAATTCCCGAAGATATCAAATCAGAATTAAGCGTGGAATTAATTGATGAAGTATTTCGTTATGTTACATCTGCACATAATTCATCAAGAATTAATGAATCAAAATAATAATGAATATCTCTAACAAATCTAATTACGAAGTAACTATATCAAATTTAACTTCAATTGATTTAGTTGTACTTGCAGCTATGCACAATACAGATTTGAAAACAATGATCAAAATTAGTGCTTTAGAGTTAGTAAAAAGTTGTGAAAAATTTTTTGATTTAGAAATGATGCAAAAAATGAATCATGAGCCATCAGCAGAATTAAAAACAAAAATTCAAAATTGGTTGAATTCAATTGAATATAAACAATATACTGAAAATACAAATCAAACATTAAGTGTAAAGGATAAAGAAAGTATTAGAAAAATCTACTCAAAATTGGGGTTAAAACCTCATGATTTATCTGAATTAACACAAACAGGGGAGTTATTTCTTGAAAATAAAATAAAAGAAATAAAAAACAAATGGAAAATACTGATTAATTATAACAAATCAAATAATTCCACAAAACTAAAAGAAGAGATTGACAAATGTAGTAAAATTATCCCCATATTGTTTACAATTGGAATTGCAAATCCAAGTCTATTTTCTGAGATGTTTAAAACAATGAATTTGAGTATGTATGATTATCTGTCAAAGAATAAAAACATACATCCAATATTTCTACATTATTTAAAATAAAAGAGATAAATTTTACAGAGATTTTGGTCTTACATGCATTGTGATGATAAAAGAACATTATTTGTCCTAAAACAAGAAATTGAAAAAACATGGGATGAGTTAAAGGAGGTAGATTTTAACAATGAGGAACTCATCAATAAATTATCTGAGGAAATTCAAGAATATTTTGAGTACAAAAATTCACCTTCAAATTAAAAATATGAATTATGATAAAATTACCTTGACTTCTTTAATTAACGATCAATAGTTCTAACGTAGTCTGATGTTAATTCATTGTACTCTATGCACAAATCAATCAATATTTACTGTAAGAGTCATGGATTTTCATTATTTTATTGGTAATAACATTAAACCGCGATCTAAATATACTAGTGCGATCTGATATTAGATATGTCTTGGTGAGATAAAGAACGTCGATACGTCATATCTCTTCAGGGCATCGAAATTATCTTAATCACAGTTCTTTACTAATATTGATTTTTTGAGGTATTCATACTCAACAAATCATTAATTGAAATATTGTCAACCTATAGGTAATTTGATGATTCCATTTGCCACTAAAACCATTAATCCTACAGGAATTCCGGCTCCTACTAAAATTGAGCACAATACCAAAATATCTCTTTTATCCATAATATAATAAAAAATAGTCCGTATTTATTTTAAAATGAATCAGTTCAATAGACAATTCATTTGATTATAAAATTTTCTTGATGAAAGAACCATTTTAAAAAAATCTTTATTTTTCTATTTCCTTTTTCTTCATTTCTGAAATGGCCTCCATCTTACCTTTGATAAAAGCTAAATCATATGTTCTTAACAATACTTCTTCCCCATCTTCAAAATTAGTTTGCAAGTGTTTTGCCATATTTTTAATAATTTCTTCCTTTGTTGGAATTTCAGAATTATCATCCATTATGAAAACCTGTTAGAAATCATCATCGGGATCTTCCCCCCTATCAATTGCATCATTATACTTGTCAACTTTGTGATTGTATTCATCTATCTTTTTGTTTTCTTCATCTATCTTTTTGTTTTCTTCATCTATGGAATTATTTACACCCATGTTGAATAACCCCCCTCTAGGGTTACTGCATTGAATCCACCTTTAATCAATTCATCAGCTGCAATATTGCCTCTATATCCAGTTCCACAATATGTACAAATTTTCTTATCTTTCAAATCTTCAATTTGATTTTTCTTTACATTTCTAATGCACAAACCCAAAGGCATAGGAATAGAGTTTTCAATAACTCCACCTGATAATTCATCAGATTCTCTAACATCCAAGA
This sequence comes from Marine Group I thaumarchaeote, assembly GCA_044358425.1. GTDB lineage: Archaea > Thermoproteota > Nitrososphaeria > Nitrososphaerales > Nitrosopumilaceae > Nitrosopumilus. Next base: position 641,534 of record CP054849.1, on the reverse strand, counting down.
TCACAAAATCGTTTTTTTGAGACATCAATTCTTTTGCAGTAATTTTATCAGCCATACTTTTTCTGATACATAGAGTAATTTATCTTTGAAGGTAAGGTTTTTGAGACAAATTATCAGTAAACTAGGCGTGATTTTATAGGATATCCCCAATAGTTCATAAAGTACAAAATTTGAGTTAAATTAAGAAAATGACTGCCATAGCAACGTTGGGATCTCATTGCTCTTTACAAGTTTTAAAAGGTGCAAAAGATGAAGGCCTCAAAACAATGTTAGTTTGTGAGAAAAAACGTGAAAAATTATATCGTAGATTTCCATTTATTGATGAATTAATTATAGTAGACTCATTTAAGGAAGTTTTAGATCAAAAATGTCAAAAAACACTTGAAGAAAATAATGCAGTTTTGATTCCACATGGAACTTTAATTGCACAAATGAGTTCTGAAGAAATTGAATCTATCAAAACCCCCGTATTTGGAAACAAATGGATTCTAAGATGGGAATCAGATAGAGAAATGAAAGAAAAACTAATGAGAGAAGCAACACTTCCTATGCCAAAACCAGTTACAGAACCAAAAGATATTGAAAAGTTAGTTATTGTAAAACGACAAGGAGCTGCTGGTGGAAAAGGTTACTTTATGGCAGCAAATGAAGATGATTACAATACAAAAAGAAACCAGTTAATTTCTGAAGGCATACTTTCAAAAGATGAAACATTATACATTCAAGAGTATGCTGCAGGAGTTTTAGCATATTTACAATTCTTTTATTCACCCTTAACAAATGAATTAGAATTTTTTGGAGTTGATCAAAGACATGAATCAGATATCGAGGGTCTTGGAAGAATTCCAGCTGAACAACAAATGAAATCAACTAAAGTTCCATCATTTAATGTGATTGGCAATAGCCCCCTAGTTTTGCGAGAATCTTTACTGGATGAAGTATACACAATGGGTGAAAATTTTGTTGAAGCTGCAAAAAGAGTTGTTTCACCAGGAATGAATGGCCCATTTTGTATTGAAGGTGTATATGATGAAAATGCTAAATTTACATCATTTGAATTTTCAGCAAGAATAGTTGCAGGTACCAACATCTACATGGATGGTTCTCCATACTATTCATTATTGTTTAATGAAAATATGAGTATGGGTAAAAGAATAGCAAGAGAAGTAAAAACTGCAACAGAATCAAATCAGCTTGACAAAATTACTACTTAGAAATAATGACATTAAAAGATAAAATTAATAAAATTTCTGCAGTAGGATTAATTTCATCTGGAGTAATCATAGCAGCAGGATATGTTTTAGAAAATAAAACTTTGTTTGGATTTGAAAATGCAATGTTGCTTTATCTATTATTGCCATCTGCATTTATTTGGTTTGGTACAAGAAAGAATGGATGCGGTAGTTGTAATCAAATTCCGTTAGATTCTGAAAAAAAATCTAACTAAATAGAGATTTTTTAGGTTTTATTTCTACACCGTGTTGAGATTTTATTATGTATTTGTCTCTGATTTTTACACTTACCCAATCAATAATCAACACAGTAATGAGAACTATAACTAAAAAGATTGCAGCTTTTCCATACTCAAAGAATTTTATATAATTAATAATGAAAAATCCAATTCCACCAGCTCCAACGATTCCCAAAATACTAGTTTGTCGAACATTGTAATCAAACATGTACAATATCTGACCCAACAAATGAGATGCAGATTCAGGAAGTACAACGTATCGAATTAATTGAAATTTACTAACACCAATTGAACTAACAGCGTCCATAGGATCGGAATCAATGGTTTCAATTGATTCGTATTGTAGTTTTGTAACAAATCCTATAGTATACATCACGATTGCCAAAACTCCGGCATATGGTCCCAAACCCACCATAATTACAAACAATAATGCCCACAATATGGAAGGAAAAGTACGAATTATGGCCAATAAAGCACGAGTAGGTGCATAGACATACTTGCTATTTAGATTACGTGCCGATAACATACTAAGAGGTAACCCTACAACTACACCAATCACAGTTCCAATGAATGCCATTTGAAGAGTCTCAAGCATGGCCCATAATGCAGTTGGGATATATTTCAAATCTTCAACAATATTTTCTAAAACAAATATTTCCGAAGCAATAATTGCTAGATTTGGAATACCTTCGGCAAAATCCAATGGATTAGCTTCTACGTTGTATGATGCAACTACAACTAATCCCACAATTATTGCAATTATGATGTTATTCTTTGGTGTCAGTGTTATGCATCTCCATTATTTCTTCAATACTCATATCTCCGGTTTGGAAATCTACAATTGTATCTCCTTCCACGCCAATCTCTAAAATTTTTTGGCCTTCTTTAATTACTGCAACACGATTTGCATATTCCAATGCAAGTTTCATATCATGATGAACCATAATTGCAGTAAGATTCATTTTCTTTTGAGCATCTAAAATTAAATCCATTATTTCTCTAGATGTGACATGATCTAATTCTGAGACTATCTCATCAGCTAGTAGAATAGTAGGTTTTTGCATTAATGCTCTAGCAATTGCAACACGTCTTTTTTCCCCTCCACTTAACATGTATGCTTTGCGTGACTCTTTTCCAGATAATCCAACTAATTTTAAAATACGTTTTGCTTCTTGAATTTCATTTTCAGGAAATTGTTTCATAATTGACTGCATTCGATTTAATCTAGGTAATGCACCAATCAAAATATTATCTAGTACACTGACATTTTTTACTAATCCTAAGCTTTGTGGAATGTAGCCAATTGTATGCATCATTTTTTTGAATTTTTTATTATTCATATTGGGTGTCAAATAATCAATTTTGATAATTCCTTTACTAGGAACCATCATTCCATTCATTAATTTTAGAAGAGTTGATTTTCCAGAGCCAGACTGACCAACAATAGCATAGTTAGTACCTCTATCTATGGATAAATTTACTCCCTCTAATGCATAGCTTTTAGAATCATATGAAGTCCAAACATCATTCATTTGAATAATCTTTTTTGTAGAAATTATTGAAAAAGAAGAGGTTTTAGCCATTTGAATTTGTTTCATTTCTAAATAGCTGGGTTTTATTTGCTCTTATCATACTTGTCCAATATTTTTTGATCTAAACCAGTTAGAGCATCAATAAATGTACCAAATTCACCTATGTGCATAGTGGTTGTTGTTGGTACTAATGCCTCTGCACCATACAAGTCTGTCAATATTGAATTGTGTTCGTCGTAATTGAGTTCAATTAATGCATCAACTAAATTATTTTTGGTAGATTCAGACATACTGGAACTTACCATAAATACATGTGATGGAACTGGACCAATTGTGGTCACTGGACGTAATTTTGCTTGATCCTCAAGATCTAAGTATTTTTTTGGAGCAATATCTGAACCAAATGCTACATCAACGTCACCATTAAGAAGTAAATTCAATGCTGCCTTGTAGCCTCCAGCAAATGTGTAACTTTTGAAGTTATTTGCAAGTGCCATTTCTAAAGCAACAATGTCATCACCTTGAATATCTACATGTCCAGAAGTAACCAATGTTCCCATTGGTCTAACAAAACCTGAAGAACCAGTAATACTGGTAAATGCAACGCGTTGTCCTACTGTGTCTTCTAATGAATTAATTGAATCATTATCTGCAAGTGCCCAAACAGTTGCTTGATAGTTAACTTTTCCTTTTACTAATTCTGATAAGACAGCTTCAGCACCAGTTCTTTGATGTGTAATCCATCCAGGACCAGTATCCATAAAGGCAGCATCAATATGACCAAATCTCATTCCTTCGATAATGGTTTCATAGTTTGTTGGAACAACTATTTCGATATCAATTCCAAGTTTTGATTCCAAAAACTTTTCTAATGCTTCAGCTTTTGGCGTTAATTCATCAGCCTTTTCAACTGGTATAAATCCAATTGTTAAGGAATCAACATCAGTAATTTTTGATTCAGATGAAACATTGATAATTTCATTTTCAACTAGATATTCTATTCCAGTAAGAAAAGTTTCGTCATCAATTGTGTCTTCAGCCCACCATGCAGCATTTGTTTTAATCCATGTAGGAATCAAACTTTCTGCCTCGGCGTTTTGAAGTACAGTTGTTGTTGAAACACCAATTATTGTTAATGCAACAATTAATGTCAAAATTTTCTGTTGTTTCATTGTGTTTCAAAAATTAGTTTCAGCTAAGATTATTTAAAGTCAAACATGTTTCTACTTTGTTATTCTAAGTCTATAGAATGAGAATATGCAATATTTCTATGAATTTGATTTTGAGTTTAGGGTATTTGGGTGTAAATGTAATTTTGGTTGAAGATCATCTAAAGTAATTTCCACCTTACCAATCCTACTTCGGTAAAGTTTGATTTTTTTACCATCTGAGGTTATTACATATTTATCAACTTCAGCCAAAGCAAGTTCTTCTAAATTGGATAATGTTTTGTAAACTGTAGATATTGAAATTTTTAATTCTTCAGCTATTGTAGGTACATCTTTTGATTCATTTTTTACTGAAAACAATACTGAACGAGTGCATACATTACTCATAGCCTCAATAATCTTTTGATTAATATCAAATTCAGATAGCTGAATTATGCTTTTTTTAGACACATTATTTACTATTTGAAACCAATATTAAAACTGGTTCAGGCTTTTTAATAGATATTTCAGCCTGTTTAATCCTACTTCTATAAACTTTGTATTTTCTTCCTTTATCAGATAACATCCATTTCTCTACCTCAATCAATGTTAATTCTTCAAGATCTGATAATTTCTTGTAAACAGAGCTAAGGGGAATTTTTAATTTATCAGACAATTCTGCAGCAGTATTTCCCTTTTTAACAATGGAAAATAAAATTGCTCGTGATTCAGAATCAGCTAATGCTTCAATTACTTTTTGACTTATGTCATATTTTTTTAATTGTGGTAAAGTTAGTTTTCTAGACATGTTTTTTACGATACCTTATTGTATATAAAGAGAGTATACTAATTCTCAGTCTCTAGAATAAGAATTAAGAATTTTCTAAATTCTATGTCTTATCAAATTTTTTCCAAAATAATCCCAAGATTATTCCAACAGAACCCCAAAACGAGGTAACACCCAATACAGATACAAATCTAAATTCATTAACTAAATTCATTGGTGCAGTTATTTCATCTGGGTTGTCAGGCATCATGATAAATGCAATTGACATTAATCCAGCATATCCAATTAATGCAAAATATTTTTTATTTTTATTTAATTTTGTGAATAATTTGTAAAATACAATTACTCCAATACCAGATATAATTATGAAGGAAACATACAAAATCATTCGTAATACTACCGTATCTGCTTCACCTACTGTGGGCGGATTTGCAGGATACTTCAAAAAGGGAATTAGATAAAGTGTGAACCACATGAGACCCGACAAAAATACTGCTTTTGTTACAATGTTTTTTCCAGGTAAAGAATTTCTAGATAATGCAAATACAATACCAAATAATGAACCCATTGCAAGTCCCAAAATTACTCCAGCTAATACTTGACCACTTTTTTGCCAAATTCTATAACTTTCATATTCTGCCCAAAATTCCAAAGTATCTTCAGCCTCTCCAGATGCAAACAAACTCTCATTTTCAAGCCCAATTGCCTGATCCAAATATGGTTCAACTATAGCAAAATTTATGGTTCCATGAACTAAACCTGCTAAACCACCAGAAATAAGAACAATTGAAATAAAAACAATAGTTTTCAATGATTGAGTAAAAATTCACCTAGATTAATAGAATGCGATAATTTCATTTGTATATTGTCACTAGTGACAAGGAAATCCTGCTGCATGTCTCATATCGTGAGTGAGTTCATGAATTGTAAGGTCTGTAAATGCTTGTTCACCATATACTATACTAAAGATATGGCCTTGATCAAAACCTACAACAAATAACCCTGCTGCAAAAACTATGGCCAATGCCAAAATTGCTACTTTTGATACAGCAGATTTTGATTTGTTAATTTGTCTAACTTCAGACATCAAAATTACCTTTTGTTGAATCTATTTATGTTCTTTGATGTGCAAAAAAGATCCAAAAAATAAGAAATTTGTATCAAAAAAAAGAACAAGATCCAGGTTTTGAATCTAAATTCATTTAAGAAAAAAATCCAAATCAAATTTAATCCTAAATTATAGATTTCAACAAGATATTTACAATATTCATCGAAGATGAGATTGTGAAATATTATTATTTTTTAATTCCAATTTTGATCGGAATTATGGCAGGTTCATTTTTAGTACTATATCAACCACAAAGCGCAGATTCAAAAATATTAACAGAATCAAATTTGATAGAAAATGGTTCCCCAGTATTAGGAGATACTAATGCACCAATTACAATTTTGGAATGGGGAGATTATCAGTGCACATACTGCTACAAATTTCATCAAGAGACATTAGAAATAATTAATGAAGAGTTTATCAAAAAAGGAAAAGTAAAAGTTATTTTCAAAGACTTTCCATTAAATGGGCCAGATTCAAAACTTGCTGCACAAGCAAGTTATTGTGCCAATGATCAAGAAAAATATTGGCAATATCATGATGAATTGTACAAAAATTGGGGTGGTGAAAGGACAGGATGGATTACAAGAGAGTCGTTAAGTGAATTTGCAAAAGAAATACAATTAGACATTAATGAATTCAACAAGTGCTTAGATGAAAAGAAGTATGAAAATAAAATTAATACAATTTATGATTTTGGAAAAGAAATTGGAATTGATGCAACACCATCATTTTTAGTATTTAATAATGAAAATATCATTAAAATCAGAGGAAATCAACCGCTAGAAGTATTTTTGAAAACATTTGATGAATTAAGATAAAAAAAATCATCCAAATCAATATTGATTAATATCCGAGAATTAGGACAATTATTGAATGGTAAAAATCAACATAGAGAAACAAGATTCAGTTAAACTCTATAAAATTAGAAAGACTTTAGAAGAATTATCTAAAAAATCAGGTAGAGGAACAGAACTAATTACAGTATACATCCCAAAAGGAAAACAACTTCATGAAATTATTGGATCATTACAACAAGAACAAGGTACTGCTGACAACATAAAATCAGATTTAACAAGATCTCATGTCGTAGATTCTCTTGGAAAAGTAGTTTCAAAATTAAAAATGTACAAAAAAACTCCTGAGAAAGGATTAGTAGTATTTTGTGGCGCCTTACCCCCAGAAGAGGGAGGTCCACTTGGAAGTGAAGTAGTTACAGCATGGGAGATTGAACCTCCAAAAGATTTGAATCAATATCTATACAGATGTGATGACCATTTTCATGTAGATATCCTAAAAGATATGCTAAAAGATGATAATCTAATTGGATTTTTATCCATAGATGCAAAGGATGCAGGTTGGGGATTATTACATGGTGATAAAATTGAAGTTTTATCACAAACAGGTTCAGGAGTTGCAGGAAAACACAGACAAGGTGGACAATCTGCAAAAAGATTTCAAAAATTAAGAGAAATGGAATTAAGTTATTTCTACAATCGAGTTGCACAAACTACAAGAGAATATTTTATTGATATTTATCCAGTAAAAGGATTAATTATTTCTGGACCAGGTCCAACAAAAGAAGATTTCATTAATGGAAATTATCTAGAATACAGATTACAAAATAATATTATCAATACTATCGATGCAAGTTATTCAGGTGCTGAAGGCATTAGAGAAGCATTTGCCAAATCAGGAGATATTTTAGGTAACTTCAGATTAGTTGAAGAAAAAAAATTAGTTGAAGATCTATTTAGAGAAATTAATACAAATACTGGTAAGGGTTCATATGGATTACAAGAAGTAATTGAGTTTCTAAAAAATAATGTTGTTCAGATTTTACTGATTACAGACAATACAAATCTACATAGAGTAGAAGCAGAATGCAAACGTTGTAAAAAAATTCAAGAAGATATTATAGAAAGACAATTAGTCATTCCAAAAAAAACAGAATACAAAAACAATCCATGTCCAGATTGTAAAGCAATGGATACAGAAGTTAATGAACAAGATATTGTAGATTATTTACAAATTCTTGCAGCAAAAACAGGAACACAGTTAGAAGTTATTTCAGGAAGTGCAGAACATGGCAATATGTTGTCAAGTTTAGGAAAGATTGGAGCAATACTAAGATATAATCCAGGTCACACTAAGTAATAGCAGATTTTATTTTTTCGGCTAATTCTGACAACACATCATCAGTTGGAATTTGACGTTTAGTCCAAACAGTACCTTTGTCATTATATCTTGGAATAATGTGAATATGTACATGAGGGATAATTTGTTTTGCAGCCTTTCCATTGTTTTGAGCTAGACTAAATGCATCTGCACCGGATCCTAACAAAACAGCTTTTGCAATTTTTGGAACCAAAGTGAAAATTTTACCTACATCCTCAGGGTCCATATCAGTAATTCTTTCATAATGTTTTTTTGGAATTACAAGGGTATGACCATCATCAATAGGATATTTGTCTAAAAACACCAAATGATGGTCATCTTCGTACAATATGTGACCCTCACGCTTTCCAGATAGGATATCACAAAAAATACACGCCATAACTAAGTGCATTTTTGATTTTATTTATTGTTTATATCGAATCTTTTATAGGGGTAAATTTTAGAGTTTGAACTGTTATGGGTCGAAAAGAAAGAAAAGAGCGTGAAATAAAGCGTGAAAATTATGCTACTAAACACTCTGCAGAGAAAAGAAAACAGACCCTAATTGCAATAGGTGTTTTAGGAGTTATTGCAGTAATTGTCGGATATGCAGGATTTCTGTTTTTGAACATGACTGTAGAAGCCCCTGGAGGTCCTGAAAATGCAGGAGCATTAGGAAGTGACCATTCACATGCAGCAATTTTAGTGAAAATATTTGGAGATGAATTTGATTTTTCAGCACCAGCTTACCAAATTAAATCCCCATGGATACACTTTGAGTCTCGAGATGGTTCGACTATTCACAAACATGCTACAGGTGTAGAGTTGGAATATTTGTTTAATTCATTATCCATAGGATTAGACGAACAATGCTACATATTTCCAGATGGAAAATCATTTTGTACTAATGAGGAATATTCATTGAAGTATTTCATCAATGGTGAGAGAGTTTCAGATATCAGAGCATATGAGATAATGGAAGATGATAAAATTTTGATAACATTTGGTGGAGAAACAGATGAACAAGTTCAAGAATACTTGAAACAGTTAGAAAATCAAGAAATTATTAAATAGATAATTTTTTTATTATGATCAGAACAATCAGGAGTGATAACAATGAAAAGATGCTGTGATAAAACTGAAAAATACTTTATAGAATTCAGAAAAAGAGACGATAATGAATTAATTTGGCTAGTATGTGATGAACATTTTCAAAATGAAGAATTTAGAAAAAATGTTCGAAGAATTCAACCTGTCAATTAGTTAGGATTTTGATTCTTCTTTAGTAGTAAACTGAGCTAGTTTATCAAAGAACATGAAATAACCACATTTAGTGCATTTTAAAACAGTTAATTCAGTTGTTAAAAATTCCTTATCTTCAAATTTTCCACCTAATTTGACATTTTCTCCTGCAATCATTGCTTTATTGCTTTGACAAACAGGACATGCAAGAGCTTTTTGTTCAACTTTTGAATCATCAGACATATTCTAAACATTAAATTTTTACAATTTAAATGATTAAAATTTTTACAAAAACAACTAACACTTGTGTAATGGCAAACAACAGCTTTTACACATACTTCTCAAAGTAAATTTTTTTAAATTTTCTTCTAATGTTTCACCCTCAGCAACCACAGCATTTGTGTAGTGACCATTATCACATTTGAGTTTATGAAGTTTAAACAACATGAATTCAATAAAAATGATTTCAACTTAAGCGTTTTGATAAGTTAAATCTTAAGATAAATTATAGATTATTCAACAAAGTCTAAATTATACTAATTTGAAAATTGTCTATTATGGAAATATCTAGTAGAAATGTTGTAGAAGGAACAGCTAGATCACCACACAGAGCTATGTACAAGGCTATGGGACTTAATGATGATGATTTATCAAAACAATTTATCGGCGTATGTCACACAGGTAATGAAGCAACTCCATGTAATATTCATCTTCCACAATTAGCTTTAGAAGCTAAACGGGGAGTATCAGATACAGGTGCAACACCTAGAGAATTTTCAACAATTGCAGTAAGTGATGGCATTGCCATGGGTCATGAAGGTATGAAATCATCATTAGTTTCTAGAGAAATAATTGCAGATTCAATTGAAGTAATGGTTAGAGCACATCAATACGATGCATTAGTTGGAATTGCAGGATGCGATAAAAGTTTGCCTGGAACAATGATGGCAATGGCTCGATTAAATATTCCATCAGTATTTGTGTACGGTGGAACAATTAAGCCAGGAATGTTAGATGGAAAGGAACTCACAGTTGTAGATGTGTATGAGGCTGTTGGCGCTTATGATGCAGGAAAATTGTCTCTTGAAGATTTGAAAAATATTGAAAATGTAGCATGTCCAAATGCAGGATCATGTGGAGGTATGTTTACTGCAAACACTATGGCCTCAATTTCAGAAGCCATCGGTTTAGCACTACCAGGTAGTGCCAGTCCTCCAGCAGAAGATGATAGACGAAATAATGTTGTATATGAAACAGGTGTTGCATGTGCTAAACTTTTAGAGATGAATATCAGACCTAAAGAGATCTTAACTTTTGAAGCATTTGAAAATGCAATTATGATGTTAAATTCTGTTGGAGGTTCAACAAATGGAATATTACATTTGCTTGCACTTGCAAACGAGGTGAATATTGATTTAACATATGATGATTTTGAAAGAATAAGAAAGAAAACACCTCATTTAGCAGATATGAAGCCTGGAGGAAATTATGTTATGGAATCATTAGATAGAATTGGAGGAATACCATTTGTATTAAAAAAATTATTAGATAAAGGATTGCTCAACGAAGATTGTATTACAGTTACAGGAAAAACAATTAAAGAAAATCTCAACTCTTTCAAATTTCCTAGTGCAGAACAAAATATTGTAAGAACAATTGAAAATCCTCTACACGAAGTTGGAACTGCAGTTATTCTTAAAGGCTCTCTTGCCCCTGAAGGTGCAGTAATAAAAACAGCAGGAGTTGAAATGACAAAATTTACAGGAAATGCCAAAGTATACGATAGAGAAGAATTAGCATTTGATTCAGTATCTAAAGGAGAAATAGATGAAGGAGATGTAGTTGTGATCAGATATGAAGGACCAAAGGGAGGTCCAGGTATGAGAGAAATGTTAGCAACTACAGCTGCATTAGTAGGTCAAGGGTTAGGAAAGAAAGTGGCAATGGTAACTGATGGTAGATTCTCTGGAGGCACTAGAGGATTTATGGTTGGACATGTCGCACCTGAAGCATATGTAGGCGGACCAATTGCATTAGTCAAAAATGGAGATAAAATCACAATTGATACAGAAACTAACATAATTGATCTTCACGTATCTAATGAAGAATTAGAGAATAGAAAAAAGGATTGGAAAAAACCTAATGCAAATTACACTACAGGAGCACTGGCAAAATTTGCGACACTTGTAGGTTCAGCTGCCAATGGTGCAGTAACATATGCAAATCCTTAAGATATTTTTTGATTAGATTCAATTTTTTAAAATAATTTTTTAGTATTTTTATTATTTTTTTAAAAAATAGTAATTTCAGTATTACTTAAATTTGTATTAGCAAAATTAACCATTATTAAACTATAAATACCTGATATTTATCTGCAATTCATGAGACATCTTGAAAACAATAATGTATCATATACTCATCATTGGAAAAGAGCAATGAAAATGAGTTTGGCACTGTTCATCCATGCGTGGATTCCAAATTGTTTGGAATATTATGCCAGTGAACAATTAAAACATAAATAATTTTTTTCAATAAACAAGAAATAAAATACAAAAGAAGTCATAAATCATATTGAATAACTCAGAAATTTATAATTGTGAACATGAAAATAAAATCCTTAGAGAAATAAATTTAGATTATACAATAAATGTTTGTGAAAATTGTTTTGATCAATTCAATGATATTGAGACTAGACCATTATTCTTAGCCAAACAAATTTTAACATTAAGTAATAATATGATTAAAAACTCACCAGAATTCATTAATGATTCAGATAAATCAATTAAACTATGGTACGATTGTAACAATGATGTTTTAGAACAATTAAAAAAAATAAACAAACCCACAAGAAATAACAATGTCAAAAAAGATTCAGTGGAAGATGAAACTGAATATAATTTTGATGAAATTTTACACGATACAGAATTAAACGATAATGAACAGACTCTAGACGGTAAAAATCTTCATGATTTATACAGGCATTCTACAAAATTAATAAAATAATTTTTATAAATTAAATTTCATCCATACCTAAAACATCATAATATGCCTTAGGTATCATTTGTTGAGCCTTAAAAAAGACATTATTTACTGCGGTATCCAAAACATATGTTTTTGCCCAATCTTTATCACTTCGAATTGAGCGACCAAAACCTTGTAACAGTTTTGTTAATGTTTGAGAAGTATACCATAGTGGAAATTTATTCATTTTTGCTTTTGTACGTTTCTCAGTATAATTTGGGTATGGTACTTTAGCAATTATTTGAAAACGCGATAAATCATCTTTAAGATCAACACCTTCCCATAATGATGAAGAAAGTAAAACGCCAGTTGGATCAGAAGAATGTTCAGAAATTATTTCATCCTGAGTTTTATCATCTTTATTTTTACTATGACATAGTCGAATTCTCTGAGTATTTTTTGGTGATAAATATCGAATAATTTTTTGACAACGAGGAATAGACGAAGTCAATATCAAACCTCGTTCGTTTGAGTGTTCATCTAAAATCCTATCAATTGTTTTAATAACTTCTAATTCATCATCTTCAGTTGATCCATAACTTAATCTTCGAATATTCAAAAGATCAATTTGTCTATTTTCTATAGGGAATGGAGATTTTGGAGTATCGACAAATGCAACGTCATCTTTTTCTAATCCCATATTTTCACAAAAACCAAGTTTGTCAATTGTTGCAGACATGAATATTTGAAATTCAGTATCAAAAAATTGATTTGCAAATTTTGATACATCAATTGGCTTTACAGAAATGGTTCTAAAATTTCCATTTATGTCCTTAACAGGCTCATTAACTATGAAATTATCTTTATCAGAAAGTATGTCAATTTTAGCCTGTGCAGCTCTGTCATAACGTCTTTCCAATCCCGTAATTAATTCAAAATCAGGATTATTTTGAAATACAGGACTTTCTTTGATATCTTTAATTTTTTTGGCATATGAATATGCAATATCATCAGTTAGTTGTATCATTGAATCCAAATCAGTAAAGTTGTATTTTTCAGTATTCAAATTACATTCATCCACTTGTCCAGCAAAAATGTCAAATCCAACAAACTGAATTATCTGATCCTCAATTTTATGAGCCTCATCAAATACCGTAACTTTTCTATCCAAATAGTCTTCAAATAATTTTTTATTAAATTTCATTATTGTAAAAAATGCATGGTAATTCCATAAGGAATGTTTTGAAACTAATGCATCATATTTTTGCATATAGTAATGACAAGATAAAGAATCCTGAGTATTTTCTTCAACTTGCTTTATAGTGGGTTTAAAATCACAAATCTGAACAATTTCTTTACCATTTTTATTTACTCGTTCTTGACATTGACCTTTATCACAAGTTAATCCCCATTGCATAGCACGTCTATTATTGTCAACTTTCTCTGCAGCCATCAATTTGAGACAAGGAAAATTTTGTTTACCTTTAACAGGTTTTAAAAAAGGAATGTCTTTGATATATTGATCTTGCAAATGTTTTGATGCAGTGACAGTAAATGAACTATCAAAATAATTTGAAACTGTTGCACCAACTAAAGATTTACCAACACCAGTAGGTGCACAAATAACAATTTTTTTAAATCCAGATTTTAAATTGGACTCAATTTCGTCAAGGATAGTTTTTTGAATTTTCCTAGGAGTAAATTGATCGGGAAATTTTTCTATAAGAGACAGGATTAATCATCTCGGTTTTAGGTATTAAAAGCATGAAGGTTCTTGTAATATACAAAATTTTTCATCATCGTTTTAATATCAATTCAAAACTTAGATAGTATGGAATTACTTGATGATAAAATGAGAGTATGGTTAGAAAGTGCAAAATTTGTTAAATCAATTTCAGGAATTTACGTATTATACGATAGAAGCAAAGTACCAATATTTGTTGGTGAAACAGAAAATCTTGAAAAAACATTTACTGAATTTTTAGATACTGATTTTGATGATAATGAATGTTTGAAAAAGACAGCATTTTACCAAAGAATTTTCACAGATAATCAAAAACAAGAACAATTAGAATTAATTAATAAAATAAAAAATGAAACTGGTAATTATCCTTCATGCAATTCAGAGATAGAAGTAGAAACATAATAACAAATTATTATTAAAAATAAGAAGAATCAACAAAATTGATATTCCAAATTAATAGAATATCAAAAGAATAACCCATTTATAAAAAAACGATGAAAGTCATAATAATGATAATCTCATAATTATACCATGCATCAATGTTATTATTGTGATCAATTATTTGATTCAAAAGAAGACTTGTATGAGCATTCAGAAGTTCATTCAGATAGTGAAAGAAACAAGGAAATCAAAGATAGACAAAAAAAATAAGTGGAAATTAGGCTCAATAAATTACTAAAAAAAAATAGAGTAATAGTCAGAATAAATCAAATTTAGATGAAGATATAAGAATTTAAAAATAAAAATTATGGATTGGGTAGAATTACTATTACAAAAATCATGTGATAAAACATTGCAAAAAGGTGAAGTACTTCACAGTCTTTTTCACATGATCGAAGTAAATGAGAAAACATTACATCATATTGAAACAGACAAAAGAGATTTTGGACCAGAGTTAGAAGAATTGAAGCAAACCGAAATTAAAGACATAAATTTTCATTTAAAATATTATCGTAGTTTAGTAAATTACATAAATTCAATTCCTGAAAGTAAAATGATAAGGAACCAATAATTAATTATTTTCTTAATTTATTAAAAATTTCATCATATTTTTTTTGTTCAGGAATATTTTTTCCGAAATCAGTCTCTTGATCATATTCATCTCGTTTTTCTTTCAAATACAAATTCAATTTTTCAACTTTTAATGAAATCATTTTACCAGAATCTTCTTTTGCATATTGTTTTCTTTGAGCATCATTTTGGCCTCTTGTAGGAAATTTTTTATCATAAAATTCATTTTCAAATATTTTTTGATGTTTTCTTTTAATAATTTCAGCAAGATCAAAGTGACCTTGTTCGTGTTTTAATAATCCATCATTGAATTCAGACATTCTAATCCAAGATAAAAGAGGATTAAATTCTACACTAAGTTGTATATTCTCAACAGAAAAAACAACCTGATCGTTCAATTGTTCAGAGTTTACAACCCAAGTAAATCCATATTTTATTACACTGTGAGAATCTTCAAAAATACCCGGATTAGGTTCAGCCATAAAATTAGACACATTTAGTTGAATATCATTAGACCAATGAATTACCTCTTTTTCTATCATATTGCTAACTAATCATATATACAATAAATTATTTGATTTGAAAAAATTAAGAAATTATGCCTGAATTAAAAAAGGATAATTTTTTCAACCCATTTTGAGCAAATAACACGACACATTTTATTTTATGAATTTGTTGGAATCTAAGTCAATAGATTCACGAGGACAGGATTTGTGCTGGTTAAATCATAATGTAACTCCCAAAGAGTCGATGATAGTGAGTTAACTTGCCTGTTTTCATGATTCTAAACTATTAATTTTAGACATATTATTACAATATATGAATAAAAAATTTTATGCGTGGATGGGAATATCATTAGCTGCTTCAGCTGTTGGTTTATTCTTATTATTTTCTTAATAATTATCTGTTTTTTTAAAAATGAATTTTTCTAGTTGTCATTTAGATATTTTTGATAAATTTTATTTATTAGTTAAAAAATATCAGAAATTGAAAATGACATTATGTCCAACATGTA
Organism: Marine Group I thaumarchaeote; assembly: GCA_044358425.1. GTDB lineage: Archaea > Thermoproteota > Nitrososphaeria > Nitrososphaerales > Nitrosopumilaceae > Nitrosopumilus. The sequence goes on along the minus strand of CP054849.1, from coordinate 625,358 downwards.
AATTATCTATGGAATCACATTCTACATCAGAATTAATGGAATGTTGTATGAAACAAGTAAGTGATGGATTAGCAGATAATCAAAAAGGTACATGCCCAAATTGTAAACATCAAATTGAAAAACATTCAGATAAACAATTAGCTGAATGCACATTAGAATTTTTAAAATCTAACAATAGTAATTAAAGATAAGATTAAAGAAGAGAAAGAATATCAACCAATTATGAATCAATTGACTAAAAAAATTATTAATGAATTTTCACCAATGTGGACAAATAAGCAAGTATGGGAATTTGAACAAATCAATCCAGAATTAACTTTTGATTTAATCTATGTTGAACCTGGAAAATATGATGAAAAATTATGGAAATCAAAATCAGCTCACTTGGATTCAGAAGTTAGAGATGTAATTGTCAGAACATTCGATAATTTGTTAGATGATGAAGAATTATGGATTTCTAATAAAAGTGAAAAATCTTTGAATAAAAATAATGTTGCATACCTTATGGCAGTAATTGTTGATACTATGATTGAAGAAGAAGTTTGTCTAAATTTTAGACTTGATAGGGACTTCTTAGTAATATCCATTGATAGAGAGGCAGATGTAATTGATTGTAAAGAATTTTTTGAGGAGTTTTATCATTTGGCTACAGGTTTCAATTATGAAACAGATACAGGAATTCCAGATGATGAAACTGAAGCAGAAATGTATCTAACACGATTGCAAGAGGAATTTGATGAAAAAATGAATGGTTTTCTTGGAGACAAGTACTTGCCAGGAAATAATGATCCAGATACCATTAATGCAGAAGAATAATAAAAACTACAAATGAGATCGATAATGATGAATGATGAAAACTTACCAGCACAATGTCATCCAATAATTAAACCTAAAAAGAAAAAATCCACTGATAATAAAAAATGAAACAATGTAAATTATGTGGAAGTCCATTAGGGAAAGAACCTACTACTGAAGAATTAGATAAACATTGGAAAAAACATCATAATTGGCATTGGGAATCAAACAAAGAAAAAACTCCAGAGCAAGCCCTATTGAAAAATAAACTAGTAGAATAAAAAATATTTTCTAGTGCTAAAAATTAATCCATAACAAATCAGACATTTATTTTCTCAAACTAGAATGAATTATACGATTATTTTTTATACTTCTAAAATTGTTTTTTGTTAATTTGATTTCAATAAAAATAACTGC
>CP054849.1:609662-620561 GCA_044358425.1 Marine Group I thaumarchaeote | reverse complement strand
TTCCAGATAATACTTGATTCATTATTTCATTCATTTGATCATATGTGAGATCAATTTTTTTCTCTAATTTTTCAATATAATCTGAAATCATTTTTCCTTTACCTGTCTAATGAAATTGCCAAGAATTTTTTTACCATCTTCAGTCATAATTGATTCAGGATGAAATTGAACTCCTTGAATTAAAAATTCCTTGTGTCTAATTGCCATTATTTCACCATCATCATTTGCAGTTGCAGTAACTTCTAAAACATCAGGGATTATTGTTTTATCTCCAACTAAACTGTGATATCTAGTTGCCCTAAAAGGATTTTTTACATCTTTGAATAATTCTGAATTAGTGTGTTTTACTTGACTAGTTTTTCCATGTCGTACACAACCTGCGTTTGTAACTTTACCACCAAATGCATCTATGATTCCCTGATGACCAAGACAAACTCCTAAAATTGGAATTTTTGGACCAATGTCTTTGATCACATCACTACATATTCCAAAATATTTTTTATCCTCAGGAGTTCCGGGTCCTGGTGAAATTATTATTCCATCATAATTATTTTCTTTAATTTGTGAAATAGTGATTTTATCATTTCTAAACACATCACAGTCAACACCTAATTCTCCAAGGTATTGAGCAATATTGTAAACAAATGAATCATAATTATCAATAATTAAAAATTTCAATTAGAAGCCTCCTTTAATGCTTGAAGCATTGCACCTGCTTTGTGTTCAGTTTCTTTAAATTCATTTTCTGCAACTGAATCTGAAACAATACCGGCACCAGATTGCACAAATCCTTTGTTACCATCAATGAAAATACTTCTAATTGCAATTGCAAAATCACAACATCCATTATATGAAAAATAACCTACTGCTCCAGCATATGGACCGCGTTCTTCTCCCTCTAATTCATCAATTATCTGCATTGCACGTACTTTTGGTGCACCAGAGACAGTTCCAGCAGGAAATACTGCCTGAAATGCATCAAACATATCATTTTTTGAGTCCAAATTACCAACTACATGACTAACAATATGTTGTACATGACTAAATCGCTTTATTTGCATAAGTGATTCTGGATGTACAGTGCCAAATTTACATACTCTACCAATGTCATTTCGCCCTAAATCTACAAGCATTGTATGTTCAGCTAATTCCTTTTCATCATGAATTAATTCTTCAGATAATGCCTTGTTCTTTTCTTCATTATCAGTTATTTTTCTAGTTCCAGCAATTGGAAAAGTTTCTACTTTATCATCGGTAATTCTAACTAACATTTCTGGAGAAGCACCAATTATAGTCTTAGAATCTTGTTTTAAATGATACATGTATGGGGATGGATTTAATTTTCGTAATGTTTTGTATAAGGTCAGATTATCACCACTAGTGTCAAATGCAAATTTACGAGATAAAACTACTTGGAAAATATCACCATCGTGAATATACTGTTTTGCTTTATTTACAATACTTGAAAATTTTTCTTTATTCATATTAGGAGTGACTTCACTAGAATTAAATTCATCAAATGAATCATCACTTACAATTAATTGATCAAATCGATTTACATCATGATAAAAATAAAATAATTTTTTTTCAACATTGTCATATAACAGACCATCATCATATATTCCAAATTCCATTATTGGTTGAGATAAATTATTTTCTTCTGAAATATCTTCAACTAACCTAATTGAATCATAATTTACTACTCCAACTGCACCACCAAGGTATCGATATTTTTGATCATCTGATTGACCCAATAATTTTTTTAATTCTACAAATGGATCATTAGTTTGAATGGTAGTTGTTTCATTATTTTCAATTATTTCGACTTTATCAGGATATCCTTTAAAAATAATTTTAGGATCAAATCCCATAACAGATGTTTCAGCTAAAACCTCAGGTCCAGATAGGGATTCAAAGAGAAACGAATGAGAATAATTTCGAGATATTTTATTATAAATTTGAAATTGATTTTCAGATAAATCTAGAGGTATTACTTTTGCTTGTGCATTTCCAAAGGTGTCCACCCATAAACAAATTTTTCACTGTTTAATATTTAAAGCCTCTAGATCGAATTAGGCACAAAATATCAAAAGAATTGACCCAAAATGAGAAATTATTACTAAAAAATATGCCTAATTCCAACTGCAATCATATTAGAAATTCAACATGATTTTACCAGCACCAAAACAAAAAGCAGAATTTTGGCTCATCAGTTTTAATTATTTTACAAATTCCATCTACTAATTTGGTTCCTACTCCACATTGAGGCTTGGTTTCTTCTGCAACTGGTTCTGGAGTATATTCAATTGACTGTACTTTTAGAATGTTTGATTTTTCATCAGGAATTTGTTTTTTAGAGTCTATTATAATTGGGTCTTTGATAGTTTGAACAATTGGCGTTACAGATGGTTCAGAGACAACAGTAGTTTGTTTAGATGTAACAGTTGGTAATGTTGACCCTTGTTGTTCAGATGTATATCCAGTGGTTCCAGTATATTTCTTGGTAATTGATTTGTCATTAATGTAAAATGTTTCAGTGAAAGAGTGTCTTTTATTCTGAATTGAAATGTTAAATTTTTCATCGGATTCATCAATGACTCCGGAATAAATTAGAATTCTATCATCAAGGTATGGTTGTTCAGTAGACAATCCCAAAATACTTTGTCCAGTTGGAGTAGTTATTTTGGTTTGTAATGAACCACATGTAGAATATGCATGAACTTGAACTTCATTTGTTTCAACATCATACATAACCTGATACACTCTTAAAGAATTATTATTTCCAAATCCATTTGAATCACAATTATTTCCACCACCATTTCCAGAACTAGAGCTGGGAGAAAAGCCAGAAATAGAAAATGTTGAAAAACCAGGAGTTGTTGCAGTCAATGTATTTGTAATTAGATTAACTGTAGTATCTAAAACAGTCCACACGTTATCTGAAAATCGATTAATTTGAAGTGTTGATTCGTCTAAATCTCCAACTTCACTGTCAGTGTAAGTTAGTTGTACAGTTCTTGAAGATAATAATCCAGGAGTGTTGGTTTCCACAGTAAAGTAATTTGATATAGGAGTACCACTAATAGTGGAATTTCCAGTGGGATTGGTTGTTGATGATTGGACATCAACTTTGTTACCTGTAATTGAATTACTGGAGGTAAAACTAGTGGTGAATGTATCCAAAGTTATGCTGTTATCGCCTGTAGAAATTGAAGATGTACTTTGTGAACCAGTAATGTTTTGATACTTCATTACTCTGTGATTTCCATCATCTACAACCCACAAGTCCCCTGAGGAGTCAAATGCCAAACCTGTTACAGTATCCAGAGATGTTGAAGCAAGCCCACCATTAGCAGCAGTGTTTTGAGTATTGGATGTAAAATCAGGCTGACCTAAAACTAGTGTGGCAGCACCGCCAGTTACAAGATTGGCTTCAGGAAACATCAATATGCGTCTATTATTTTTATCTGCAACCCACAAGTTACCATCTGAATCAAATTCAAGACTTCGTAGATCCAAAAATTTTGTTGCAGTAGTTCCACTTGCTTTTGATGTCAAGTCAGCTTGTCCTAGTGCAACAGTTGCAGCACCGCCAGTTGCAAGGTTAGCTGCAGGATATTTTAGAACTCGATGATTATTTCCATCTACAACCCACAAGTTACCTGACGAATCAAAATCTAATCCTCTTGGAGCATCCAGAGTTGTTGCAGTGTTGCCAGTAGCCTTTGATGTCAAGTCAGCTTGTCCTAGTGCAACAGTTGCAGCACCGCCAGTTGCAAGGTTAGCTGCAGGATATTTTAGAACTCGATGATTATCTCGGTCAGAAAGCCACAAGTTTCCATCTGAATCAAATGTAATGTATTCCGGAGTATCAACAGTTGTTGCAGTATTGCCAGTAGCCATTGATGTCAAGTCAACTTGTCCTAGTGCAACAGTTGCAGCACCGCCAGTTGCAAGGTTAGCTACGGGATATTTTAGAACTCGATGACCCCCAGTATCAGTAACCCACAAGTTGCCTGACGAGTCAAATTCAATACCAGCAGTCTCACGAAGAGTAGTTGCAGTGTTGCCAAGTGTTTTTGATGTAAAGTCAGTTTGTCCCAGTACGACAGATGCAGCACCGCCAATCTTAAGGTTGGACGTATATAATTTTAAAACACGATGATTGTTCCATTCACTAATCCAGATATTACCAGTTGAGTCAATGGCGATGTCTGTAGGATTATGAAAAGTTTTTGCAGAATGAGAGTAAGGTGAGCTAATTGTTCCGTGATCCTTGGTTGTCAAGTCAGTTTGCCCTAGTGCGACCGTTGCAGCACCACCAGTTGCAAGGTTATCTGCAGGATATTTTAGAACTCGACTGTTTCCAGAATCTGCAACCCACAAGTTACCTGACGAGTCAAATGTTAATCCGTTTGGCGCATTAAGTGAAGATGAACTTATACCTCCGTTATTTTCAAAATTGGTTCCAAGATTATATTGTCCTAGTACAACAGTATAATAGCCATACATTCCCAAATTATCTACAGGATATTTGACAATACGATTGTTATCAGTTTCTGCAACCCACAAGTTACCATCAGAATCAAATGTGGATGGATTATCTCCAGATGATGGAATAATATGATGACCTGCAATATTTATGGTCCCAAGAGATAATTCGGGGATTTGGTTTGTGATAAATGCATCAGAATTTGGAACCATAACTCCAATCATGGCAACTGCCACTATTGCAATAATGAATACTGATTTCAATAAATTATTTTTCAATTCTAGAATTTAAGAATGTCGAAAACACTGTAATACAATTCAAAAAGAAGAAAAATCCTGATCGTAGTTTTTCAATAGATTGATATTTTTTTAAAAAATCTTAGAAATATGGCAATAATTCAGAACTTTTCTCTTTTTCAAAAACTGTTAAAGTCTTAGGCATGAGAAAATCGCATAATTAGCCTAAACTGTCCAATTTGTTAAAGATAATTTTCATCATAATATGGAATTAAATTCGAATAATTTAGGCATAAATGTATTACGGTATAGTACGGTACCTTTATAGCATAGTTGATCGCAGTGTTAGCATGATGCAAAGTAGAACAATAATGCAAGAGACAAAAATTGAAAATAATATTCAATCCTCTGTTTCAAAAGTTGAGTGTTATGTTTGTGGTAAAGGTTTGGCCGATGGACACAGTATTTCAGCTAAAACATTATCAAATGGAATTGTATTATTTTGTGATGTTCATTATTCAATGCAGTAAAAAAATTATTTTAAATTTTTATGCATCCGGGTTTTGGAATTCTATTATTTAAAATTCGTTGTAATACAATTCTTTCATTTGAACCTCTAAATTTCATTAGAATTTCATTTGATTCATCTAAAAATTCTTTAATTTGCTTAAAATTATTTTTTAATTCTTTTTTTAATTCTATGTTTTTAGTATTTTCAATAGTAAGCATAATTGAAGAAGATAATTCCAACATATTCGTTATACTGTTAATAAGTAAATCATAATCTTTTAAAATTAATTTATTTAATTTTTGAGAATTAAGATCTTTTGAAATATCAATAAAGATTTTTTTGCTATCCAATTTTTTTAATGATTTTGTAATCGATGATTCATTTGTAAAAACAATATTATTGATGAATCCAATATGATCTGCGGTATCTTGAAATTGTAATTTTGTATACGTAATTTCAGTTTTATATCCTTGTTTTTTTAGATATCCAAGTTTTTCCATTTTATCTAAAACTGATAAGAATTTATTTCTGGCATATCTTTTTCTTTTTTCATCAAGACAAGTCTCCCACATATCTGTAAGATATGCACTATCAGCATTCATAGAATCTAAAATAGAATTAATAGCAATATCTTTCATAATTTAATCTAAAAATTGCCCTATTTACGGTTTAATTAGAGATTTTTATGCCTAATATTAAAACAAGAATTCTAAAAATTAATTAAATAATTAATAGGTATTTTTGATATGGATTCTCCAAAAGAGATTAATTCAGTATTTTGGGACAGTAAGAAAAAATCTTGGGAATACAAAATAGTTACAGTAGACGAATATCACGGTTGGACTGAGTGTCAATACTGTAACAAACCAATGTCACATAATATCAAAAGTGAAGGGGAATTCAAAGTAGTATATGTTAAATGTGGATGTACAAGGACAGATTAGTTATTTTTAATGTGGATTATTCCATTTGATACTAACCATTCAATACCTGTGATGAAAGAATTATCATCTATGGTACCGTCAGCCCACCAGCCTGCGTTGTTTTTAATCCAGGATGGGATTTTTTCTTGAGAAGTATCAATTGTTTGAGAAGTAACATCCAAAATATTATTTTCTATTAGATATTGAATTCCTTGGACAAATGAATCATCATCAATTGTTCCGTCAGCCCATCAGCCTGCGTTGTTTTTAATCCAAGATGGAATTGTAGAATTATCAACAATTCGAGATTGGTTTATTGGGTCAGCGATCATTGTTCTTTTAATAGACATTTACATAATTTACGGAAGATTCAGAATAGCTGCATAATAATTATAAAAAAAATTTAAAAATAAAAAATAGCGATCTTATTGATGTGAAAAAGTTAAACACTCAAGTAATTTTTTTTAAATTTAATTTTTAACAAAAAGATGATTCTATGGAGTTTAGAGTCAGAGACATCTCGCGGTGTTAGCTGGAAGAGCCCAATGCTCACATAAACTAGTTAATGCATTACAGAGTCTCCAAAAATACGGAGACTGACTTTTTTTTCAGAGAATACTAAAAAATAGCATTGATAATGAAAATTAATTAATTAAATTTTAATTAAAATAATATGCCATTAGATAAAATTAAAGAAATTAAAGAGTATGCAGAAACTCACAAATCTTCAGTCCTACATATTCAAAAGAATCCTGTTGCATGCATTATAGACAATAATTCCAAAAACAGATTAAAATTCGAATCATTAGAAAATCAATCAGAAATTAAGGCAAGCTTAAGGGGATTTATAAACAAACATGAAGAAATAGGATTAGTAATGGGATGTAAATTTAAAATTCAAATTAATCAAGAATTGCTTGAATATACATTATATCCATCCATAGAGTTTATTGAATCAGTAATTTTTAATGAAGTGATATTCATCATAGATAATAAAATGAATCAAATTTTTTCTTGTAAAATTTTAACTGATCAATTTGTTAAGACTAAATCAGAATTTGAGAAATTTAAAAAATTATCCAAAAATTAAATTGTTGAAAGAAGTTTCTTTTTCTTTTCTTGAAATTCTTTAGCAGTAATTACTCCAGCATCCTTTAGTCTTGCTAAACTTTCTAAGAGTTCAAGATTCTCTTTTTTAGAAACTTTTAATGATTTTCCAACTTTCACAGTTTTTTGAATTTTAGATTTAGCTGTGGTTTTTAATTTTGAACCTAAATCATGACGCTTGTCAGAAATTTTTTCAGAAATTTGGAATCCCTTCTTTTTAGCCTGACTTACAATTTCTTGAGATTTCTGTTTAGTTACATCATCAATTAACTTATGTTTTTTAGCCATTTGGCTAATTTCCAGAGTCTTTTTTTTGGCTAACCGAGTCTGATACTTTAGATCCTTTATAATTTCATTTTTACTTTTTTGTTCAAATCGTCTTGTATATTCCTGGATAAGTAAGATAGGAAATGGAGAATACTCCACATCAGAATAGTATCTAATAATTGTCTCATCAGATAATTTTTTTAGATATTCTTTAAAGGATGCTTCAGATTTAAGTGCCATATTCTAAATCAAATTAATCATCATAAAAAGATTATACTTGATTGATTAAATGTCAAAAAGTTAGTAGTTAACTTGACCAAATGGGTTGGGTTTTTAGCCATTTGATTAAATCCACATATAGACTACTTTTTTGCATGTTTAATACACCAATTTCTAAATTAGTTGAGGATTTAACAGTCTTTGAATAATTTTCACATTTTGCAAAAATTACTTTATCTAAAAACATTTCATTATTCATTTCTTTTTTAGCCAATTCTTCAGATTCAGTCATTGCAAAACTTGCAAACAATACACCATCTACCCAATAGGCATTTGCTGATTCCAATGAAGACATCATACCAATAAGATCATCAAGACTAAGTTGTATCATGTCACGAACATAGATTTTATCATATGGTTTGTGAATAAATTCAGTCATGAAGTTGTCTACTTTTAGAGATTAATGAATATTTGCAAATTTTATAATAGTATTTTTTTAGATAATGTATATGTCTGAATCTTCAAGTGATCCCACAGATCATGAATTATTTGTAACAGAATTTCCAAAAGGTAATTTTGGAATTGTAGATTATCTACAAGGTCGCGTGCATTTTGCATTAATGGACCAAATGAAATTAATGCACAAATCAGGAATGAATCAAGAACAGATTAAAGAAGCAATAATAAAAACAGTGACAGAAATTGTAGAGAATTTTGAGCCAAAAAAAGAATCAGAAAGTTCTTGATTGCAACTTACTAGATTCCATCATCAAAATTTTATGACATTTGCAGTAACAATTTGTATGTGGTAAATCATTATCATTTCTATATTTGCATTCTTTTGTATGTTCAATATCAATGGGATTTTGCATCTACATACATTAAAAAATCAATAAAATAAAGTTATGAAAACAAGGATTCATTTCAGAATAAGTAATCAAAAAGATTACTCATCTGAAATTAACCAGGATGAGCCTATAGCATCTTCCCAGTTAGTTGAGGTGGTGTTATCATTCATGAATAGAGTAAATCAAATTTGCATTTAAAAGAGATGAATGATTGATCAGTAGCAATGTTATGAATGATTTGATAGTGATTCTTTATATCAATTTCAAACAATTATCGACAATTGTCCATAAGTAATGAATAGGATATTTTAGATTTCATTATTTTTTTTGTTATGGGCAGTTCTTTCAAAATAATATTCTTGTTTTTTCAAATCCTTTTCAGAAATAATTCTACATTTTCTCATTGGAACAAGTCGCGATATTTGTTCATAAGTAGTCATATCTCTAACATCAGAAGCATATGCAATTTGCAATAAAGGAGGTTTTTCCTCAATCATAGGTTTTGCTTGCTCATAACCCCCACTTTGTATCATTCCAGTTCTAAATAGACCAATATGTTTAGAGCTTTTAGAGATTTGAGGATCTTCGTAACAACAAATAGAAAATTCACCATTATCTTTTTCAATAATTGTTAATCGAGTAAACTTGTCACTCCATTCTTCTATTTCTTGTGCAATAGTTGTTGCTTCTTTTTTATCTTCAAAAACAGTAGAGACTACAAGTCTATCTTTTTCATAAGCCCAGGATATTCCATAAAAATTATCATGCCAATCAATTTCAAATGACATAACTTTGATCAAAAATATCACAAATTAATGCTTTGCATTGAAAAATAATTAAAAGATGAATAAGCCCAGGGCAAAATCCCGTTTGGTTTCCTTTTGAGCGTTGCACTCAGGGGGTTAAGGTGGACTTACTCCTAATACCATACCTAGGAAGTTATCATAATTAAGTATAATTTTTTTTATGTAATTTTTACAGATCATGATGAAATAATTACAGATCAAAATAAAATAATTACAACTTTTTGTCTGAATTTCATAAATTGAATTAAATTAAAAATAATTACAAAACAGAATATTCTTTTTTTGATTCAACTAGATCTAACAATAAGTTTTTTGGAAAAGGATCAAATAGAGATTGTTCCAAAATAATTTTCACATCATATCTTAAAGCCCAAGAATAGAGCAGTGTCGATATTTCTGATTGTGAAATTAAATCATTTTCAAACTTATCAATTAATGATTGATAATAAGATTGTTCAGATTCAGATAATTTTAATTTTACAAAATTATACATATACTCAAATGTGTTAATCATGGGGGCTTTTTTTACAGGGGAGGACAATGCATCATATGCAATTTTTTGAAATTTCTTTGAAATAATTGCAAAATCATCTTGAATTCTAAAAAGCAGTCCAAGTTCAGCTGTTAATTTTTCATCATGACATAAAAATAGCAGCATATTTTTTGAATAAAATTCAAATAATTTTTCCATAGATTGTTGTTTTAAGGATTCTCTTAAATTTGCCAAAACAAAAATCCTAGTGAGAAAATGCTCTCGGATTGAAATATTAGATAATCTTTTTTCATCCTCCTTTACCATATTTGGAAATTCTGCAGATACTCCTTCAGAAAACATTCCAGAAGTTTTTTGATAACCAGAATCTGTACCTAATTTATGATATAATCTAACATCAGTTATTCCACAAGTTGGAGAATCACGTTTGAAGATAAAACCATCAAGAACTTCAGTTGAAGCTACAAACTTTTTAGTAAAATTATGCATTTCATCTGTTAAATTTCTGTCACTAGAAGGCTGATAGAGATTTTTTTTTCCATCAATTTTGACTAATCTAATTGGTTTTCTAGGAGTTCCCAGCCCAATTCCAACTTCAGGGCAAATATCTACAAAATCTACATACTTTTTCATATTTCTGACAAAATTATTATTAATTCTACTTCCATCATATCTGCACATATCAAATTCCAAGCATTTACTGATACCAATAATCGGTCGTGAAAAATCAGACATGTAAAAATTCCAATATTATGGAATATAACTAAAAAGATATTATTTTGATAGTGCTAATGAATAACTAAATGAAAATAATTATCAGTTAATTTAAAAAATTCAATATTTTTTCTTCAATTAACCCAGATTCGTAATCATCAGATGTGAATAAAATAGTCTCCATATCAAATAATTTTGCAACATCCAAATTTTCTTGTTTATCATCAATGAATAAGATATTTTGAGAAGATATTTGGTCACATACATGTTCATAAATTTCAGG
>CP054849.1:603961-609651 GCA_044358425.1 Marine Group I thaumarchaeote | reverse complement strand
CCCAGATTCGTAATCATCAGATGTGAATAAAATAGTCTCCATATCAAATAATTTTGCAACATCCAAATTTTCTTGTTTATCATCAATGAATAAGATATTTTGAGAAGATATTTGGTCACATACATGTTCATAAATTTCAGGGTTGGGCTTGGACATTTGTAACAAATTTGAATAAAAGTGATAGTCAAACTCCTTTAACAGATGTTTTTGAACATTAGTGGAAGTTTCAGGAGTTAAATTTGACAGTATTCCTATTGAATGACCGTGGTTCTGAAGAGATTTTGCAAATGTTAAGAATTCAGTATTAATGCTTGATTTTTTTAAAAAAGTTTTACTAATAATTTTTTTATCAATATCATTATTTGAACCAAGAACTATATCCCAAAATTCGCTTTCATTGATTTTAGACTCAAACAAGCTACAAAGATTATCATTAAATTTTGATTTTATTTCATTAAATGGTTTACCCATTTGTGATGAGATTTCATCATATAACCAATCATCATTCCAATTTATTAAAACACCACCAAGATCAAATAAAACAGTCTTCACAAAAATTTTTAAATTTATTATTAATTAAAGAATTTAAAAAAAATAATTATTTAGCACTATGAATTAAGATTATTTTTCAGTTAATTTTTGCAATAACTTGTCAATCTCATGTAAAGCTAGTTTATCTCTACCGATAACATCAAATTTCTGCAAAATAGATTCAAACAAATCCTCTTCTTCAATTTGCTCATGTACAAACCATTCAAGGAAAATACTTGTTCTATGATCATTTTCATTTTGAGCAGTGTCAATAATTTTATCAATAGATTTTGTTACTTTTTGCTCATTTTGTAACGATGTCTTAAACACTTGTTCTAAAGATTTCATATTTTGTTTAGGTTTCTCAATTGAAGGTATTACAGTATGAATTTTAAGATCATTGAGGTATTGAATGATCTTAAGCATGTGATCTCGCTCTTCAGTTGAGTGATGTTGAAAAAAGGATGAAGCACCGTCATATCCATTGACTTTACACCAAGATGATATGTACAGATAATAATTCGAGGCATTTGCTTCCATGGCTATTTGATCATGAAGTAAATTCAATATTTTTTTAGAAATTTTCACACTTCATCTTAAATTTAATTGAATTTAAGGAATTCTAAATGAAAATAAAAAAATAAAATGAATATTCAGTAAAGGTATGGAACTAATGGAAATAGCAGTACCTGCATTAATCATTTCAGCTGTAGGAATTATGGTAGGTACAAGGATTTGGATTATGTTTAGAAAATAACTAAAAAGTAATAATATCAAATTACCACTATGTTGTTTTAGAAAAACAAGTAAAATATAACAAAAAAGGTACTATATGATGCAGAATGGATAATGCAAAAATTGCTTTGATTTCAGGATTTGTTACAGTAGTAGTATTGTCTATTTCATTACTGTTTGTGTAAGAATTTTTAAAATACAAATAAAAATTCCAGTACATTTGTTTACTAGTAATTAATGGAAATACTATGAGAAAAACGTTAGGAGATTATAATATTGAAAAATCATCATCTTCAGATGTAAATAATATCAATTGGTCACAAAAAAAATCTAGTGAGGATAAAAAACCTAAAAAGAAAAAAATTGTTAAAAATAGTCAAATTCCTCCAGGAACAAATATTATTTATAAAAAAACAGAGGATGAGAAAATAGTTTCTAAAAAAATAGTAAAAATAACTAACGAGCAAAATTCTGATAAATCTAAAGAAACAACTGGTAAAAGATTTGAAAATAAAGATTCATCATTAGGACAAGTTAAAGAAAGATCATATAAGAGGCCTGGAAGGTAGAGATCAAAAATTAGGTAATACTGAAACAGTTTTAATAAATAAAAAAATTTGAAGGATCAAAGAAAATGTCAAGAATCAAAGATAAATTCGAAGAGTTAGAAAAACGAAATGAAAAAGCATTAATTTCATATATCATGTTAGGATTTCCAAATGAAAAATCTACAATGTCCACAATTAGAGGATTAGTCAAAGGTGGAGTAGACATAATAGAAATAGGATTCCCATTTTCAGATCCTTTAGCTGATGGTCCAGTAATTCAAAATGCAAGTACAATTTCACTTCAAAAAGGCACAAACGTTTCAAAATTTTTTAGCACCGTAAAAAAAATTCGTAAAGAAACAGAAATTCCACTTGTATTAATGACATATACCAATATCTTACATCGTATGGGATATGAAAAATTCATCAAAGATGCAAAGAATGCAGGAATAGATGGATTTATCCTTCCAGATATGTCATTTGAAGAATCAAAGGATTACATAGATGCTGCAAAAAATAATGCAGATACAATATTTTTAATTTCACCAAATACAACTAAAACTAGAATTGATAAAATTTCTAAAATCTCTACAGGCTTTCTATACCTAGTTGCAGTATTTGGAACTACAGGAGTAAAGACAAGTATCAAAAATTATACATTAAAAGCAATCAAAAATGTAAAAAAACAAACCAAAGGTAAAATTCCTGTTGGAATTGGGTTTGGAGTTTCAACTCCTGAAGATGTAAAAAAATACATCAAAGCTGGGGCAGATGCAGTAATTGTAGGAAGTGCATATCTGAAATTAATTGAGAAAACAAAACCAACACAACTAGAAGCAAAAATTACATCATTTACAAAGAGTCTAAAAAAACAAACTGTTATTGAATAATTATCTACTAGTTACACCATACAAAACATACAAAAACTAGATGTTTATTTCAATAATGTGCAGACGAAGTTTATTTTTGTCACTGGAGGAGTTATGTCTGGCCTTGGAAAAGGAGTAACAACTTCATCGATTGCTAAATTATTACAATTATCAGATCAAAAAGTATCATGTATCAAAATTGATCCGTATCTAAATTATGATGCAGGGACTATGAATCCTGTAGCACATGGAGAAGTTTTCGTTACTGATGATGGAGGAGAATGTGACATGGATATTGGAAATTATGAAAGATTTCTCAATCAAGATATATCAAAAGATCACAACATTACCACTGCTCAAGTCTATTCATCAGTAATTGAGGCTGAACGTAAAGGAGAATATCTAGGAGCATGTGTACAAATAATTCCACATGTAACAGATGAAATCAAAAACAGGATTAGAAAAGTTGCTGAAGATGAAGAATTAGACTTCTTAATTGTAGAATGTGGTGGAACAGTAGGAGATATTGAATCACTTCCATTTTTAGAGGCATTAAGACAAATGAGAGTAGAAGAAGGACCACAAGGAGTTATTTTTGTTCATGTTACATTAGCACCTTCATTAGACGTAGTAGGAGAGCAAAAAACAAAACCAACACAACATAGTGTTCAGGAATTAAGAAGAATAGGAATTCAAGCAGACTTTTTGGCAGTAAGATGTACAAAGCAATTAGAGGAAAAAACTAAGAAAAAAATTGCCATGTTTACTAATGTAACAACTAGCGATGTATTGTCGTGTCATGACGCAAAATCAATTTTTGAAGTTCCTCAGATGCTTTATGATCAAGGAATAATGGATTCAATATTTACAAAATTTGGAATAGTAGGAATGGTTAATGCATCAGCAAACTGGGACAAATGGAACGAAATAGCACAAAACATGGTAAATCATGAGGAACAACAAGTCAGAATTGCAATGGTTGGAAAATACGTTACACTAGCAGACAGTTATGTTAGTGTGAATCACGCATTGAAACATGCTGGAGCATCAATTGGAAAATCAATCAAAATTGATTGGATAGATTCAGAATCAATAACAGATTATAATCAACTATCAGATTATGATGGAATTTTAGTTCCAGGAGGATTTGGAACAAGAGGATCAGAAGGAATTATTCAAACTGCAAATTATGCCAGAGAGAAAAACATACCATATCTAGGAATATGTTTTGGATTTCAATTGGCAGCAATAGCATTTGGCAGAAATGTCCTAAGTTTAGAAGATGCAAATTCCACAGAAATTAATGCAAATACAAAAAATCCAATTGTAGACTTGCTACCTGAACAAAAAGATGTATCAGATATGGGCGGTTCGCTAAGATTAGGTGCAAATGAAGTAATCATAAAATCAAATACAAATGCTCATAGAATTTACAATTCAGAGTCAATCAGTAAGCGTCATAGACACAGATATGAAATCAATAAAGAGTACATTCCAGAGTTTGAGAAAAACGGATTGATATTTTCAGCAGATAGTGACAACGGTAAAAGAATGGAAATGCTAGAAATTCCAGAGCACAAATTCTACTTAGGAGTACAATTCCATCCCGAGTTTAACAGCAGACCAGGATTCCCTGAAGAAGCATTTTCGGCATTTATCAAAGCAGCGTCAAATTAAGAATTATTCAATTTTTGAAATTTCATAAATTTTTTGCCGTGCGTCTCTAATTGAGACTTTCTTTTTTACATAACCCTTCTTGAGTAAGTGGCTCAATGCCAATCTAACAGTCCTATCAGGAAGTAGTGTTTTGTTTGCCAAGTCCTTTTGTGTTAATTCACCCTCGTACTCTAACGTCTTTAGTAATAATTTGGAGCTAGGTGGCATACTCAATAGATCTTCAGCAAGATGAACTTTTTTTGCCAATGCAGAGATTCCAGTAGTATCTTTTTTTAATCGAATAATCTTTGCAGGAGGAATAAATTTGGAGCACTCAACTGTCTTTTTCACTTTGTATCTATCCAGTCCGTCCAAGACAACTTCACAATGCAATCTAGCAGAGATATCATCAATTTCAATAAAACTTGAATTTGAAACAATTATCGGTCTTCTTGTTACATCAAGTGAGTTTACTGAAATAATTTCAAAGACAGCAGAATCTTGAAACAATACAGGCCCTCCAACAGACATCGAATATGCAGAAGAACCAATAGGAGTAGAAACAATTATTCCGTCACCATTATCATGCCATACCTCATCACCATTAACACGCAAAGTATGTTCCATCAACATTGCACTTTTTGAAGAAAATACTGCAACATCATTTAAAACCGGATAAACATTTTTTCCATCAATTTTAACACCAAGTCTTGGAACTTCTTCAATACTGAAATTTTGTTTTTTTAAAATTTCAACATAAGAAGAAAACTCTTTTAATTCTATTTGAGCTAAAAATCCACTTGATTCACCTTCATTAATTCCCAATACAGGAGATGTCGCATCAAAAGTTCTATGGAAATAGTTTCTAACTCCCTTATCCCCACCTAAAACAATAATACAATCAGCATGTTTATTTTTGGATTTTGTAATAGTAAATGAATCAATATCACATGAATTCAATATTTTTTTGATGGTTTTAGAGGCAATTTCTGAAGTTCCAGAACCATAAATACCAATTTGCATTAGTCTTCAAATTTCTAATCAACAATAAAAGAATAATGAATATTCATTCTATAGAATTAGTCATTATTGAAGATATTTTGTTCCTAGAAATATAGAGATCAAATCAGGAGATTTTAGATATTATTGTTACATTTTGATAATTGAAAGTATTGAAATTTTAAGTTTTATTAGAATAAAAATTGAAAATTATAGTCAGATAATTCCAAATTTGTTCATAAAAATTATTGTAAGTAGAAGAATTTTTGATCATTTTATTTTTTGCCAAACTTGAATCAAAGTTAATTGCTTGACAAAATCCATTTACTAATTCAGTACCAGGACCACATGT
>CP054849.1:585280-603950 GCA_044358425.1 Marine Group I thaumarchaeote | reverse complement strand
AAAGATACTGAGAATGCGTCTGTAAAGGCACAAGTTGATACATCAAATCCGGTTGTGCATGCGTACTCGTTTACGTCATCTCCATCCATACCTACCACAAACATCTTTGTTCCATCTGTGTTAAATGCAAGACCTGAAGACTCTATCTCTTGAGTAGATATGTCGAATGCGTCTACAAAAGTAGTGGCAGCATATGCGTCATTAATTGGAGTAAGTCCAATGGAGAAAAGTATTGTAAAAAATGTAAAAACAAAAGCAGATGAAAATAACCTAGTTTTCAACACGAGTCTCACTGAAAATATAGACTATAACTTAAGCAGTATTTTTTTTCATACTAGTATGATTTTCAATTTTGAAATTATGCATAAATTAAAAAATCATATTAAAAATAAATTAAATTTTTGATTTATCATTTTACAAATCACGAAAATCCACTAGATTATAAAAATAAGATGCATTATTTTCTACATCACCTTTTTTAGGAATTTTTTGCAATCCCACATTATTTGATTCAAGTGCTGCCTGTGCAGAACCTGCAGCAAAACAAAATGCCCACAAAAAGTCCTTTTCTTTAATCATGGTACAAGTAAATGTAGAACAAAAAATATCCCCAATTCCAGTAGTATCATGAACATGTTTGTTTGGTAATTTTAAAGAGTAAACTCTATTTTTTATTAAAATTGAAACATCTGTTTTGTTAGTTAGTATTACATGCTCAATTCCCTTTTTTTGTAATGCTAACATCATTTCATCATTGGTGCCATCTACAATATTCTGTCCCTCCTCAGGATTTATTTTAATTGCATTTACGTTTGTTAAATCAAGATCAGTTTTTTGAAGAAAAACATTATTTTCAGAATCCTTTTGTCTCAAAAACCCTTGAGGATCTACAAATAAAAAATTAGAATTTTGTTTAATTTTCTTAAAGACATCTTGAGAAATTTCATGAAAGATTGGACTAACAATATGTGCATCTGCATTAACATCAGAGTATTCTATTGGTTCACATTCATTGGCAATTTTTAGAGTTCTATCACTGCCAGTAATGGAGATAGAAAACTTGGTAGTATTTTTAGCAGAATCAGGATTGATTAAATTAATTTTTTTCTCAACCAGGTATTGTTTTGGAAAATCAGTACCGTATTTTGTAAAAAGATCAACATCAAATTTTAACTCGCGAGCCATTAATCCACAGTAAGATGCAGCTCCTCCAATTTGCTCATATGAATTTCCTGAAATGGAAATGGTATCTAACGCACAATGTGAATAAATTGCTAATTTTTTCATTTTTTTAGTTTTTAGATATAGCAGATTTAGTTTTTTGCATTTTCTTTGTCAAAACAATCACCACATAGAATAACTCCTTTAGAAAGACGTAATTTTACACCAGAGCTAAAACAGACATGACATAATCCCTCCAATTTAACCACAGATCATTAGTCAAACTAGAATTAAAGGATGAAGTAAATATTTTCAAAAAATTAGGCATAAAACTAAGATTTTTAGTAAATTCTACAAGATTATAAGTAGGCTAAATGGCTGGAATTCATGCCACTTAAGCGTGCAAGTAGAGGTCGTACAAAAGGAGGAAAAGGCTCTTCAGGAACAGTTCAATGTACAAACTGTGGACAAACAGTTCCAAAAGATAAAGCCAAAAAAGTTACTTCCAAATTGAACCTCGTCGAACACACATTAGCAAAAGAATTGAGAGCACAAGGCGCATACATTGCATCACCAACAGTTTTGAAACATTACTGTATTTCATGTGCAATTCATTTTAAAATTCTTAAAATTAGATCTGAAGACAACAGAAGAAAACGCGGTAAACTCCGATAGTATTATTCAGAAATATTTTTTGCAGTGTAAATCATTCTTTGTATCAATGTAATTCCTGCAATTATCACTACAATAATTACAGCATAATCCATGAAACCAATAATTCCAACTATTGCAATTACCAATAATCTTTCAGCTCTTTCACCAATTCCAATTCCTTGAAGTTTAATGTTAATTAAATCAGATTTTGCCCTGGCATAACTAACTAGTAAAGATAGAGTGATTGCAAGTAATACAAGATATGGTTCTGCATAGCCACCAACTAAAATTCCTAAAAAGATTGCAACTTCAGAAATTTTATCAAACATTGAATCAAGGTATTCACCCTTTTTGGAAGTTTTTCCAGTTACTCTTGCAACTTGACCATCAACCATATCAAAGAATCCTGAAACAAGTAACAAAATACCTCCAATAATTAATCCAAATTCCATACCCATTCCGTAAACAACAGCAGAAGCTAATGCAATTACAAGGCCTACAACAGTCCAAAAGTTTGGAGACAATCCAGTTGCAGCAAATCCTTTTCCTACCTTTTCAAGTGCGGGACGAAGAGATTCACGTAAATTATTTAACACAAAATACACCCAAAATACCATCTAATAAAGTAGATTGTAGTAAACGAACCCATCTAACGACCAAATTAAGCAGAAAGTTTTAGAAATTATTTTTTGGAACAGTCTTCATTAATAGTTAATTCTTGTTATTTGTTTCCAAGTTTATCAAGACCATCTTTATCATAACCTTCTTCATTAAATGAGGTTCCAGTTACCTTGTGATTTCCTTCTTTGTTGAATCCAGCAGTGTTAAACAAAGTATGAGTTACCAAGTGAGTCCCATCTTTATCAAAATTATTTTTATCATATCCATTTTTGTCATAACCGTTTTTGTCATAACCGTGTTTATCATATCCATCTTTGTTGAATCCATCTTTGTTGAATGCTGTTCCAGTTTCATAATTTCCATCTTTGTTTAATCCAGCAGTGTTAAACAAAGTACCAGTTGCTATGTGAATACCATCTTGATTATATCCACTCTTGTCATAACCGTTTTTGTTGAATCCATCTTTGTCATAACCGTTTTTGTTGAAACCTTCTTTGTTGAATCCATCTTCATCAAATTCGGTTCCAGTGGATTTGTGATTTCCTTCTTTGTTGAATGCTGTTCCAGTTGCTTCATAATTTCCATCTTTGTTTAATCCAGCAGTGTTAAACAAAGTACCAGTTGCTATGTGAATACCATTTTTGTCATAACCGTTTCGATCATATCCATTTCTACTAAAACCATCTTTGTCATATCCTTCTTTGTCAAATTTTGTTCCAGTGGATTTGTGATATCCTTCTTTGTTGAATCCATCTTTACTCATAACAGAATTTCATAAATGGGATTTAGTTAATGTAACTAATTACAAAACAATATCAAATGTTTAAGATCTAGGCACGGAATAATGGCAATTATTGAAAAAGGAATTACTGCTGAGCCACATTTATGGCAATCATCGTAGAGATAATCTTTGCAGCCAATGAAGCAGTTGCACCATTATCATGATAGGGATTTAATTCTACAATATCAACTCCAGTAACTTTTGTATCTTCAAAAGAATGAATCATATCAAATAATTCTCTAGATGTAATGCCAACAGCTTCTGGGTTTCCAACACCTGGGGCATATGCAGGATCTAAAACATCAAGGTCAAAACTAGAATATACAGTATCAAATGTAGAGATATGATCTTTTACTAATTTAGGCCCTTTGCCACCTCTAATTTCTTTGTCAGTAATTATTTTAATTTTATTTTCGGTGAGAAATTCTAGCTCTTCTTTTACAAATGCTCTAGCGCCAACATGTAAAATATTTTCAGCACCTCGTTCTTCGATAATTCTTCTCAAATACGATGCATGACTTAATCGAATATCTGCAAATTCATCACGTAAATCATAATGTGCATCAAATACAACATAACCAGTTTCTTTTGGAAAACTAGTATAAGTTCCATAGGTAATAGAGTGCTCACCACCTAAAATGAAAAGTTGTTTTTGTTTAGAAACAAGTTCCCCAGTAATTTTTTTCAGCATATCAACCATCTCAGATGCAACAACTGTATGACGAGTATTTCCAAGATCTTCAATATTCACAGATTCCAAATCAACGCCAAGTTCAGGATGAAAAATTTCAATATTATTAAAAGAATCACGAATTGTATCTGCCCCAAATCTGCAACCAGGTTTGTAAGAATGCGTAGCATCAAAAGGAACTCCAAAAATTGTTGCAACAGGCTCACCGCCTTCATCAGAACCAGTAATTAGCGGATTCCTATTCATGTATAAATCAAGAAAACTCATTGTATCTACACCATAAGATTTGGACGTTTGGAAATATGTTTAGGAAAGTTCAAACCTGTAAATGGTTTACCCTGGGTTTGCTCATTAATTTCAGTAATGAATTCATCAAAAGATAATTCTCTAACTGCCCCAGTCTTCCTGTCACGAATACTCAGATTTTCAGAGTTTGCTTCTTTTTCGCCAATTACAAGAATATATCTGATCCATTCTTTTTCAGCTTCACGAATTCTCTTTCCAATACTCTCATTTCGATCATCAATGTCAACACGTACAGAGTTTGTAGAAATTTTATCAGTTAATTTTTCACAAAAATCATAAAATTCTTCTTTTAATGGTATTATTCTAACTTGTGTAGGGGATAACCATAATGGTAATTGTGGTTTTCTACCCTCATGTGAATCAGTAGCAGCTTTTTCCAATAGTGCATAAATGATTCTTTCAATTGCACCACTTGGGGAATTGTGTAAAATTATTGGGTGTTTTTTATTATTATTTTCATCAACGAATTCAATTCCATATCTATCCCCGTTTTCAACATCAATTTGATCAGTAGAAAGAGCAGATGCTTTTCCAAGATTATCAATAAAGTTGAATTCCCATTTTAAAACAAAATAAAAGAATTTTTCAGTCCACATTTCAACTAACACAGGTTTTCCATTCTTTTTGACTAATTCTTCAATTGTAGATTTATTCTCATTGTAGAAATCTTCAGTAAATCTAATTGCCATATCGTAATCAGATTTCTGGATTCCAAGATTTTCAAGAACACTTTGAGATAAATCAAATCTTACCTTTATCTCGTCAATGGCTTGTGTCATATCACCGCAAAATGCATGACAGTCAGGCATAGTGAATGCTCTAAGTCGTCTTAATCCAACTAGTTCGCCAGATTGTTCACGCCTAAAACTATACCTTGTAAGTTCATAAAGTTTGTAAGGTAAATTTTTGAAAGACATTTGAAAATGATTTGCCATAAGGAATTGTCCAAAACAAGCAGCAAATCTCAGAAATAATTTTTTTCCATCAGAATCAATATTGTATTGTCGTGCAGGGAATCGATTAAAGTAACTAACCATACTTGGATGTTCAGAATCATACATGATTGGAGTTTCCACTTCATAACCACCATATTCTTTTACTCTATCAGTTACGTATCGCTCAATTAGAGATTTTATTAGTCGACCGTTTGGAAAAAATCTCATATTACCTGAATCAGATGCAATTTCATAATCAGCAATACCCATTTTTTTCATTAGTGCAACATGTGGAGGAGGTTGATCAACATGACGCTGTTTTGCAGCTTCATATTTTGCAAGAATTTCTAATTTGGGATGTTTTGAAAAATTAAAATCAGCAATATTAGACATTGTTCCGTCCGGAGACATAATTTTCCAAATTGAACGAATTTTAGATTCACCCTTTAATGCTTCAGAAGTTAATTCAGAGTCAGGTTTTGTAGATGGCGAATCTTTAGTTACAACTTTTGAACTTTCAGCTAATGGGTGTCCCTTAACTTGTAATTTGTATGATTTTGTCCAACCAAATGGGGAATGAGAAACTTCCAAATCAGAAGCAGAAGACTCCATTTCCTTTAGTAATGAAATTGCAACAGATGGTTTTGCAAGATTAGAGCTTAAATGAGCATAAGGGTATAACAGTAATTTTTTACAGCCAATTTTTTGCATAGATTCTTTAATTTGAGATATAGCATTTTGTGCAACACTAGAATCATCGCCATCCTCAATGGCAACAAAAACAACAACTAGCTCCTCTAGTCTTTGAGTTTGAGGATTTTCAATATCTTCTGCACTTTTAATCTCTTTTTTTGTAGGAGTATACTCTATGCTATCACAATGTAATTGTAAAATTCGCATGACTGAAATTAATTATAGTTAGTTTAAAATCGTTAGTATTGAGTAAAAATTCAAAAATTTATGCCTAGATCATACAAATTGAAAATTTTTTACACCTCTCCAAATGTACCACGTCCCAATTGTTCTATAAGGAATCCATTTGTTTGTAATTTCCAAGATTTCTTTGTTTGTCGGATTTTCCAAACCATATAATTTTTTCATGCCATTTATCAATCCTAAATCACCTAATGGAAATACATCCAACCTACCTAATCCAAATATCAAATACATTTCAGCAGTCCATTTACCTATTCCACGAATTTTTGTCAATTCAGAAATAACTTCATCATCAGACATTTTATTAAAAATTTTAAAATTTAATTTTTTTTCTACAATCATTTTTGAAATATCAAAAATATATTCTGCTTTCATTCTAGACAAACCAATAGATTTGATTTCAGTTTTAGATAATTTGACAATATCATTTGCAGTAGGATACTGTGTACCAAACAAATTTTTAAATCTTAAAGATATTGCCTTACCGGCACTATCAGATATTTGTTGAGTGATAATTGCTTCAATCAATGCTTCAAAAGGATTGGAAATAGTACGGATTTTACATTCACCAACAGATGAAATAATTTTTTTCAGTTTTTTATCTTTGTTTAAAATAATTAAAGCGTCTTCATACATAATTAATTTTAAAATAAATCATATTTCAAGGATTATCAAAAGATTAATCTGAAATTTTTTGACGAATTGAAATTATTGATCTTAAAACTAATCCAGACAAACCCAAATTTGTTGTAAGAAAAGTAAATGCTCGGGATAATGCATCTTCGCCTAGAAAGCCTTCATCATAAATCATTTCAATTGTTCCTTTGTTAGTTCTAACAAAAGAAGTGATCAATGAGTAAGTGCCCAATTTTGGATCTATTCTTTCTAAGTATAGTCGTAATTCAATATCAGATATTTTAAATTCATCTTGAATAAAATTGCCATTTTCTAGCAAAAATTTGACCTCATCAGGAGTTTTAGTTACTCTGGAAGGATCATGTAAGTCAATTATTTCCATATAATCAATTATCAAATAATCGATAGATAAGTAAATTTATTTTTAAACCAAGTCTCAAATTCAATTTCAGGTGTAACACAAGTATTATTTACAGTTAAGAAAACCAAGTAAAAATGGATCCACACAAATTTCATGGAAAAGATATTCCTCATATCAAATTAGATCCAAAAATGAATATCGAAGATTTAGTTGAAGTATTTGCAAATTCAGGTTTTAA
The DNA here is from genome assembly GCA_044358425.1 of Marine Group I thaumarchaeote. Lineage (GTDB taxonomy): Archaea > Thermoproteota > Nitrososphaeria > Nitrososphaerales > Nitrosopumilaceae > Nitrosopumilus. The sequence goes on along the minus strand of CP054849.1, from coordinate 596,630 downwards.
TGGCAGGCAATTAGGAGAGGCAGCAAAATTATATGCAAAAATGATTGAAGAGGATGCAACTATTTGTCTTACAATATCTGGTGCAATGACCCCTGTTGGTTTTGGTGGGATAATTAAAACACTGATTGAAAGAGGATTTGTAGATTGGATTGTTACAACAGGTGCCAATGTATATCACGAGGATCATTTTGCATTAGGATTACCAGTCAAACAAGGAAGTTTTGATGTTGATGATATGAAATTGTATGAAAATGAAATTGTTAGAATTAGAGATGTATATATTAAATTTGAGGAAACATTAGAAGCTGAAGATCAAACAATTCAAAAAATGTTTGCAGACGACTTTCAAGATAAATCTTTTACAACAGCAGAATTTTGCAACTTGTTAGGTAAAAGAAGTAAGAAAATTGCAAAACATCCAGAAAAAAGTTTCATTACTACAGCATATGATTATGATGTGCCAGTATACATTTCAACCATGAAAGATTCATCATTGGCTCTAAATTTGGCAGTACACAGATTAGAAGATAAAAAATATGATTTAGATTTTGTTAGAGAAATTATTGAACAGGCAGCAATTGTATATGATTCAAAAAAATCAGGAATTTTAGAATTAGGAGGAGGAGTACCAAAAAACACTGCCCAACAAACAGGTCCACTTTTAGATCAAATTTTAAAAAGAAATGAAGGAGGACAAGAATACATCATACAAATTACTGATGCACGTCCAGATACGGGAGGATTATCAGGTGCAACATTACAAGAAGGTAAAAGTTGGGGTAAAATTCAAGATTCCCATGAAGGCATAATTACGGTTTATGCTGATGCAACAATTGCATTTCCAATTTTAGCATTATATGTTCTCAGCAATCAAAAAGAGAGAGAACCAAAAAGACTCTATAAAAAAATTGATCAATTATACGATAAATTAAGCAAGGATTACTTCAACAATCCTAAAGGAGGTTAAAATTTATTGAATCTAGCACGTTCAAGTTCACGATCATCTTTGGATTCTTTTTTCCACTCTTTGTAGTGGTCTTTACAAAGAATTGTTTTTTTACCCTTTGAATTAACTCGCAAACCTGCATTTTCAACTTTGGTGGTATTTAATGAACGAGCACCATCTTGGTCACATCCTTCAACATTACACTTAGCACCTTTAGCAACAATGCCCATAACTTACTATAATCAAGATGTTATTTATACTTGAAAAAAATTGAACGAATTTAATTATTTTAAAAATATTTAAAAAAAATACTTTTTGGCAACTTAAAATCGACCGATTAATCGTTTATAATAGGAATATTTTTTTCTAAGTTTATGGCTGGAACAAACAAACCAAGTGGTTCTAAAGATTCTAAGAAAGGTAAAAAGGACAAAGGAGAAGGCGGTCCAAAAAAAGCAGAAATTACAGTCATGTTAAATGAACAACAAGCTATGAAAGTAATTCAAAATGCTAAAGTCGTAACTGTCCAAGATCTTGCAAGACAAACAGGAGTTAAAATTTCAGCTGCAAATGCATTCTTAAAAGAATCGACTGCAAAAGGTACAGTAAAGAAAGTAGGTGGATATGCAGGACACCATTTGTATCAAGTTGTCTCTTCATAGAGACGAATTACATCTCCAGATTTAACACTCTTCAATACATTTTCATCATCAGTAAATTTACCAATCGGTGTCATTTTTTTAGCAGATTCAACATTTCCAACAAAAAAACAAAAACTACCAGTAGAGGGTAAAAATGCGACATCACCTTTCTTAAATTCAGATCTAGCGCGTTCAATTCCCGAATCAACACTAGTTTCAAAATAAACAATACTTTTACCCATTAAATGAGAATTACCCTCCAAAGGTAATGATCTCATAATAGTACCTACAGTTCTTGGAGACAGATGTCGTTTTAAATCACAAGTTAATTTTATCTTTCCATCAATTTCTAAAATCAATTGCTTTCTGGAGACTGAAGCATTAGACAATTTTAATTTAAAAATGATTAGATTATATAACGTTTTAAGAGAATTTTTGTACTTGTCCAGTGCTGAAGAATCAAAAGTAATTACACCAGAATCTGAAACATTAGAAACAGAAGCAGATCCCAATTTAGGATTAAACAAAGCATTAGATACTTATCGAAAATTAATTGAAAAAAATACCGATAATCCAACAGAACCATTAACAGAAAAAGAACAATCAAATCTTGAAAATAGAATTAAAGAAATTGAAGAAAGAGAAGTTGTAGAAAAAATTGAAGATCATGATCCAGTTGAAATTCCTTGTGAAAAAGGCAAGATCACTATTGGACCTCCAACATTAACAAGATTTGAGCAAGCCAGAATCATGGGAGCAAGAGCATTACAATTATCATTAGGAGCACCACCATTTATTGAAATTCCAAAAAATGCAAGAATTTCTTTAGATATTGCAATGGAAGAATTAGAAAAGAAAGTAATTCCAATTACGATTAGAAGGGTTTTGCCAAATGGTGATTATCAAAATATCCCAATTGATTATTTCATATAAAGAACCAATCGTCGATAAAACTTAAAAGAACAAAAAATTTCTGAATGTTGTATAATGCTCATGGAAGACGTAAATGAACCGAAAGGTCAAGAGCAGACCGAAATAAACATTGGAAACGATCCAGTAATGCTCACTGCTGTAGATGTTGTATCAAAACTCATGAATCAAAATAACATTATTTTGAAAGCAAGAGGAAATTCAATTCCAAATGCAGTAGCAGTGGCAAACATAATTACAGAAAAAATGTTAAAAGGAGTTACCAAAATTGAAAAAATTAATTTAGATACATTAGAAAAAGCTGGAATTGGAAAAATGACATCTACAGTTGAAATAATTATTAATAAAATTTAGTAAACACTACCAGGGCCTTTTAGAAGCATGTTTTCACATTCTTTACAAACTTGTTCATCAATATTAGATTCCAAATTATGATGAATTTCACAAATCAATAAACTTGATTTGATATAATTACACAATCCAATAAATTTTGAAAGACTAGAAGGAGTGTAAGCTAAATCAGAAGCAAGATTTTCACATAATTCATCAATTAATTGTGCAACCTGTTTTTCAGACAGCAACTTTGCAATAAGAGATGGATCACCACGAGTTCCTCTAATGTAATTACTAATAGCAGCTTGAGTTACTCCGAGCATTTTAGATATTTCATCTTCTCGAATATCATGTTCTTCAGCTAATTTTTTTGCTAAAATTGCCCTTAATGCAGGAATCAATGTTTTAGATTCAATTTCAGCAGGAAGTAACATTGTTTTTCAACAATGAAGATGTGAATTTAAAGTTTCCAGTAAAAATAAAGAACTTAGAATGGATTAGGCATATCTATTTTAATTTCAAATCATATCTAAATTATTGAAAGATTATTCTAGTAAAATATATCAGATTTTAGAAAAATCTTGCGATTCATCAAAATCCCAATTAATTGCACTGTCAGGAGGTTTAGACAGTTCAATTTTGGCAAATTTTATTAAAAAAAGAAAGACATATGGGATTGCAATTATTTCAAAAGATTTTGTTTCTACAGATCTAACATATTGTCAAATAATTTCAAAGGAAACAAACATTCCACTAACAATTTACAATGCAACAACGTCAGAAATTCTTGATGCAGTTGAAAAAACTATTAAAATTTTAAAAAATTTCAACGATATTGAAATTAGAAATAATGTTGTCATGTATTTGGCAATAAAATGGGCAAAAGAAAACGACTACAAATCAATCATAACAGGAGATGGAGCTGATGAATTATTTGCAGGATACAACTTTCTTGTTAACAAACCTGAAAATGAATTAGATGCAGAAATAAAAAGAGTATGTTCAATAATGCATTTCCCAAGCCAGAAAATAGGAGAAGAATTAGGAATAAAAATTGAGTCACCGTTTCTTACTGAAGAATTAATTAAAATTGCAAATGAAATTCCGTCAAATTTGAAAATCAAACAAGAAAAGGAAACAAGATATGGCAAATGGATTTTACGAAAAACGTTTGAAAAACACATACCTCTGCAAATAGTATGGAGAAAAAAATCACCTATGCAAGACGGAGCAGGTACTGTAGGATTAACCAATTTATTTGAATCCATAATTAATGAAGAAAAATTTGTTGAGAAAAAATTAACAGTGAAAAAAGAAGATAACGTAGTGATTAGAAGCAGAGAATCCATGTATTATTATGAAATTTATAAAAAATTATACGGTATTCCAGTTAATGATAAAGCAAATACTCAGTGTCCTTATTGTAAGCACGAAGTTATGAGTTCAAAATTCTGTAGAATGTGCGGGGCTTTTCCAATCTAAACATTATTTTTGTACTTTCGTGGTTTTTTTATGAATATTTTTCTACATCCATTACAACAAAAGTAGAAATTTTTGCCATTATGATCATGGATTAAAGCTATATCCTCATCTAATTCAATTCCACAAACAGGATCAACTGGCACAAATTTTTTAATTTTTAATTTCTATTTATAGATTCAGTAATACAAATCAACAATATTTCAATTATGAATTCATAGATAAAATAGATTTAAGAAAAATATAGCAATGAGGACTGTCAAGAAGTTAATTTTTTGACCAACGCTACAAAATCTTCATTGGACAAAGGAGGAATTTTCATTATTTCTAAATTTTCTGAAACATGTTCTGCAGATTTTTGACCAACTAGTGGAGCCAATACCCCAGGAGATGACCGAATAAATTGTAAGGCACGAAGTGATGATTTCAAATCACTAAACTCAGGCATTACGCCAGGAGATAATAATCGACCTTGCATAAATGGAACACTTGTAAAAACTCCAATTCCAAGAGTTACTGCAGACTCCAAAATCGAGACAGGTTTATTTCCAATTATTTGATTTTTTCCTAAAAGAGCTTGATCATAATTCATGTTGTAAGGTAATTGGATAAATTTGAATCCATGATTATCACCACCGATTTTTTTGGCCATTTGTACAATATCTTCTAAAGAAAGATGTTGGGGATCATTATCTTGAACTCTAAAGCACTCCCACGTAGCCATTCCATAAAATTTGATTTTTCCTTCATCACGTTTTTGCTCATATAATTCAAAAACAGATTTTAATTTTTCCAAAAATTCATCTTTAGAAATATCTTTTATTTGTCCCTCGATACCATTATGCAAATACATTAAATCAATACATTCGAGATCTAAATTTTTCAAGCTTCTATCTAATTGATCAGACAAGTATGCAGTAGTCATACAGTGATAACCAGAAGTTATGTCACCCTCTTTTACAATGCCAGGTTTTCCGAGTTCACGCATTACATACTGCATAAAATCTTCTTGAATGTCTGCATCATTTGTCACATATCCATTTTTACTACTTACAAAAACTTGATTTCGAGTGATTTTTTCTTCTTGAATTAGTTCAGATATTGCCTTACCAACAGAGCGTTCTGCTTTTTGTGCACGATAATTAATTGCAGTATCAATAACATTTACACCTGATAAAACAGTCTGTTTTACTGCATTTTTTACCAATTCATCAGTTTGACTATCAGGATTTCCCAAATAGGTTCCAATTCCCACATTTGATAGATGTAAGTTCTCAAAAATTTTAAAATTATCTAGATTGACTTGAGAATTTTTTGAAAAGCTCTTTGTTCCCTCTGATGTAGCATATCCAGAAATCATGAATTAATTAGAAATTAACTAAATTTATGTTTGTAGTAGAAATACACCGACTAAACAACCATGAGAAATCAATATCTAGAGTAAGTTACAGTGAAAAGTATGAAAATTATAATAAAAAATAATGAATCAGTAGAAACATATCATAATGCAGGGGACGTAGTTGTTCTTCCAAAAAGCAAACTAGTTAGAAGATTTAATGAATATGGTTCTTTGATTGAAGAATACAAACTTGTGGATAAAAAAATCACACTAGATGATGATCTTGAAAATGATCAAACTGAGATTGTTGTTACTTTACTTGTTGAAAAATAATATTGTAAATAACAAACAATCTAGAAAAAATAATGAGAAAATCATATCAAGAACAATGTACTTGATAAATCATGAATCCAAAAAAAATAATCATATTTCCAGTAATCATATTTTTAATTCTCTTCACTGTTGGGATGTTACTAAGTACTATAATAGAAATAGATAATCCAAAATCTGCTTTACCTGTAATTGAACCTAATAACTGCTCGGTGTGGTATGACGGATGTAATACATGTACGATTATAACAAATCCGGAAGGCACAGAGGATTTTGTATGTACAAAAATGGCTTGTTCAGAATATGAAATGCCAATATGTTTGCAGCCAATTTCTTAATCAAATATCTACTCTAATCACATAACCAAAGAATTTCAAGGCAAAATATCGAATAATTTAGGAACAGAATTGTTGGAGGATAATCACAGTAGATTAAAGAGGAATTAAGAAACCAATGACAAATAAAATTCCAGTAAAACGACTAAATTTTAAAGTTGAACTCATGTAAGGAACTAGTTCATTAACAGAATCATAATTTTTTTGCAAGCCAATTCCAGATTTGATTATCAATGGAAAACTCATCAAACTAATCAAAGTCAAAATAGGCAAATAATTCAACAAAACCCCAATTACAATAACAGTATAAGCAAATAATGGGAAAATCCAAAATAATTTTCGTGCTTTGGCTTTTCCAACTGCAATCACTAATGTTTTTCTACCTTTTGATTTATCGGCATCATGATCAGGAAATGATGCAATAAACAATACTAAAGATGATAAAGTTCCAATGACAATTCCAGCTAGAATAGATTCAATATTGACTTCACCAGATTGAATGTAGAAAGTTCCAATGACAATCATGGATCCCTTTACAGCAACAAAAAATTCACCTAAACCAGAATCAACAATCTTAGTAGAGTAAAAATAGATTGAAAGAATTGCAAACCCCAAAATTATTGCAATTAAAAGGCCATACGTAATAACAAAATAACTTCCAATCAATGCACCAAGTAATAAGAAAAATACACCAGCACGGTAAACAGAAGAAGGTTTGAGTAATCCTTCAGGTAATACACCTGTTCCACCACTCATTTTAGTTCTAGTGGTCTTAGTATCAATTCCTCGTTTGAAATCCCAGTAATCATTAAGCAAATCAACGCTTGCATGTAATGCCATCACACCTGCAAATGTCAAAAGAGCATCAAAATATTCTATAGAACCACTTTGGGACCAATTTAATGCCAATCCCGTCATCACTGCAATTACAGAAGCTAAAAGAAAACGAACTCGAATTACACGTAACCAAACTGAAATCATAAGTGATTATGCCATTTTTTAGTATAAAATTTGTTAGTTTCTATTTTAAGCAAATTATATACGAAAATTTTTCAAATAGTAGTCATGAGGTTTGGAAAAATTGAAGAAAATGAGAAAATTATCAAATTTAATTTAGAATTAAAATGTAATAATTGTGAAAAAAAAGTTCCAGGAGGAATGAAAACAGGTGAAAAATATTTTGAGACAGAGGAATATTTTGCAGAATTAAAGGAATTCAAAAAAACATACCTTTGTGGAGTTTGTAGAGATAAAAAAAGAATAGATAGTTAGATTTTTTTAAACTAAAGAATCATCATTGACTTCAATAGGTTTCCTACCCATAAATCCTGATTCTCTATCATGCCAAAATTTAATTTCAGTTTCACCATGTTTCCAACATAAGCAAACTTCTTCATCAAATCTTTTTGAAGGAAAATCAAGTAATCCCTGGTCTATACTTTTTATCATGACTCCAGTACTCTCTAAAATTTCAATTGATTGATAAAATTTAGTAATTGCAGTATTGAGTTTTTGTTTTAATTCCATGTATTTTTCAAAAGAATTTGTAGTAGATACAGTTAGTTGGAGTTCTTTTTCAATTTTTGTTATATCATTTTTTTTAGCCAATGAATATTCAAATTTTTTAATCACATCAGGTAATGCATCATTAGCTTCTTTTGCAGTGAAAAAGGAAAACATATGTCTTTTCAAAAACCCTTAATTAAAAATCTTAGGTGCAAATTTATTAATCATATATTTTATTTCATAGTATGAGTGAAGATCCACTAGAAGCAATAATTTTACAAACAATTAATGGTGCAATAGCTACAATTCCAGGCTATCTTGAAGAAATTAAGGCAAGTAATGACACCCTAAAAGTAAAAAATCCCGAAGAATTTGTTTATGGAATCGTTATGGGCATGGCATTAGGAATGAGTGGAGCAATATTGAGTGCACAAGAAAAACCACCAACTCCAGAAGATCAAATGAGAGTCAGAGACATAATATACAAACACATTCCAGAAATCCGTGAAAGAATTTTCAATTGACAAAATTCAAGGAATCAGAAATTAGTTTTCTAAAATCAACAGAGGCAGCAAGAATTGCAACATCCGATAATAACATACCACATGTCAAACCAGTTTCTTTCATTTTTTATAAAAATACAATAATTATTGCCACAGATTATCAAACAAAATCATTTCAAAGCATCAAAATCAATCCTCATGCAAGCATTGTAATTGACAAATATGTTCCAGGAAATCACAAAGCGGTGTGTATTCAAGGACAAGTAAAAATTATTGAATCAGGAAAAGAGTTTGCAGAATATTATGAAATGTTTTATGAAAAATTTCAATGGGTAAAAAACGACCCATGGAAAGAAAATGAAGCCCCATTTTTACAAATTATTCCAAAAAATCATACAAGTTGGGGATTGAATTAAAAAAATTATTTAATTTTATATCTTAAAATTGCTAAAACAGAGTCATCAATCTCAAGTTTTTGAATAATCTTGGGAGACATGGCAAACTCAATTCTACATGAAGTATTTTTTGCCTCTTCTAACATTTTAAGGATATTTTTGAACTGGGGTTTAGTATGAAACAAAGTAGAAACAATTAGGGTTTCCACACTTCCCATTTTTAGCGCACGATTAATCACATTATTTCTTTTAGCAGTAAGTCCTTCCTTAACTAATTTCTCATATTTTTGCATCAATTCTTCCATGTGTTTTTTTCTATACTCATAAAGATGATGGATGATTATCTTATGAATGTCTTTGATAGGAGTTGTGAAAGATAAGCCTTCAACAAATCTGCATTTAGAAGTTAATTCAGAGTTCAATTCATCATAGAATTCTGTTTTGCCATTACCACTACCTCCCAAAAGAATTAACTCAGAATTATCAGACATTAGTCTAACTTTATTTGCAACTTTTTTGAAAAAGACATGAATTTTTGTTTGTCTTGCTCTCAAAAATCTTCCTTGACTTTGTCCACCTTTTTTATGCCTTCCTTGTAAATCAATTTTTAATTTAGATTCTTGAATAATTTGACTGCCAATGAATTTTTGTATTCTGGCAGTTTTTTGATCAATTGTTACTATCAAAATAGTGTAATTGGTTTTAAGAATATCAGAAAAGGGTTTGACATATGGTTTTTTGTTTACAATGTAAAGATAAGGTAATTTTTTTGAAGTGCCAATTACTTTAAGATGAATTTTGCCATTAACAATCCAACCAAAAAGACATAATGTTTTAGTAAATTTACCAACAGAGACAGGATTTTTTTTTAATTCTAAAATCCTATTTTCAATTTTCTTTTTAATTTTTTCAACAGAATCCGATCTTTTGGTTTCTTGTAATAATTGAATTGTGTTTTCTCCTTTACCATAAGGGTAGTAAACAGAAACACATGGGCCTTTTACTTCCTTTAATTCAAATACAAATTGATTAATGGACAACCACTCAGAAGGGTCAATTTCAGAAAATTGGGATATAGACACAGAATTCGATGAAATTACTTTTTTAATAAGAGTTTGAAATGGAGGTTAAAAAGGCCAAATTCATTGAGTGGTGTTTAGTAAATGGCACAAAAATGTGATAATTTGTCCTAAAAAGGCGTTTTTTTTTGAATAAATTTGAAATAGCTTATATACTAATAGCGTTGTGAAATACTGTATTATTTTGGTTCAAGAAGTTTCGAATATGGATACACTTTGTGGTCGTTGTGGAAAACACGGTATTACCACAGATACTGTAACTGGAGAAAGATTTTGTGGTAAATGTGGGTACGTCATTACTGAAACCCTACAAGACGCAGGACCTGAATGGAGATCATTTTCAAAAGACGGAGGAGCAGATCCAACAAGAACTGGTGCACCAACATCATTGACAATGCACGACAGAGGACTTGCAACAATCATCAATCCACTAAACAAGGATGCATCTGGAAAACCATTATCAACATCAATGAAAAGTACTATCGAACGTCTTAGAACTTGGGACAGTAGAAGTAAAGTAAATGCATCATCAGATAAAAATCTCAGACAAGCACTAAGTGAGCTTGCCACATTAAAAGACAAACTTTCACTTTCAGATTCAGTTATAGAAAAAGCAGCTTACATTTACAGAAAAGCTTTAGAAAAAGGATTAGTTAAAGGACGTTCCATTTCTGCATTAATTGCATCAGCATTGTATGCAGCATGTAGAGATACAGAAACTCCAAGAACTCTAAAAGATGTTGCAGATGCAGGAAACATTAAGAAAAAAGACATTGCAAGATGTTATAGACTATTACATAGAGAATTAGAATTAAAAATGCCAGTAGTTGATCCAACACAATGTGTTGCAAAAATTGCCAGTAAATTACAAATTTCTGAAAAAACAAAACGTTACGGAATTAAAGTTTTAAGAGAAGCACAAGAACATGAAGAATCTGCAGGTAAGGATCCAATGGGACTTGCAGCAGCAGCATTGTATTTGTCATGTGTCAAAAATGGAGAAGATAGAACTCAAAGAGACATCGCAGAAGCTGCTAACGTAACAGAAGTAACAATTAGAAATAGATACAAAGGACTGAGATTAGATCAGAGTATTGAGAGGTAGAATGAGGTAATGCCACAAACAAAACCAGTAATTGCAATTGTAAACGTTGTCGCATCTGCAACAATTGATCAAAAATTAGATTTAGTAGACATTACAAAAAAATTCCCAGATGTAGAATATCATCCAGAACAATTTCCAGGAGCAGTATTTAGATTAAAGAATCCAAAGACTGCAACATTACTATTTAGTTCAGGCAAGATGGTATGTACTGGTGCAAAATCACAAGAATTAGCTGAAACTGCAGTTTCAAATGTTGTAAAAATTTTAAGAAAAGGTAAAATTAAAATCAAAAAAGACGCCGTAGTTTCAATTCAAAATATTGTATCTTCAATTAACCTTGGTGGCAAAGTCAACTTGGAGCAAGCAGCAAGAACTTTACCAAGAAGTATGTACGAACCTGAACAGTTCCCAGGTCTTATTCACAGAATG
>CP054849.1:556576-576794 GCA_044358425.1 Marine Group I thaumarchaeote | reverse complement strand
GCAGCAAGAACTTTACCAAGAAGTATGTACGAACCTGAACAGTTCCCAGGTCTTATTCACAGAATGCTTGACCCAAAGACAGTCATCTTGATTTTTGCATCAGGAAAACTTGTTTGTGTTGGAGCTAAACTTGAGAAAGAAATTCATCGTTCAGTTCACCAAATTCATAGTCTATTAGAAGAAAAAGACTTGATGGTTTACGATTAAACTAAAAACTATTCATTCAATTTTTAATGGAATTTCAATGCTTCCAAAGTTTTCATTAACTCTAAAAGTATAATTCTTTGAAGAATCATATTCAAATTGATTTCCACCATATCCAATATTCGGACCAAACATCATGTTAAAAATAACAGAGGTTCCAGGATTTATTGGGATTTGACCAGACACAAAATCCATGCCAGCATATTTGAATGCCTTTGAACCATCCCAAACATCATAACTACAGATAGATGGACCTGTACACTTTAATGAAATTACTTCATTGCCGGTATTTTCAGCTAAAATTCTTAATCTCAACATAGCTTGACCAGAAGAACTGATTTCAAACTCATTTCCAAAATTTCCAATTCCAGGATAATAGTAAGTGATTGGACCTACACCGTATTCATTTGAAGATTTTTTAAATTCTATAAATTCAAGATTTTGTTTTATTTCCTTTTCACAATTTAGTCGCTTGTATGTAGATTTAATCGATTGACATTCAGCCAGTAAAGGATCGACATCATCAGAAACTAATTCAACAGAATCATCACTAACAGAAATTATTCCAGTTTTTACAAGATGTGTAATCCCACTAAGAAAATCAGATTCAGTGATTTGGCCTTCTGCCCACCAGCCTGCATTATTTTTTACCCAAGCAGGAATTTTATCACTTTTTTCTGTAGATGAGGTTTCATTTATTTCAAGAATCTTTTCTTTAATTAAAAACTGAATACCTTGAATGAAAGCATCATCATCAATGTCATCATTTGCCCACCAGCCTGCATTATTTTTAATCCATGATGGAACTTTTTCAATAGATGAAGACATGCGGTATTTTGAATCTATATTGTCAAGTAATGGCTGCATATTTTGACCAGATATTTTTACAACTGCAGCTGAGAATATTTCAGATGTCGAGCCATCTGGCATTGTAAAATCAACATATTTTGCATATACAGTATCACCAGGCATTGAAACCAGTCTATTTTTTACGGTCTCACCAGAATCAGCAACAAACACACGACCTTTGAAAATACCACTGTAAACTCCTGTCTCTACAACTTGGATTTCAAGACCATTTGGAGAAGAATCAGACCATATAGATATCATAAATTTATCAGCAAAATTTGGATATTCTTTTTTATTCATATCATTATCATTTACATAGATATCAACAAACGAATTTGGTGAAATGATTTCTTGCTTCCAATACATAGTACCAACGTTAGAGGATTCAGCAAAAACCATTGGAATTGAAAAAACGAGTAAAGGGATGATCAAAAATAAAAGATTCATGAAATTTTTTACTTTTTTAATTATATAAAAAATAGAACTAGTAATCAATAGTGCTAACTAAATAAAAATAAAATAAAAATAAAATAAAAATAAGAAAAAGAAGTCTTATTCTAAGTCTAGGTGAACATCCATACTACCAAATGGTTCATTGATTCTGAAAGTATATGTCTTTGAAGGATCATATTCAAATTCAGTTCCACCATATCCAATATTTGGACCAAACAAAATATTGAACTCCTTAGCAGTTCCAGGGTTTAGATTGATTTGTCCACTAGTAAAGTCCATTCCAGAATATTTGAAGGATTTTGAACCGTCCCAAACATCATAGTTACAAATTGAAGGACTTGTACAATTCAAACTAACAATATCTGAAGAAGTGTTATCGGCCAACATTCTGATATTCAAAATTGGTTGTCCTGTAGGACTAATTTCAAAGCTATTACCCTCAGAATTTACACCAAACCAATAATAATTAATTGGTCCTACTTGCATTAATTCAGCGCCAGTTTTGTATGTATGAACAAGAATTTCTTGTTTAATTGGTTTTTCACAATCAAGTCTCTTGTATGCTTTGACTATTTCTGAACATTTCTCTAATTCAGCTTCAAGAGAAGCAATTACAGGGTCATCGCTTGATGATATGGATTTTTGTTCCTTTTTAGCAAATGCCTTTTCAGTAGCAGCTTTTGCTACATCACTAGCTTGCTCAGGTAATACTTTCATGATTCCTTCTTTGATCAAGAATTGAATTCCTTGAACAAATGAATCGTCATCAATCGTTCCTTCTGCCCACCAGCCTGCATTGTTTTTAATCCAGGATGGGATTTCATTACTAGAACTTACTCCTTGTGTGGTTGGAGGAATTTCCATGATTTTTTCTTTGATCAAGAATTGAATTCCTTGAACAAATGAATCGTCATCAATCGTTCCTTCTGCCCACCAGCCTGCATTGTTCTTAACCCAAGCTGGAACATCAGCGTAAACTGATGATACACTTGAGCCAACAAGCAGCAATACGGCAATTGTTGAAATTGCAGTCATGAGAGTTTTCATTATAAACAAATTTCACTAATTATATTTAAAATGGTGCCAAATCATTTTCTAGTGCTAATATTTTCAAAAAATATAGTGCTAACAACTAATCGACTAGGAGTTGTTTATATGCAAATTATAATCGATCATCGTGTATGTCAATCTACGGAAATAAAAGGATGAAATCATGATGCAAAACTATCACAAAGTGTTAACTCAAAAAGAAATCAAAGAATTTGTTCTAGAAAGATTTCAAAACGTAAAAAAAAGTAACAAAATAAAGGAATTAGTTGAATTTCAAGCAATGAATAAGTTTTTGATTATGGCTCACAATCAAGAAGAACTCAAAGTATTAGGCAGGATTGTGGCCAGTAATAAAAAAGTAAAATTTTCAGAAATGTTAGTAGAGTATGAAAAAAATCTCAGTTTATGTTTACAGTTTAAACCTACAATCAAAACACATAGCAACGTAATAATGCATATTTTTGGTTTTTTTTCCAAGGAGTTTACTCATCTAGAAAGAGACAAATTTTTTGATTTATTAAAAAATTATAAAAATGAAACAATCACAGTCGGAGAAATCCTTGCAGAAATTCATCCAATAGTATTCAGATTTAATAAAACATATCTTGCCGGACAAACATACTTTCTACTATATTCTAATCCAGCAAATGGAAATATATTCAAAATTTTAGAAAATCAAAAATAAACAAATCATTTTGAAAATATTAATAGAATAAATACAAAGTTAGAATAAAAACTTAGAATAAAACCTATGCTTATAATTAATTCATTAAATTAAATTTCATATGTTCGGTGTGAGAATGTTGCAATGTGAAAATTGTCATAAAATTTGTGCATGTAATATAATGAAAAATACCAAATTATGTATTGAGTGTAGAAATAATTAAAAAATCATTCAATTATGAAAAGTCAGTATTATAAACCGGTCTAGCACCTTCAGGCACCTCTGAAGAGGCAGATTCAGATACAGGTTTTCCTCGGGCTTGGTAAACTCGTACTTTATGAAATACATTATGTGAGGAGAATATAGCCAATCCAGCAATTGCTGCACCAATGAAATTTCTAATTGTAATTTCCAAACTAGGTTCAGATGCGACCAATGAGAGCTCAAATACAACATGAAAGTTATCAAATAACCAAAATGCCAGAGTAACCCAAGCCAAAATTCCACCTATCAAATAACCCAACCTGGCTTTTTGTCTCACAAATGAAATAGCAAATAAAATTGAAGCATACCAAATTACGGAACCAACTATCCAAGTAATCTGCCAAACATCACTTCGATCATCCAACCAATAGTATGTTGTACCAATGAAAGCCATGGCACATAAAGTAATTAGAAGAATTTGTTGATTCATTTTATACGAAGTTTTTTCTCCCTCTGATTTAGAAATGGAGTTGAAAACTTTTGCTTCTTCTCTAGCAGTTTGAATTGCTTGAGTCATGTGTGCCAATTGAATTGGAATCAATTTTTGTGCTGTATCATCTTTAACTACAGAATCATGTACTAAACTATCAACTAGAGGTCTTGCTAGAGAGGCTTTAACTGGAGTAACTAAATCAATCCAATAAGAAGAAAGTCTAGGGGTCAAAAATGGAATCTGAATTACGGTTAGATTTCTATTGAGAATGGAAGAGTATAATCTCATTAGTTGTTCATATGTCATGATATCAGGTCCACCAATTTCTAAAATTTTTCCTGTAGTTTCTGGATTTTTCATCGAACCTATCAAATAATCCACAACATTTTCAACTGCAATTGGTTGTGTTTGTGATTTAACCCATTTTGGACAAACCATCAAAGGTAATCTTTCAACAAGATATCTAAGCATGGCATAAGAACCACCTTCAGCTCCAACAATAACAGATGCTCTTAATTCAGTGACAGGAATATTTCCACTTGCCAAAATCTTGCCCACATCATGCCTACTTTTCATATGTTTTGATAATTCTAGACCTTCGTTGACTAATCCACCGAGATATATGATTCTCTTTACGCCAGATGCAGTTGCAGCTTTAAGAAAATTTTGAGCCTGCTGTTTTTCCCTATTTGCAAATTCACCCCATTCCTTTTTTGAGCCTTCCATAGAATGAAGTAAGTAAAATGCAGTTGTAATTCCCTCAGTAGCTTTAGTTAAAGAATCAACATCAAATGCATCAGCCTGTACACGCTTGATTTTCTCTGAATCAGGGTATTTTGATCTGGACATTGCAGTTACAGTAAATCCAGAATTAGTTAATTGATTAAGTAGTTTTTTTCCAATAAAACCACTTGCACCAGTAACTAAAATATCGTAGGGTTTAGTTTGTGTAGAAAGTTCAGACATTTTTAAAATACATCACTCAATTTTTTCAATTTTCTTATGTCAGTGATTTCAATATCACTACTTCGTGTTACAATTTTTGCTAATTTTGGATTTGCTTTTTCACCTAGTTTCAATACAGTATCACCTTTCAAACGTACTTCAATAGTTGTTTTTTTCTTTGCCAAATCTTTTGCAAGTTCTTTTGCTTCAGAAAGCTGTTTTAGAAATCCAGGCATTTTATTTATTTTAATTGGAATATCAATTACATCTATAATTTTTGTACTTCCTTCAACACGAAAATTAATCGTAGGTTCATCATTGCATGTGATGCTTAATTTACCTTTATCTAGATAAGATAAAAAATTGGCGGGTAGATCAAAATCTTTCATTGTCAACCACACTCTATTTTTCTTTTGCTGTAATGGTTAGTTTTCCACTTAGGGAAACTGTACCAGTTGGGACAACTTGCTTATCTTTCATAATCTTACCAGCCATTTCTAGATTGTCAAACTCATAAGTAATTGCGGCGTGTTTTTGTGTAAGTTTGTCAAAGATTTCTGCAAGAAGGTTAGCCCATTCTTGTTCTTCTGTTCCTGCCATGAAAATATTTTTGATTTATGATATTTAACCGAAAACACAAGTTCGTACTAGTGCTAAGAAATTAAATTTAGAAGAGATTGGCACTAGTAGTCATGATTACCATTAGTTATATATCGAAAAAATTAGGAATTTTAATGGTCTACATTAGGGCTAAAAAAGTCAAATCAGATCAATATCTCTATTTAGTAAAAAGTGTCTGGGATTCAAAAAAGAGCACATCAAAACAGGAGATTGTCAAATATCTAGGAAAAGCATCAGAAGTAATAAAAGATGACATTCCAGAAGAATTCAGAAATGATCCCAAAATCCTATCAGTTTTGGCATCATATAATCCAGAAGACATAAAAAAAAGAGAAGATGCGACAAAAAAATCAAAACAACAATTATTTAAAAAATTGACAGATGGTAACCTGGATGAGTGTATTAAAATTTATAAAAATTACGTGGACATATTTAATGTACCAGACTTTTTTGACAAGATTCTAAGACCTGTAATGAGCAAAATAGGTTCAGACTGGGAAAATGGTAAATTAGCAATTGCAACAGAACATGTTGCCAGTAATGTAGCACAAACCTTAGTAAAAATTATCATGGATCAAGTGTCAGGTACAGGAAATAAAAAGAAAGTAATGTTATGCGTACCAGTTGGAGAGGAGCACCACATGGGATGTGATGTGTTGGAAACATATCTTACAATAAAAGGTTTCAAAGTTTTCAATATGGGAACATCCATTCCAACAGACTCAATTATCGAATTTATCAATATGAAAAAACCAGATGTAATTTTAATTTCAATAACAATTGAAGATAACGTATCTGCAGGACAAAGACTAGCAAAAAAAATTAGAGAACATTGTAAAACACCAATTTTAATCGGAGGATATGCATTACAACAAGACAACCCACCAAAATTTGAGGGTAATGTGGTAGGCGATATGAGTTTAGAAGAGATTCCAAAAATTATTAGAAAAATACCATTAACTAACTAGGAATTTAAAAAAGATTCAATTTTTGGAGTACACAAAATAGAACTGTGTGCAGCAGAGTCAGTTCCAATTCCATAACTAATAGTTGAATCACCCACAAAAAATAAGCCATCAATTCCAGGTATCTGATGAGGCATTTTTGATTTCCAAACTTTTCCAGGTTCCTTTACTACAGATTCAACTAATTTCCAGGCCATTGGACGTTCCCACAATAATGAAGAATCAAATTTCGGGTAGATTGACGATATTTCTTGTTTCATTTTACTCACAATACTTTTAATTTTTTCAGAATCCTCAGTTTCAGAAGGCAATACAGGAGTTCCTGCAATGATCAAATGCTCACCTTTAGGAGATACAGAGGGAGTGATATTAGATATGAAAAAAATACCTTTTGTGACATAGTTATCACCAACAGGAAAAACTACCTGACGAGTATCAATTTGAGAATTTAATGCAAAATGAACTTCAACTACAGAAGTAGTCTTATTCAATTTATCAATTTTTTGAACAAATTTTCTGTCAATTACATCTTCATCAAATAGTTGATTCAATGCAGTATAAGCAGGATAGGAAATCACTACAGAATTTGTTGGAATAAGTTTTTCTGAATTTGAAGAATCCTTTACAATAACTCCAGTAACCTTAGAATTTTCTACAATGACTTTTTTTACAGATTGTTTTGTCTGAATATCACCATTTTTTTCTAAAATATATTCACCAAGAACCTTACAGATGGAATCATAGCCACCTCCATCTGGATAAGCAAATTCACTTGTTCCACCTTTAAACGGATTTGCTCTAATAATGGTTCTGGCAAATTCACCTAAAGAAATATGATCAGCTGTATCTGCAAAAGCTAACATACATACTGCTTCAAAAAATGCATTTGTGTCAGCATCTAAATCATGTGTAATTTTAGTCAAAGGTACATCATCCCAGGATTCTGTTTTTTCCATAGATGAAAATGCTAAAGGCAATAATAGTTTTAGAAGTCTAATTCTGCTCTTAAATGGGATTAATGATAATTTTAACAGATCACCCATTCCTTTTGGATATATATGAAAACCAGTTTCAGCATAAAATGCAATATCATCAACTTTTGCAAGCTTCAAACGAGATTCAATTCCCAAATTCTTCATAATTGTAAAAATTGCTGATTTTTTGTAAAAAGGCATTATGTGAAAACCATTATCCAAAATATGGTTTTTGTATTCCATTGCAGCAGTTCTTCCACCTAGTTTTGAAGATTTTTCTAAAATCATCACACTATGACCTTTTTCTGCCAAAATAGCACCAGTAGTCAAGCCACCCACGCCTGCACCAATAACAATGGTTGGAGGACTCATGGCTAAAATCAATAATTTTTCTATTTAATAGAGACTAACTTAATTTAATAGTGCTAACTATTTTGAAACAGACTTTGAATAGGATTCAGCACATACAATAAACTCAGACATTACCGAATTCATTTTCTTAAACAATAATAATTTCAGGAATGGAATTAATTTTAAAAATCCATTTAATTTCAAATCAACAGAGATAGAAATATCAGTACCAGTTGGGTTAGATTCGTATTTTTCAATAAAAGAAGTACCTTTTGCAGGACCATTTAAAATGAATACCTCATGTAAATTTGGTGGAATAATCACATGTTTTGTTTTAATTTCTATTTTTCTACCAAGAAAATCTATAGATTCTAAAACTATTTTTTCATTTGAGGAATTTTGAATAATTTTTAATGATTTGAAATATTCAGGCATAACGTTATGAAAGTTTTCAACATCTGTACTAATTTTAAAAATTAAATCACGATGAAGATTACTTTTTTTAACAAGATTGAATTTACTCATTTGTTATAGGGATTTTCAAGTAGTCCCATAAATTTGATTTTATAACTCTCATATCAGGATAATATCTTTGTATTTCTAAACATAAATTTGCTAACGATTGTTTTACAGCATCAGTCTTTTTTGGATCAGTTATAGGGAGCAATCTAATTGTAGTTCTTTCATCACTTGTCATTACTTGAATAAAGAATTCATGATGAGAATCATCTATTACAACTGTTGAAAATAATGCATTAGAGCCTTCAGAATCAACATACATTTTATGAATTTTGATTAATGGAGATTTTTGAAATAATGGTTTAAACAAAATTGAGAAATCAAAGAGGTTGATTTGTCGATCCAACACAATATGTGGCATAAATTTCTGTTAAATTCATTGGATAAAAATACAAAAATAATTTGTAAATAGTGCTAACTAAAACACAATTTCCTAGTGGTAAAGGTAGAAAATAATTTTTAATGACTAGAGATATTAGCACTAGTAAAAAATTTTTTGATTTGTTATATAAAATGAAAGCATAAAGTTATCATGTTAACTGAATTAGTACATCAAAAAAATTGTAAGAAACATGAAATAGTTACAGACATACATACTGGGGAGATTGCATGTAGTAACTGCGGAATAGTATCATCAGAACCAATTATTGATTTAGGTGCTGAAATGTCAGGAGGAAGTTCAGCAGATTATCAAAATAATTCAAGAGTTGGAGCAAAAAGATCTTTGAAGATGATAGACATGGGACTGTCTACATTAATTGAAGCTAAAGATAAGGACGTGACAGGCAAATCACTGTCAGTAGAAAACAGACGAATGTTTTACAGACTAAGAATGTGGGACAGAAACAGTCGCTCAGCTGTGACATCAAAATCATTTCAAAAAGCATTCACTTTACTTGATGCAATAAGTTCAAAGCTAGGTCTGCCTGAATCAGTAGTAGAAGAAAGTGCATATTTGTTTAGAAAAATTGCAGCAAGAAAAATACTTGCAGGAAGATCAACAGCAGCTATGTTATCTGCTACAATTTATGCAACATGTAGAATTACAGATACACCTAGAACACTACAAGATATTTCTGATGCAGCAAACATTAAGAAAAAAGTTCTACAAAGAACATATAGATTCCTTGCAAAAGAGATGGACATATCACCTGAGTCATACACACCATCAGAATTTGTCACCAGAATCGCAAAGGGATTAACTTTGTCAGAAAAAACACAAAGACTTAGCTTCAAAATACTTGATATGTGTGCAAAAAAGCACGTATCCACAAGTAAAAATCCAATGGCTATGGCAGCAGCTGCAATACATCTAGCCGCAACAACAAATGCTGAAAAAGTATCACAGCTAAAAATATCCAAAATATCAGGAATTAGTGCTGTGACCATAAGAGAAAGAAGAAAAGAAATTGTCAACAAGATAGGAGATGTAAAAGTTGGGTAGAACTTGTAGAAACATATGCAAAAGACATGAAGCTGAATCAGTACCTAATAAAATCAGGTATGAGATAGGACAAAAGCGTTGCACATTTTGTGGTATTTTTCTAGATTCCGAAGATGTCAGATGTATTTGTTGCAAAGCAGTGTTAAGAACAAAACCTAGAAGCAAGAAAAAATAGAATATTTTAAAATAATTTTATTATTTCTTATCTTCTAAATATTTTATTTCTCAAAATTATTAACGATAACATGACAGGAATTCCAACAAGTATGGAAATTCCAATACCAAGTCCAGCATAATCATTTACAAAAATTCTTGTATCAAACCAAGCTTTAGGTAGTATAGTAAAAAAATCAGCACCAGAGAAATCCTCAATAGTACCAATAGCTAAACTATATTTTCCACTTTGATTTTTCTCATCTAATACTAAAATAAAATATTGTCCATCTTCAGGAATAATTGTATTAACCTCCTGTCTCTCCCAATAAGTCAC
This sequence comes from Marine Group I thaumarchaeote, assembly GCA_044358425.1. GTDB lineage: Archaea > Thermoproteota > Nitrososphaeria > Nitrososphaerales > Nitrosopumilaceae > Nitrosopumilus. Next base: position 566,568 of record CP054849.1, on the reverse strand, counting down.
CTGACCAAAAGGTTCGTAAAATTCATTTCCAGGATAATCTCCTTCATAAAGAAATTTTTGAACACTGGATTCTATATTTGCAGAAGGTCCATCTCCTTTATACAAATCATCATTCATTAGAATTAATGAAGGAGAATATCTTTCCAATCCTTCAAGATTTGGAATTACAATACTTGCATAAAACGAATCACCTTTTTTTGCATCAAAAGTATAAAACTTGGATTCTTCCATGCCTAGATTCTCATAAATTGCCCATGAAATTTTATGATCAGGTATTACTAATGCAGAATCAAAATCACGATGAGAGTCATCATGGCTAATTAATTTATGACCATATGCAGGAGATATAGAAATTAACATTATAACAAAAACTAATAAAAATAATTTTTTCATACAATTTTCTTAAAAAATTAGTATTTTAACAAAAGCATGAAATCTAAATTGTTAGCACTATAGGAAATATTAGAAATTATTCATATACAAAAAAAAATTAAAGTGTCTGTTGCTTAGCGAGGTAATTAAATGCAATACGTAGAAAGAGAGTTAGCCCCAGATACAAAGATACCAATTAGAATAGGATTCATCAAACCCAATGGAGCTCCATCAATTATTTCATTATGGTATATTGACATAAATGGAAAAATCTATTGTGCAACACAAAAAACTGCAAAAATTATTCATTACTTGGAAAATAAACCCACGTGTGGATTTGAAATAGCAGCAGATCAACCCCCATACAAAGGCTCACGAGGTGAAGGAACTGTTAAAATCATACCATCCAAGGGTCCAGAAATATTGAAAATTTTAATTAAAAAATATCTAGGAGATAAAGAATCTAAATTATCAAAATTTCTACTAAGTCATTCAAAAAATGAAATTGCAATTGAAATTACACCAAAAAAAATATTTCATTATGACTATTCAAAGCGCATGAAGGGAATTCAGTTTTGAATGACGACGGATGCCCCACGTGTGGTTCAAAAAATTTTGGCATAATAGAAATGAAAAAGGATTCCGAGGGATTAGTGATTTGGAAGAAACAGTGTTACAATTGTAAAAAATTTTGGCATGGTTCAGATTTTTAGCACTATAATCAATACTTACCACTATTTTAAATAAAAAGTTGTACTAATACAAATGGTTACAATGCAACAGACAACACAACAAAAACCACCAGTATTGAAATTCTTAGCAATAATTTCAATCGCTACGGCAGTAATCTTGGTGCTTACAATTACACCATGGAACATTGTCCCAACATCAGTTACTGAGGATGTACAAGTCATCGCAATAACTGAGATTGGCTGTGTAGGAGAATCAGCACTAGGGCATTCAGTAGTTGTAGAAAACTGCCAAGCTAAAGTGGGTGACACAATATCTGCTACATTTTATGTTCCAGCATTGGAACAAAATGGATATTACGACAAAATCCATGAAAAATTAGAGAAGGTCACCCCTTAACTCTATTTTTTATTGAAAATATCATCAAAACAAATAAGAACTGAAAAAATATTTTAAAAATATGTCAAATAAAGTCAAATGTTCACACATACTAGTTGAAAAACAAAGTCAAGCTCTAGAAATTTTAGAAGAAATCAAAAATGGAAAAAAATTTGGTGCTGCAGCCAAAGAAATTTCTACATGTCCCAGTAGCAAAAAAGAAGGAGATCTAGGATACTTTACAAAAGGAATGATGGTAAAAGAATTCGAAGATGTTGCATTCACATTGCAAATTGGAGAAATATCTCAACCAGTGAAAACAGAATTCGGATACCATATCATTAAAAGACTAGGCTAAAAAATTCGATTGTAATGACAGTTTTAAACGAACAGACATTAAATGATATTTTGCAATATTTAGAAAAATCAATTAACAGTTTAGTATTAGACGGATTAGACAATTTAGAAATTAATGGTGGAGAAGAAATGAAAAATTTTCTAGAAAATCAATTTGACATACGCTTAGAAAATTTACTAATATCAAAAAATAGCAGCATACATCATCTAGAATCAGGGATGAAAAATTTAGTAATACAAAAAAAGCAAGAAATCATATCAAAAATTTCAAAACAACTGAATAATTAGATAAACGCATCCAGCCCTGTTTTTATAGAAGGATCTTTATTTTTTTCTAAAACTTTAGTCATTTTAGACCCCATAGACTTTGCAGCAGAAATTTTTCTTTTTCCAATCCAATAGTAAGTTTCATCAATGGTATCTTTAGCGATTAATACAACTAATTTTCCAGTATCTTTTCTTCCAGTTCTTCCCCTTCTTTGGATAAATCTAATTGAACTTGGGACATTGTCATAAAAAATTACTTGATTTACTTCAGCAATATCCAATCCCTCTTCTCCAACTCGAGTTGCAACTAAAACCTGAAATTCACCATCTCTAAATTTCTGTACAACTTCAATTTGCTTTTTTTGTTTTAATCCAGTATCACCGGCTTTCCCAATTAGGATGCCAGCAGGAATTCCAAGTTTGTTAAGTTCAGTATGAATCATATCTACAGAATCACGATAACTAGTAAAGATCAATGCTTTTCCAGGAACTGAATTTAAAATTTCTTTTAGTTTAGGAATTTTAGAATGCTCAATACCGTTAGATTTTGCTTCCTTTGCTAAAGACAGTGCTTTTGTAAAATTAGGATCAAGTTCAAACAAGTCCTTTACCCCAACACCCTTTTTTGCCTGCGCACGTTTACAGAACTGTAAAAATGGGGTAATACCATGAGCTTCAAGAATATTTAGTGCATAATGAATTCGAATTCCAGAAAACAAAGGTTTAGCAGATTTTCGACTTTTAGATAAAACAAACGGTCGCAGTCTTAGCAGTGAAGAAAGAGATTGTTGATCATTTAATGGCAGGCCATTTTTTTTGAGTAAATCATAGCGTTCATCTAATGCAGATTTTAATAATTTTTGAATAGATTTAAGCTCTATAGGAAGTTCTACGTTTATCCACTCAGTATTAGTTTCCTGAATGTAAGGTTTTACATCAGGACTATTTTCATTTCTTTCTGCAACAACAGATATTTGTAATCTTTTCAAAATTTCAGTAGCTTTTTCTTGTTCACTAGGCAATGTTGCAGTCATTCCCAAAATACGAGTAGATGAATTTTCAAAATGCTCAGCAATACTAGAATAAGCATAGTCACCTGTAGTTCTATGAACTTCATCAAAAATTACTAAATTGAATTGAGTGGATTTAACAACATTGTGATTCATATCATTTCTTGCAACTTCAGGAGTTGCACAAATTATACGATGATTCCAAAGATCAGTACGCTTTTCAACAGAATCCTCACCAGTAATTAAGACAATATCATCAACAGTTAGATTTTTTTTTAAAAAATCAAAATGCTGATTAACTAAAACCCTGGTAGGAGCTAAAAATAAAACGGTTCCAGATTTCTTTTTCAAATATTCAGAAATTACATGTAATGCAACAGTTGTTTTTCCAAGACCAGTGGGTAAGACAACAATACAATTTTCATCGATTGCCTGACTAGCAAGATTGATTTGATAATCTCGTTTTTCAACAGAATTTTTTTGGATGAATTCTTTTTCTATATATTCAGTCAAAGTATAAACAAAAAATAGAATTTAGGAATTTTATGTTTACTGTGTGATAATTATTATGAATGGATCAATAAGGAATTCACATTCAATTAGGCACAAAAAAATATAATTTGGATCACAGAGTCAACAAGATAAGTTTAGATTATTACTGATTTTAAAGAATTCATGATTTCTAAAGGACTTATTGTAGGAATTATTGTAATCATAATAGGTGCAAGTATGCTCATAATCACTAATTAAAATAAGAATTTCTTATCGCAATACCATCAAAATACCACCAGCAATTGATCCACATATTACAATGATTATCATGCTTTTTCCAGAAAAAACAGAACCAGAATGTTTAGACCATGACATTTTAATTTGCTCCAAAAGTGTTACAATATGCAGAATTAGTCTTTTGAGAAAATACTAATGACGTGCATAGAATCCAGACACTTACCATATTTTATCATAAATTCTTCAATTCATTAAGTTTTTGAATTGTGTCAAATTATCAGATTCAGATACTGTGATACAAATAGAAGTAAAAATACAGAAAATCATGCCATTATTATGCAAGGATTGCAACGGAAGAAGATTTCCTATTGCATTTCCTGATCAAAGAGATGCATTATGGCTATGTGAAAAATGCAAAAATTTTGTAAATATCAAAGATGAATTTGTAAGAGAATGGACAAAAGAAGAAATGGAAGAAAATAAGACCAAGTTAGAAAATTTTCAAAAAGATGTCACCACAGAAAAAACACCTGAGAAAAAAAGACGAAGTGGCGTAAATTAGAAAATGCATTGGAATAAATAATTTAATTTTTGACACAAAATGTGGTATTTCTAAACAAAAAAAGTATCATTAGAAACATAATGCTAGCGATTGGAGGAATTTTGGCACTGATCTTTTCCATATTACTAATTAATGATTTAGAGTCTGAAACAATCACACAATGGACTGTGATGACATCATACTTTATGATCATCTTCCTAATCATTGGCGCAGTACTAAGAATCACTCAAAAATAGGCTCAAATGTCCTGACCAGTTACTACCCATTCAAGTGTTCGTAAGGCACCTTGATAATATTTCATAGCAGCATCAGGGTCTGGTAGTTTAGAGACATCAATCAATCTTTGCTCAATGTCTTTTCGAAATTCTTCAATTTCTTTTTCAGTTTTCATAAATCATGTTAAATTTTTTAATGTATAAATTAATTGAGAAAAATTTAAAATTTTAATTCATAATAAAAAAAGTGATTCTCTACTCGAGAGAGTAGAAAAATCATTTGATTTGCTATTATACAAACAGAATATTATTTACAGTGAAAACATAGAGATACGATAAGGAGTTGTTCTAATGTATTATAATTATGAATTTATAGAGTAAGACATTACATAAAAAATACAAATGGCAATTCCATGTAAATTACCAATTTTAAAAAACATCAGTTATCTTAGTGGAGCAATGTTTACATTTTCAATATTTATTCCAATATTTTCAGAGACACCAACAGAAGCTAATACAAGTACATTGACAATTTTATCAATAACGGGAATGGTTATTTCATTTGGAATTGCAATGCGAATTAGGAAAAAATTAGCAAAAAAGAGTAGAAGATTCTAAACTAATTTGTAATTTTCATAAATCCTTCTTGAACTAGAAATTGAATTCCTTGAACAAATGAAGAATCATCTATGGAACCATCTGCCCACCAGCCTGCATTGTTTTTAATCCAAACAGGGATTTCATTACTCCCAGTAGAATCACCTTGTTGGGTAATAGGAATTTTCATAAATCCTTCTTGAACTAGAAATTGAATTCCTTGAACAAATGAAGAATCATCTATGGAACCATCTGCCCACCAGCCTGCATTGTTTTTAATCCAAACAGGGATTTCATTACTAGATTCCATTGTGGAAGAATTTCCAGAGACAATTAAAAATGATGAAGTGTTTACAGTTGATTTAGAATTACCATATTGAGCCTTTACTATAAATTTCCCATCAGAAAATTTTTCATTTAATTCAACAGAGTGAGAGAATTTACCATATGTATCTACAGGTGTCTTTTTAGTACTGATTAAATTTTTACTAGAATCAAAAATAGTGATTCTCAAAGAACGATCCTCATCATATTTGTTTACAGAACCTGAAAAAATAATAGATTCACCTAGCAAGTAAGATTCCTGATTAGTATTAATTTCAACAGTATAATTATTTGCACTATTATTTTCAGGAGGACCACCATATCCATAAACAGATTGACCTACTGCAGAAATAGTGAAAATTGAAACTACTGTAACAATTAGAAGATAATTAAATTTCATTTCAATTTAGTATATTTTAATTTGAATTTAAAGGTGGGGAATGAATGAATTTTAAAAAAAATGATCGCAAATTAACGAATGGTTAACGAGATCCATATATGGAACAATTAGACACAATTTGTATGAATGATTCTTTTGAAAGACCAAACTGGGATGAATATTTTATGTTACAAGCTGAATTAGCAAAATTACGTTCTAATTGCATAACTAGACAAGTTGGAGCAGTGATTGTCAGAGATCATAGACAGTTAGCAACAGGATACAACGGAACACCACCTGGTGTGAAAAATTGTTTTGAAGGAGGATGTAAGAGATGCCAACTTAGAATGGAAGGTAAAATTGAATCAGGAGCATCACTTGATCGTTGTTTGTGTAATCATGCAGAAGCCAATGCAATAATGCATTGTGCAATTTTAGGAATTGAGGCAGGAGTAAAAGGCGCCATTTTGTATACAACATTTGTGCCGTGCCTAGAATGTACTAAAATGGCAATAACTATCGGAATCAAAAAATTTGTTTGTCTGGATACGTATCCTGAAACAGATTATGATTTGTTAAACGAAGCAGGAGTAGAAGTTGTCCATTTGGAAAAAGAAAAAATTGGAAAATGGGCCAATGAGTTAGTTAGCAAATACAAAACAAATGAGTGATTAAATGCAAGTCAAAGTGTCACAGATTGAAAAAATGGAAACAATGCTCCCATCAATGCTAGTTTCTGCAACCTATGATGGACCAAGTAAATCTGCAATTTTAAAATTTTATGAACCAACACAACAGAAATTATTTTTATGGAAAGATGAAATTGGTCACAAACCATATTGTTATTCAAAATTAACTCCTGAAGAATTAGATTTTTTACAAGAAAGAGAAGATGTTTTAGAAATTAAAACAGTAAAAAAACACGACTATATTCACGATGAGGAAATCGAGGTATCAAAGATCGTAGTAGATAATCCACTTTCAATTGGAGGAAATTATGGAGAAAGTATTAGAAATCAAATTGAAACTTGGGAATCAGATATCAAGTATTATGAAACATACCTATACGACAGACAATTAGTTGTTGGAAAATATTATGAGATTACAAATGGATTACTAAAACCACATAATATGGAAATTTCAGACGAAGTAAAGCTTGCACTAAAAAGTTTGTTGTGGGATAAAGTCGACAGTGAAAGCATGATAGATGCTGAAGAGTTTAAAGAATTTATTTCAGAATGGGCAGATTTACTAAATCAACCAATTCCAAAAATAAAAAGACTTAGTGTGGACATTGAAGTGGAGTTTGATCCCGGGAGATTTCCAGACCCAAAACTTGCAGAAAAAAAAGTCACAGCTATTGGACTCAAAGGAAGTGATGGTTTTGATCAAATTTTTGTGCTCAAAACAGAGGGAACAGAGCAAGGAAACAATGAACTAGATGAAAATATCAAAGTGACATTTTATGAATTAGATAAAGAAAAAGACATGATTGCTGATGCATTCAAGATAATTGAAGAATTTCCATTTGTAGTCACATACAATGGGGATGAATTTGATTTACCTTATTTGTATAACAGAGCAGAACGACTAGGAATTCCAAATGAGAATAATCCATTATACATGATGAGAGATTCTGCAACCCTAAAACACGGAGTACACATTGATTTGTATAGAACATTATCAAATCGTTCATTTCAAATCTATGCATTCAGTCAATCATATACAGATTTTTCACTAAATAGTGTATCAAAGGCACTACTTGGAAAAGAAAAAATTGATTATGGATTAGATTTTGACAAATTGTCCCTTTATCAAACTGCAAACTATTGTTACAATGATGCACAACTAACTTACGAGTTAACAAGTTTCAACGGAGATTTGTTGATGAACTTACTTGTCATCATTGCAAGAATTGGAAGAATGCCAATTGATGACATTGCAAGAATGGGAGTTTCGCAATGGATTAGAAGTTTGCTTTATTATGAACACAGAAAAAGAAATGCACTAATTCCAAAAAGAGAAGAATTACAAAAAAGAACAGAAGGAGTGATGTCTGATGCAGTAATCAAGGATAAAAAATATCGGGGAGGATTAGTTGTTGAGCCAAAAGAAGGAATTCATTTCAAGGTGGTTGTAATGGATTTTGCAAGTCTGTATCCAAGTATCATCAAAGTAAGAAATCTATCTTATGAAACAGTAAGATGTCCACATGAAGAATGTAAAAAAAATTCTATACCACAAACGAATCATTGGACATGTTCCAAAAATAACGGCCTTACAGCAATTATTATTGGTTCGTTGAGAGATTTGAGAGTAAATTATTACAAAAGTCTATCAAAAAAGGAGACATTAACAGATGAACAAAGACAACAATACACAGTGGTTAGTCAAGCACTCAAGGTAATATTGAATGCAAGTTATGGGGTAATGGGTGCAGAGATATTTCCACTGTATTTTCTACCTGCAGCTGAAGCAACAACAGCTGTTGGCAGGTATACAATTTTGGAGACAATTAAAAAATGTGAAGGAACTGGAATTGAGGTTTTGTATGGGGATACTGATTCATTATTTATTAAAAATCCAACAGAAGAGCAAATTCAAAAACTCATAGAACAAGCTAAAACGGATCATGGTGTAGATTTAGAAATTGATAAGACATACAGATATTGTGTTCTAAGTAACAGAAAGAAAAATTACTTAGGGGTAACAGATTCAGGAAAAGTAGATGTTAAAGGGCTAACAGGTAAAAAATCACACACACCAGGATTCATTAAAAAATTATTTTTTGATTTGTTAGATGTACTATCAGAAGTAAAAACAATGGAAGATTTTGTAAAAGCTAAAAAACAGATTTCTGAAAAAATAGCAGATTGCGGTAAAAAAGTCGAAGCAAAAGAAATTCCTTTAGAGGATTTAACATTTAATGTAATGTTAAGTAAAGCACCGTCAGAATATGTAAAAACAATACCTCAACATATCAGAGCAGCAAAACAATTAGAGTCAATCAGAGAATTAAAAAAAGGAGATAAAATTTCATTTATCAAAATATTAAACAAGCCAGGAGTTAAACCAGTAGAATTAGCCAAAAAAGAAGAAATAGATTCTAAAAAATACATGGAGTTTTTAGAATCAACATTAGAACAAATTACATCATCTATGGATTTAGATTTTGATACAATTTTAGGAAAACCAAAACAAACAGGATTAGACGAATTCTTTTGGAGTTAAAGTATCATGGAAGTTGATCCAATATTATTGACAGTATTAGGTGTTGCTGCAGGAGTTTTGATTTTAACTGGATGGGTTGATCAGATATACAAAGGCTACAAGTCAAAAAGCCTAAAAGATGTTTCAAGTTTTTTAATGATTTTTATTTCAGCAGGGGCAATTTTATGGTTAATTTATGGAATTATAGTCATAGATGTTTTCATCATAGGCACAAATATTGCAGCAATTGTGTTGATGCTAATTGTTTTAACAATGAAAAGAAAATATGACAAAAAAATTCAAATCAAATGATTCAATGAAGAATTAAATACAATATGTAAAATTCAAAAGAATATGTTTATCATCAATTGTAAAAATTATGAGGAGATTTCCGGAGACAAAATAATTAAATTTGTAAAAACAGCTGAAAAAATTTCAAAAAAATTTAAAATCAAAATTGCAATTTGTCCACCACAGCATCTAATAGGAGTTGTTTCAAATAGTTCAATACCAATTTTAGCTCAACATATTGATGATTCTAAAATTGGCAGTACCACAGGTTTTGTAATTCCAGAATTATTAAAAAAATCTAAAGTTAAAGGTTCACTAATTAATCATAGCGAACATAGAATTTCAAGTAACGAAATAAAAAAGTTGGTTGAAAAATTAAAAGAATTAAAAATGATATCAGTAGTTTGTGTAAAAGATGTTGCAGAAGCAAAAAAATATGCAAAATTAAATCCAAACTATATTGCAATAGAGCCTCCTGAGTTAATCGGTTCAGGAAAAGCTGTATCAACGGAAAAACCAGAATTGATTTTAAAAGCTGCAATTGCAGTAAAAAGTGCAAAAAATAACACAAAATTACTTTGTGGTGCAGGAATAATATCAGGAGACGATGT
>CP054849.1:550821-555562 GCA_044358425.1 Marine Group I thaumarchaeote | reverse complement strand
CATAGAATTACTAAAAAAAGATATGCCAAAATCACATAAGGAATTATCCAACGCATGTGCAAAAATAGAAAAACATTTCAGAGAACCACAAGATATTGAATTTACAATTGAACAAGGAAAATATTACTTATTGCAAACAAGAACTGCAAAGATGAGTGCAGCAGCATTAGTAAAAACATCAGTAGACATGGTGAAAGAGAAATTAATCAACAAAGACAAAGCACTCACCAGAATTCCAGCACAACAATTAGAAGCATTGTTACATAGAACAATGGATGAATCAAAAATTAAAGAGTACAAACAACTAGCAAAAGGAATTGCTGCATCACCAGGGGCTGCAAGTGGAATAGTTGTTTTTGATGTTAAAAAAGCAATAGAATTAGGAGATTCAGGTAAAAAAGTCATTTTAGTTAGAAAAGAAACAAAACCAGAAGATGTTCCAGCATTCTTCTCCTCAGAAGGAATTTTGACAAGTCTCGGAGGAAAATCATCTCATGCAGCAATTGTTTCAAGAGGAATGGGGAAACCATGCATAGTAGGTTGTCCAGAATTGAAAATCGATTATGATAATAATATAGGAACTGCAAATGGAATGACAATCAAAGAAGGCGAAACAATTACCATAGATGGTAGTGAAGGTACTGTCTTTATTGGAGAAATTCCAACAGTAGAGCCTAAAGTAACAAAAGACTTTGAACAAATACTAACCTGGGCACAAAAAACTAAGACATTAGGAATTAGAGCAAATGCAGATACTCCAGACATGGCAAAACTTGCAAGAAAGTTTGGAGGTCAGGGTATCGGATTATGTCGAACAGAAAGAATGTTCAATGGAAGTGATAGAATCAATTTATTTGTAGAAATGATAATGGCTGAAAATATTAAAGAAAGAAATAAAATTTTAGAAGAATTAGGTAAATTACAAAAAAGTGACTTTATTGAAATTTTAAAGGCTATGGAAGGCTACGAAGTAACTATCAGATTATTAGATCCGCCACTACATGAATTCTTACCAAATCCAGAAGAGTTAGTAGAAAAAATACAAAAATTAGAAGCAGATGGAAAAACAAATGAAATTTCTGAAGCAAAAGTGGTTCTTAAAAGAGCAAGAGAACTTGCAGAAGTAAATCCAATGATGGGGCATAGAGGAGTTAGAGTAGGTGTAACATATCCAGAAATTTATGAAATGCAGATTAGATCAGTATTTGATGCATTAGTAGAACTAACTAAAAAGAAAGTTAAAGCACATCCACAAATCATGATTCCACAAATAAGCAGCATAGCAGAATTAAATCACATCAAAGCAATCTATGACAGAATTAAAAAAGAAACAGAATCAAAACATAAGATGAAATTAAAAATTAACTTTGGAACCATGATTGAAGTTGTAAGAGCAGCATTAACAGCAAATGAATTAGCAGATACAGCAGAATTTTTCAGTTTTGGAACAAATGATTTAACTCAAGGAACATTCAGTTTTAGTAGAGAAGATGTAGAGGGCAAATTCTTACCAGAATACATGGAAAAAGAATTACTAGAAAGAAATCCATTCCAATCAATAGATGTCAACGGTGTAGGTAGTTTAATCAAAATTGGCATTAATGCAGGTAGATCAATTAGAAAAAACATGGAAGTAGGCATATGTGGAGAACATGGAGGAGACCCAAGTTCTATCAAATTCTGTCATGGTGAAGGATTAAGTTATGTCAGTGCATCACCACATAGAATTCCAATTGCAATTGTTGCAGCAGCACAAGCAGCAATAGAACAACCAAAAAAAGCAAAAAAGAAGAAAAAATAAGATAATTTAAAACTAAATAAAATTCACAATAATTGAATTGCTTCCAAGAATTGAGTCCATAAAACAAATTAGACAAAAAATTGGCATCACTCAGAAAAAACTTGCCAATATGACAGGAGTCAGTACTTCCATGATTAATCAAATTGAATCAGGTAGAAGTCAACCAAGTTACGATACTGCAAAAAAGATATTTGAAAATCTTTCAAAATTAGAAGGAGAGTCTTCATCACATACGGCAGGAGACTTTTGTAGTAAAGACATAGTAAAATTAAAACCTTCAAACACACTTCATGATGCAATTAAAAAAATGCACGAGTTATCAATTAGCCAAATTCCAGTTTTTGATAATTCAAAAATAGTTGGAGTCGTATCAGAAGATGGAATTGTAAAACATTTAGCAGATTTAGGTGAAGCAGAATTAAAAAAAGCAAAACTTGCAAATACAATGGATTCAATTCCACCAATTGTGGATTGGGATACACCAGCAAATGTACTTGTCCCATTAATTAGATATTCAAAATGTATTTTAATTTCAAAAAAATCTAAAATTGTAGGAATCATAACAGCTTCAGACACATTAAAGATGATGGAATAAGTTATTTGAATTTATTTTTAAAAACTACTTCATCCAATCTCAATTGACCGCCACGTTGTTTTGCAGGTTCAAGAGATTTTCCAACAACAATCATTAAAACAATCAAGTGATCATCAGGTAGTTCAATGATTTTTGCCATTTCATCATAATCAAATCCAACCATAGGACACGAATCAAGTCCCATTTGTCTTGCAGCAAGCATTATTGTTTGGCCAGCAAATCCACAAGAACGAATTGCCTCATCTCTTCTATTCTGAGGACTGTCAGCATATTTTTTTTCCAAAGCGGCTTTAACTAATTCCTGTTTTTCAGTAGGATGATTCTTCCAATATCTCAATGGGTCATCTTTCCAGGCATTCATATTTCCACATAACAAAATGACCAGAGACCCATCAACTGGTTGTGCCTGATTTCTAGCAGCAACTCCAATTTTTTCCTTAATTGACTGGTCAGTAACTGTAACAAATCTCCAGTTTTGTTGATTATAGCTAGTTGGTGAGAGAATGGTTAATTTCATCAAAGAATCTACCTCCTCAGAAGTCATCTTGTGATTGGGATCAAATTTCTTAATTGCACGTCTAGTAGATATTGCTTCAAAGGTATCCATGTACTAACCAAATTCAATTATCAATTTAATTGATTCCAAATTAATGAGAAATGATCGAGTGTATTACAAGATAACCTTTGTTTCATATATACAAATTAAAAAAAAAGTTATGGGAATTCAAGATTTAAATAAATTATTTGAAATTCATAGAGAAATAAAAAAAATAGATACAGAAAATAAATTTAATTTTGTCATAGACACAGATACAAAAGAAGGAAAGACAAGGATTGTAATAGATGAGTTTGGAACATGGAAAAAAACACCATCGTTAACAGAAGAACAAGCATCAGAATTTAGAAAAAAAGGATTTAGACAATTTGTTCCAGATCTGATCGATTTTAAAAATAAATTGATAATTGAATATCAAGAGGAATGCAAAGGCAGACAAGGAATCCTAAGAAGACGAGGTAAAATTAACAAAAAAGGACACGACGAATTTAGTGACGAAGATAAAGATATTTTTTATGAATTAGCAAATTTCAATCAATTAAAAATTTGGGAAAACACAGATGTGGATGAACAAAGAAAAGAAATGAAAGAATTTTTAGAAGTATTTGCTTCTAAAAATAATTTTAAAAATTAGGGATTAATAAAAAAATACGGTTATGGTAGTGGTTCGTGTCCACGTTTATAGCCACTCCATTTTCTATATTCATAATCAGTTAATGGTGTATCACAACCACACTTACAAACAGTTTTCATAATTAGGCTAAGAACCAAGTCTATTTTTAGATTATCTTTAACTCATACTAGCTATTAATCAAGATCATTTCAATTTATGGAGATCAAAATGATCGGATAATCAAGAAAATTAACAAAATCATTTGGAGTTTATTTTATTCTGGATTTGTGCCAAAATTAAAGCAGCTTTGTCCTTATTCTCATAAGTATCAACAGTTTCATCCATTATTGCATCAATTTCATAACTTTTATCGACTAAAATACTAGCAACATGGTCATCCAAAGTACCATTACCAATCAGATAATATGCAAACACAGTATTTTTTTGACCAATTCTATGAAGTCTATCTTCAGCTTGTCTATGAATGGCAGGACTCCAATCTAGTTCTGCAAAAATAACATATTTTGCTTTTGTTAAATTAATACCAACATTACCAGCACGAATACCTGCAATCATTAATTTAGATTCACCTTTTTGGAATTTATCAATTTGATCTTGTCTTGTTGAATCAGATTGTCCACCAATAATTGAAACAGGTGAAAACTCCTGCAGACTCTCATGAAGTAATTTGTGAATTACTTTATGATGACAAAATACAACAACACTTTCTTCAATCTCCATAATATTTTTTACAAAATTAATTACGTGAGGTAATTTTGCAACACCTGCAATTTGACGTTCACTTTGAATTGCTCGATGATATGATGCAGATTTTGAGAATTCAGTCTGAGCTTCTTTTTGTTCGTCCTCAAGTTTTTTCCAGATTTTATCTAGTTCCTCTAGATAGTAATCCGTATCAGATGCAATTACTTCCTTGTACCTTACTTTATCTTTTAATTCTTTTAGTACGTCAGCTTTCTTCCTTCTAAGCATCACATGCTTTTGTAATTCATTTCTTAATGAGGCACGTTTGTTTTCTAAAACAATTGCTTTTCCTTTATCATTAACATAACAAAAGTATTCACAAAATTCTTTGAAACTTCCCAACAATCCAGGTTTCAAGATATCAATAATTGGCCAAATTTCAGAACCTCGATTATAAATTGGAGTTCCAGA
>CP054849.1:547725-547997 GCA_044358425.1 Marine Group I thaumarchaeote | reverse complement strand
AGTAGACCCTAAAGAAATAAAGAGTTAATCAGAATTTTCTTTCTTAAAAATTCGAATTGCCTCTAAATGAGAACAGTTAGCTTTTTGCCCATTTCCATGATGAAATTTATAGTAATTTTTGAAGCCAAAGCATTCACAAGTATCAGATGTTACAAAATATGATTTGTTTGGGTCAGAAGAAGAACGGATTTGAAACAAGTCATCTTCAATTTTGGATATACAACCATCATCAACTAGTTTTTTTGCTTTTTTGATAGTAGCAGGACTGCTCA
>CP054849.1:544828-547714 GCA_044358425.1 Marine Group I thaumarchaeote | reverse complement strand
GTGAAATTTGTGGAGAGTTATCATTAACTATTTCATCAGAAGTATCTGAAGTAACATGCACTTCAACTTTGGCGAGTTTTGGAGATTCACAATCATAGCATTCTGAATCATTTTTTTCTTCATCCTCTTGTGTTTCTTGCATTTCTTGTACACCTAAAGATAAGTAACTGGAAGGATCTCCTTGATTAAAGTAAGTTGCAGCAGCATAATCTGCAGTTCGTAGTCCACTTGAAATTCTTAATTCATCAACTTTACCTTTAAGCTCATTGTTAACTTTGGCACAATTATTTCCACTTACACCGTCAACATCTCCTCCTAAAACCATTCTCAAGTCACTTGTCTTAATCACATGATTAAGCATACCTGAACGATTTTGATCTTTTACTAATTCTCCATTAATGTATAGCTGGCTGTTTCCTTGTGTACCATCAGCATCTTTTTGGTTATACACGGCAACAACGTGATTCCAATTTGTAAATGCAGCTGGATTATCATCATCAACTGGATGACCTGGATCAACTGTACTAACATAAAATTCAGTCAATATTTTCATTTTTAGATTTCCAGATCTCCACAGATTAATGTGGTTTGACCATTTGGTATTTGCATCACCTGTATGAGTGGTGCAAAATGATACTATGTCGTTATGTAGGGAATCATTTCCACCAGGTGGAGTATTAGTAACATCTCCAACCCAAAGTTCAATTGTAAAATCTCTTGATGGCATTCCTTGAATATTATCATGAGTCCAAATCATGTCTCCGGTTCCTTCATTATTATTAGTAGTAGTTGGACCTTTCAACCATTGTCCTCCACCTATTTGACCATCAGTGTCATGAGGAATTCTGGCATCACTATAACCAACTTTTGTTCCACCACCGCCTCTACCATCATTTCCATTACCAGTCGCATCAACAAATTCACCTATAGTTCCAGTTGATGTTTGATTCAAATGCCAAACTAAAACATAATCATCATTCCACACATCTGCAGAATTAAAACCGATACTGTTTCCCTTGTAGTAAATGTAGATGTCTGTAGAACTAGTTGCATCTAATGTTGGAAAATTAACCCATGCAATTATCTCCCCAGTTGTATTATCGTACTGTTCAATTTCATGAGAAAGTTTTGTAATTCCATCAGATTCAGTAAAAACAAAATCACGTCCCATGTTTTCATTTGCTTGTTTCAGATCATCATGTGTAAATTTGATTAAAACTGGAAAATTAATAAGATCATTTGAAATCACAGAATTCAAAGATACAGTGATTTTATTTCGATATTCCCATTCAGTATCATACCATGCACCAAATGCATCAGAAGGTACAAGAAACGCTATGGAGAATAATACCAATATCGATAAAATAATTTTTAATTGCATGAGATCTGATCGAAGTTTTTTCTAGTATGTATAATTTTCAAGAAATTTAGACTAATCCTAGGCGTAAATATTTCAAAATCACACCCAAAATAGAATGTAACGAAAAGATGACAATTTCTAATAATATTATAAACGATTTCTAACAAAAATCACTATTGAGTATGAAAAAATACATCGCAAAACGTGCAGCTACAATGTTTGGTGTTTTACTAATCACATTACTAATCACAATAATGCTTGTCGGCTCCAACATGGATACCATACTCAAACAAGGAGTGGTATTTCAAGTCAGGTCAGAAATTACTGAAAATCCCGAAATAGCTCAAAGTTTTTCATCAGTGCAAGAGTTTGAAGGGTATATTCAAGATAGAATAGATGAACGGATAAAAAATTTAGGTTTAGATGAACCGTGGTATTCTCCACAAAGAATTGGATTGACAATGTACAAAATAATTTTATTAGATTTTGGACAAGCTACATTCCTAACAAGTGATTTAGGATCATCAGATGTAAAGGATATCATTTTTGAAAAACTTCCAAGAACAATTCTGTTATTCACTACAGCTACAATTTTAATTTCAATTATAGGGATTTTTGTTGGAGCTTTATCTGCAAGCAAGATTGGTTCAACAATTGATAGAATAACATCAAGTTTTGCAATAATTAGTTCAAGTTTTCCAGTTTGGTGGATTGGGATGTTGATGATATTTTTATTTGCATTCACATATCAGATTTTTCCAGCAAGAGCAACTCCAGATATTTTACCATCAGATCCAGGATACGTGGGTTCCCTATTGTATCATATGACTTTACCATTAATTACAATTGTAATGATAGGATTTGGATCATGGGCATATCTTGTAAGAAATTTCATGGTAGGAATTATGCAAGAAGATTTCATTACAGCGAAAAAGGCAATTGGAATCAAACAAAGCAAAATCACATACACACATGCATTAAAAAATGCAGCACCACCAATTATCACAATTTTAGCACTTAGTTTGTCAGGCTCACTAGGTGGAGCAATAATTACAGAAGCAGTATTTGATTGGCCAGGCATGGGAAGACTATACTTTGAAGCAATTACAGTCATGGATTTGCCAGTAATTATTGGTGCAACATACATTCTCACAGTATTTTTCCTAGTAAGCATATTCATTGCAGATTTACTTTATGGATATTTTGATCCCAGAATTAGGACAAACACGGAGTAGTCAAAATGAGTAACATCACATCTCAAGACATCAAAAAAGAATTTTTTAAAAGCAAAATGGGGATTGCAGGAATAGTCATTCTTGCAATTTTAATTTTAACTTCAGTTGTTACAATTGTAGCAATTCCAGTGGAGACATTTCAAGAATGGAATAATCCAGGAAGTTGGATAACATATCCAAAAGCAGCAACACCAGTATGGGTAAATTTATTTTTAATGGAAAAGATTCCCGAACATAAAATATTGAAAGATCCAAAAATAAATGATTTCTCAAATAATGAGATTAACTTAT
>CP054849.1:539535-543073 GCA_044358425.1 Marine Group I thaumarchaeote | reverse complement strand
TTCAAACCAATCAAAGTCCCTTAAAAAAGGTTATAAAGCTTTGTCAGTTTTTCTCAGTTTCATGTTCATCATTTATGGATAATGGAATTGTATTTCCACTACTATCCCATGCAAAGATAGAATCATCATCATAAGGAGATTGGATAATCAAAGAAACTAAACCAAAAAAATTATTCAAATCAGTTACAGAAGGTTCAGCTGAACCAGATGGATGAGAATGAACAACGCCAATGTAACTATTATCAAAGGGTAAAAAAGAATGTGGAAATCCTGCAAATGTAGGACCTGTGAAATTAAAGGGAGGAATAGCTAGTCCATCAATTTTGATTTGGCCATTTTTAGATTTTCCCTTCAATATCAGAATTCCTTCATTAGGATGTTTCATTTTACAAAATGTGACAATACTGTCTAAGACACTTTTATCAAGTAAGACTTTTCTTTCAAATTTTTTAGTTTTAAAAAACATAAGAACCTTGTAATTACTTGGTAAATAAATTTAAGATTTTGAGATGGTGTATCGAGTAGATGAGAAAATTTTTAATTTATTCTCTATTTTAGATGTGAATTGAGGAATTTGTGATTCTATTTCACTGATTTCAGATAAAATTGTCTTAGATTTTTGGCGCGCGTCATTTTCAGATTCACTAGTCTTTGAAATATCATTTTCAATCGAAGTCAAGTTCTCAGGTTTTAAATTTTTCAGATCCGCCTCCATAGAATCAAAAACAGTAGAATATTCAGACACTTTTTTTATAAAACCATCCAATGATTCTTCAGTTTCAGTTAATTGAGATAATGTTTTTTGAGTATCCTTAACTGAGATAGAACCTGAAGAGATAGCTTTTCTAATATTTTCCAAAATTAAAATTATTGAATCTAAATTGGCAGCAATTAATGCATCAAAGGGATTATCTACTAATGTAGATAAAATACGGGTTTGTTCTTTATCTAATGAGGAAGCATAGGCATATCTACCAAGTGGGCGTGAAATTTTTGTAAATTGGGTATCTATTTCTGATTTAATTTTAGATTTTTGTTTTATAAAATCATTTAATTTATTTTGTAATGAAACATAATTTTTATAATTTTCAGAAGCATGAATTTCATCAAGTGACTTTTGTAGAGAGATATTTTTTTCTTGCAGAGATTTTAAATTATCTTGTATCTCAATATTACGTTTTGTTTTGTCAACATGATCTTGTTTGAGAGATTCAATTTTATTTAACATTTCATCAATTTCATCAAAACTAGATTGAGTTGAATCAAAATGCTTTAGAAGTTTTGTAATATTATCAGAATTCTCATTCATAATTTTTAGATTAGTGGTCAGTTGGTTTGCATATTTTTTTGCAAAAATATGGATGACTCTAGTCTGTCTTCCCAAAACATCACCAACTTTTTTTAATAATTGAGTTAGAAAGTAATCTAATTTTTTTGCATCGTCCATTGTAGAAACTTGAATCAAGGTCTTCACATCTTTTTTTAAAATATCAATGACTTGCTTCTTTCCTCTCACCACAATTATTGCCAAGTGTTTATCAATGTCATCAATATTTAGATCATCTTTCTCTAAAACAATTCCAATTTTCATAAGATCATCAATTAACGGTGCAGTATCATTTCTCAAGTTTTTTATTTCTGAAATGGTTTGAGATTCTCTCAATTTACGTAAATCATTGATAATTTGAGGAACTTCAGAAAGTTCAATATCTTGATTGACTCTTTTACGTTCAACAGGTTCTTCAACTTGCTTTTTTTTACCCCATCCAAAGACCATTTGATAAGATTATGCTATAGGGATTAAAAATGATTCTTACGCATATCTTAAAATCTAATAAAAATTCCATACAGACATGGCAAAAAGCCTTAAAAAATCATTTCATACTGGAACAGTCAAAAAAACTATCAAAATTAAGGCATCAAAAGACAAAGTTTGGAGAAAAATCAGCAATATTGTAGGATTGCCTTCATGGTTAGTTGATGTAACTAAAACCGAATATCTATCTCAAAAGAAAAAAGGAGTAGGAGCAATTAGACTAATCACATTTGGGGATGGAAATGAAATTGAAGAGCATATCGTAGCGTGGGAAAAAGGAGAATATTTCACATATGTCGCAACAGAAGGTTTGCCATTAAGAGCATATGTTGCAACAATTTCAATTAAAAAGAAAACTAAAACATTGACTGAATTAACATGGCAATCATATCTAAACAGTCAAAAAATGTCTGAAAAACAATTTCTAGAATTTCTGGTGTTTATGGGTTCATTTTATGAAGCATCTTTAGAAAATTTGAAAAATTTGTTAGAAAAATAAGACTAGTTATTTTTTGGGTTAAAATCTAAATACTGTGAATCATTAAAAAAATTATGAGTGATATGCGATTCATAATTTTAGGAGTTGCATTAATTTTTGTCGGAGTAATTGTGTTAGGTGCTTTTGGTCATGAATACCAAGCAGCAACGATAGAATCAAACGAATTTGGAACATGTTACGAATACTTTGATGACAAACCTCCTCAAAAGATCAACTGCTCATACAAAATAATGGATCAAACAGTATTTTTCGGATTGGTTATGACGTTGATAATATCGGGAATAATTTCACTAATCAAAGGAGTGAAAGGAGATTGGGACAGTAAAATTAAACCAGAAGATGTAGTCGGACCAGGCAAAGAAGAATAAATTTAAACTTCTGAATTACGAGAATTAAAAATCAAATCAGAGTCACCATCATTTTGTTTTTGTGATTTATACTCCTGGTTTGATTCAATCATTTTTTTTCGAGTATCATACATAATTTTATCTACATCAGTAAGTATATCATAATGATTCTCACCCAAATGATGAAAATGGTCTAAAATTGAATCATCACCAACAAAAATTTTATTACAATAATTACATTTCATTCAATACCCAAATTAAGAAAGTAGAATTTATGTTATGATATTTTGTAAGAACTCACCATCAGAATTTATCAACACAGAAAGAGATTCAACTCATCTTGATTGGCAGAATTGTAATCTTCTAATCTCTGAAAACTTACTCTTCACATGGCAATTTCTTTCAATTACTATTACAAAATTTACATTTAAGCACCGCAATTAAGTAAAAATTAAGATTTAGATTCAAGAAGAGTTTTCATAGAAAAGACAAGTTCATTGATTTTTTCAACTCTATCATCGAATTGAAAATCAGTTAGTTGTGGAGGTTTTGTCAAAACAATTACTAATTCAGAGAAATCACCATTAGGAATTATGCGCATCGGTATATTCCATGACGATTCCTCATCAACATATTGATGATCAAGAATTCCCAAAGATCTGTTGGAATTGAATTTGACTTTAGATTTTCCATAAGGTCCAATAAATGACCACCACCCGCTGGAATTAATTTTTGCATTAGGAATCATTTTTGGAAACAAATCAACAATTGCATCAAATGTGTCACCTGCAATTTTATCAACATGTATAGAGATTGTTCTAGTTCTAATCACAATAAAAAAGTCAAATATTCATTAAAAAGAGTATAGTAGCAATC
>CP054849.1:531958-539524 GCA_044358425.1 Marine Group I thaumarchaeote | reverse complement strand
AAAACTTACTCTTCACATGGCAATTTCTTTCAATTACTATTACAAAATATACATTTAAGAACCGTAATTAAGTAAAAAATTAAGATTTAGATTCAAGAAAAGTTTTCATAGAAAAGACAAGTTCATTGATTTTTTCAACTCTATCATCGAATTGAAAATCAGTTAGTTGTGGAGGTTTTGTCAAAACAATTACTAATTCAGAGAAATCACCATTAGGAATTATACGCATCGGGATATTCCAAGTTGATTCCTCGTCAACATATTGATGATCAAGGATTCCCAAGGATCTGTTAGAATTGAATTTGACTTTAGATTTTCCGTAAGGTCCAATAAATGACCACCACCCGCTGGAATTAATTTTTGCATTAGGAATTATTTTTGGAAACAACTCAACAATAGCGTCAAATGTGTCACCTGCAATTTTATCAACATGTATAGAGATTGTTCTAGTTCTAATCACAATAAAAAAGTCAAATATTCATTAAAAAGAGTATAGTAGCAATCGTACTAATTGGAAAGTAATTTAACCATTAAGAAATTCTTTAATTTTTTTTAAATTTTCAACATTTGATTCATGAAACATTATCATCGATTCAGATAAAGAATTTGGCAAGACAGTTTTTAAATTATTTACTAATTCATCACCACTTTCAATCATAGTATCAATAAGATTATCAATTTCATTCTTATCCCCAGTCATGGTTTTTAATGATATTAATCATAATTAAGGATTAAAAAATACTAATCGTTTAAGCTCTTAAAGTCCAAACATTTTTGATTAAATTCATTCAAATATGTCTTGGTATTGATTTGAGAATCCATTATGTATAGTTCACAGGTTTCTGGATCAATTAGAGGTTTAGAGTTATCATTGGTAGCAAATTGTAACACCAAAATGCCAATAAGAACCACTATTAGGATAATGGGTAATTTAGTTGAAGAAATATCCATAGTAAATCATAATCAAGTTCAAACTTAAGCATACTGAATTTGGATTTAATTTTCTTTTTTGATTAAAGTTGCAGTAGAACGAACTTTATCCAATTTTTGAATATTCCAAGATACAATTTCTCGAATTTTCTCAAAATTTTCACCTTGTAACTTTACCATCATATCATGTGTTCCTATTGTTTCAAAGACATCAACTACTTGTTCTAATTCCTTTAACTGCTCAATGATTTTTTCTTCTGCTCCTAGTTCACAATTTAACATAACATATGCATCAGTCATGAAATACTGCAATATTGATGAATATTTAAAGATGGAGAATTTTAGGTTAAGCTACCAAACTACATTTACTAGATCTTTAAGATTACGTCTAGGTTTAGGGAATTTTGTTTGTTTTGGATAACCAATGCACAGCAATGATGATGGAACCAAATCAGTTTGAAGAATATCCATTACTTTTTGTTCATCAAACATTCCAATCCAAATAGAACTTAATCCTAATGCTTGTGCTGCAAGTTGGGAATAACCAGCTGCAAGGGTTGCATCTTGAATTGCAAACTTACGAAGGACATATGGTGGAAAATTAAATTTAACTCTAGAAGGATTTTTACAAAAAACTAACACTATAGGAGCATCAACACAAGACTGAAAATTACATGCATCAACTAACAGTCTTTTTTTCTCAGGGCTTTTAACATAGAATATTTCAAATCCTTGAAAATTTCCAGCCGTTGGTGCAGTGTCAGCTGCTGCAATTATTTTATCAATCTTTACTGTTTCAACCGGTTTATCAGAAAACTTTCTAGTCGAACGTCTCTTTTTCATAACTGCAAATAAATCAGTATCAACTACTTCAGCAGGTTCAGAACGTAAGACAAAATCTAGTAATTGATTCGGAAGACCAGGATCAAAGTCATCAGGGGAACTTTGAGGAGTATATTCCTCTGGAGAAGCAAAGTCATCATCAGGGTGGAAATCTCTCATCAACAGAATGTATAATTTAATGATATTAAAGATTAGTTAAAAATTAACATTATTCTGCATCAAATTTATCGCAACCAGATGTACAAGGTTTATTCATTACTCCTTCACACTGACCAAATTCATTATGCATGATTCTGTGATGTCCACAAGTTTTACATTTTTGCCTAAAGTGTCCAATTAATTCAGCCGTAGAAATTTCAGATTTCTCAATTTTAGATTCAATTGAACTCATTGTAAAAAATAGAATTTATCAGTTATTTTAAACATATGAAAAATAAAATAATTATAAAATATTTTTGAAGATGTTACCAGAATGAACGAATTCTAGTTACATTTCTGTATTTATCATGGAGTATGAATCCAGACATGAGTCCTAAAACTGCACCAAATAGTACATGCAAGAATGCAGAATACCACAATACAAAGTCATTACCTTGTATCAATGTCAATAATGCTTCTTTTTCTTTAGGCAAAATTGTTATTATTGAATCACCAGACTCTAAAGCAGTTTCAAGTAATGGCATCATTACCAATGTATGCAACGGTAAGAACGCTAAACTAAATACAATTGCTCCGGTAACTGCACCAGTTAAAATTCCCTTTGGAACTGTAATTATTCTAAATGTTCTCCAATATGATGCTGACAAATTGTAAGCAATTCCAATTAATGCTGCAACTGTAATGTGCATCATTAAACCAATAAGAACTGCACCAAAACCTTCAACGCCCATAGGAATTCCTACAGTTTTGTAAAAGGTGCCATGTGGAATGTTTAGTTGTTGATCAATTGAGAGAAATGATGAAAATAATGCACAGCCTGCAACCAGACCAGCTCCAAATCCTACTTTAATAGCACCTTTTCGATCTGATTCTTCTTCATTAACGGAACTCATCATAGAATCTCAGAAAGAGGTATTTTATAAAGGAAACACAAGTTTACAATAGTGGCAAGATCAAGATATTTTTAGATAATATTAGAGTCAAAATGTCCAAAAATACGTATTTTTGAGAAATTATTAATAAAAATTACAAGCACATGGACTAATGAATACAAAAATTTGTCTGATAGGGATCATTTCATTAATCACTTTAACCATATTTGCAAATCAAATTTCCTATGCAGATAATGTTGATAAGATCCAACCATCATGGACAAAAAATCTTGTAGATTGGTGGTTAGAAGAAACAATCTCAGATGCAGAATTTCTTCAAGTATTGACATATTTGACAAATAATGAAATTGTCAAAATTTTGGAAAGTAAAGATAAAGAAACAAACTGGAATGAATCAATTGAAAATTCAGATTTTGCAGATTTTTCTATATTTTACATGAGCATAGAAAATTATGGAATTGAGCCATATCCAGGACGTATTTCAAGTCCAGAACCATATTCAAAAGAAATGAAAGCAGAAAAAATCGAAGTATGGTTACGTCAAAATCAATATTTTGAAAAACAAATAACATACCTCAATGACAATATGAAATTACCACATGACATAGTTATAGGGTTAGGAGAATGTCAAGAAGAAAAATCATTTTACAATCAAAATACAAAAATGATAGTCATTTGTTATGAATTAATTTTTGATGTGTATGACAGACTAACTGAGGAATACAAATCAAAAGGAGTTTCTGAAAGACAGATTTCTAAAATCACATTAGATGTAATTGATTTTATTTTCTACCATCAAATTAGTCATACAATATTAGAAATCAACAAAAATAATGAAAATATTTTAATTTCAAACAATAATGAATTTTTCATAGATTCGTTAGCAAATTATTTAAAATCAATAATACAAGAGGATAAAAAAAAGTATTCAATTGGAAATATTTCATTATGGTTTAAAATAATGCATGAAACAGAGAATTTGAAAAGACCACATTTCTGGGACATGCATTCACTCAATCTAGAAAGACTTTCTAATATTGCATGTCAAGATTCAGCATTTAGTTCAACTACAACATTAGATTATATTCAAAAAGGAATATTATCAAAACAAAGTATCATAGAATGTAAAAGTGAATTATTAGAACAAAAAATAAAATTGGAAAAAATTAGCAATACAATATTAAAATGAATTAATCATCATGGGGGGTGATTTTATTTTTTTTAATTTTTTCAAGTGTTTGATTAATCTCTTTTAAAGCCCATTCAACATCAGCAACATCATCGGAAGATAATGATTTTTTCCAATTATCCAAAACAGTATGACCAATTTCTGAACAATTAGATAATAAATTCCAATAAGGATGATGTTCAGCAGTAGCATGTGCTAATTCAGTTACATCATTAAGACCGTTTTGTGCTCTTGCCAAAGAAGTAATTTTTGGTCCAAAGATTTTGATTATATCATATTCAAGATCTTCTTCAATTTTTAGTCCAAGTTCTTTTTCATATTTTTTAACTAATTCAGTCAAATCATGGTGGAAATTATCAAAAGTAGTCATAAATTCAATCTCCGGTGTTCAGCTAACATGCATCTGTTAAAAACAACAAGTATTCCAGCTTTTCGAGCTAATTCCTCAGATTCAAAGTCATGAATGCCCTCTTGAAGCCAAATCACTTTTGGTTTTTTCTCAATACATTCCTCAATAATGGAGGAAATTTGTTCAGAGGGTCGAAATACATCAATGATGTCAACAGATCCTTCTATTTCAGAAACAGAGTCATAGCAAGAAATATCCAAAATTTTCTCAGCATTAGGATTTACAGGAGTTATGTCATATCCATTATCAAGTAGATATTTTGGAACATAGTGTGCAGCCTTTGACGAATGTTTAGACATTCCAATTACAGCAACAGTTCTTAATGACAAAATATCTATAATTTGTTGATCAGAAAAAGAATCTTGATTCATGATGTGTAATCAATTATAGAGCATATAATTTTTAAATTATGGCACTAGTTGAAGAAACACAAATACAATAAAAGGTAAAAAGAAAGAGTAATCGTATGACAAAATCAGTATTAGTTACAGGAGCAACAGGATTCATTGGTTCAAGATTAGTAGATGCATTAATCAAAAAAGGATATAAGGTTACCAGTTTAGTTCGAGAAGGAAAAAAAGGCAATTCAAAATCAAATATCATTTATGGAGATCTTACGGACAAACAAATAGATTTCAAGGATTTAAAATTTGATTGTGTGTTTCACCTAGCATCACATACACCTTTAGAAAAAAATAAAAAAATATTAGAAAAAGTTAATCTGGATGGAACAAAGAAATTATTCGAGGAAATTAAAAATATAACAAATTCAATAATATACATTTCAGGATTAGGAGTGTATGGCGAAACAGGAGATAAAATAATTGATGAAAATCAAAAATATAATCCAAACACAAATTTTGTCAAAATTAGATTAGATGCAGAAAAATATCTAAAAGAGAATTCATTAAAAAATAAAATAGATTTTGCAGTTGTACATTTTGGAGACGTGTATGGTTCAGATGGGTGGTTTTATGAAATGTTGATCAAAAGATTGAAAAAAAATACTTTTAGAATGCCTGGAGGAGGAGATTATTTCAAAGGGTTTGTTCATGTAGATGATGCAGTAGGCAGTATGATTTCAGTTTTAGAAGAAAAAGCATTTGGAGAATCATTCATAATTGCAGATTCTGAACCAGTGACATTCAAAGAATTTTCAAATTTTACAGCAGACCAAATTGATGCAAAACATCCAGGAAACGTTCCAACATTTTTGGCCAAAGCAGTATTAGGCGGAGATTTAATAAAATTATTAACAACATCAATGAAAGTGTCAAATGAGAAAATTTCTAATATTTACAAATTCAAATATTCAAATTATAAAGATGGAATCACACAAGTAGTGTCAGAATTAAAAGAAAAAAATAAGATCTAATTCAAATCAGAGAGTATTTTAATTATAAAAAATATACAAAATTCATGGATACAGAACCCAAAGACGTAATTGTATTAGGATCAATTAGAAGAGGTAAAAAGAAATTTTCAAATATTCAAAATGAAACAAGAATCAATCCAGAAGAATTGAATTCAATATTAGAACAATTAGAGAATAGCGGTTTCATAAAAGTCGAAGAAAAAAAAGGGTGGTTTGGTAAAAAAATTGAATTGAAAATTACAGATAGGGGATCAGATGAATTGGATAAAAAGATTGTAGAGATACAAAACAAATGGAAAGAAATGCAATCAATTTATGAAAGTGGAGACAAACAGAAACTCCAACAAAAAATGGAAGAAAATAAGTCATTTTTACCAACTATGATGTTTTTTGGAGTAATGGATATGATGATGTTTTCAATGATGTTTAGTATGATGGGAATAGGAATGTCAAATTTTGTCGGACCAGAAAACATGCCAGCAGAAAGTATGGATGATGGAGGTATGGATGATGGAGGTATGGATGATGGAGGATTTGATTTTGATCTCGGATTCTAAACTGTATTTCATTAAAAAATTACAAAAAAATGACCAATGATTTACAATTCATTTGAAGATACAGGATTACTAAGAGTTTTAAAATTTTTAAAAGAACATAATACAGAATACCTCTCAGGTCAAGACCTAAGTGACGTGCTACACATTAGCAGAGTTGCAGTATGGAAGCATATTAAAAAAATTCAAGCATTAGGATACACAGTTGAATCAAAACAAAAAGAAGGATACAAACTAACTAAAAAATCAGATTTACTATTACCATGGGAAATTACAACTGAATTAGGTACAAAATTACTAGGTCAGCAGGCATACTATTACGATTCCGTTGACTCAACACAAACTGAGGCGCTAAAAATTGCCAACGAATCAAACAAAGAAGGGATAATAATTATTGCAGAAAAACAAACAGGAGGAAAGGGAAGGTCGGGTAGAAAATGGATTTCGCCAAAAGGAGGCATATGGTTTTCTATAATTTTACACCCAAAATTTGATATTTCAAATATCACATTATTTCCAATTGCATCATCATTAGCATTATCTAACGCTATTGAAAAAACATGTAAAATTACAACGGAATTAAAATGGCCAAATGACCTAACTATCAAAGGAAAAAAACTTGCAGGAATGTTAGTAGATGCATCATTAGAGTCAAACAAAATAGAAAATTTAGTTTTAGGAGTTGGAATAAATTTTGAAGTAAATAGTAAAGAAATAGAAAAAGTATTAAAAAATACACCAAATTTCTATGGAGTTGCAAGCTTGAATGAACAAAAAAATAAAATCAAACCAATACAATTGATTCAATCATTCTTATTAGAATTAGAAAAAATTTATGAACAATTAAACAACAACCAACGAAAAAAAATTATTTCAAAATGGACCGAAAGATCATCAACAATTGGAAAAAAAATAGAGGTAGAGACACATCAAGGAAAAATAAAAGGAGATGCAATCAAAATAGATGATGATGGAGGATTAGTAGTTAAAGATAAAGAAAAAACTAGTAAAATTTTTGCTGGAGACATCATCCATTTAACAAAATAATCTATTTTTTGGATTTAGGTTTGGATTTAGGTTTGGATTTAGGTTTGGATTTAGGTTTGGATTTAGGTTTGGATTTAGGTTTGGATTTAGGTTTGGATTTAGGTTTGGATTTAGGTTTGGATGATAAAATCAAAGAAGATTGATCTTTTAAGACAGTTTTCAATTCA
>CP054849.1:487130-527801 GCA_044358425.1 Marine Group I thaumarchaeote | reverse complement strand
TATCCAACTGCAGTGGAAGTCACACCTTTTGTTTTACTTAGTAAATCTTCAACATGCCAAAAACAGCCTGCACCAAAAGTTGCTTTCAATTCATTATTAATTTGAAATTACCAAATTAAAAGGATATGATTAATTAGAAATTAGTTTACGTCTGTAAAAATCTCTACAACCTTTTTTGCCAAATTTTCAATATTTGCAGTAGGTTCAGCAGAAATCAATAACAGAATTTGAGTAATAGGAAATGGAAAACTTACCAAAACTGCCTTATCACGTCTTGCTGCAAGATAATTAATTGGTCCCAAGCTTTCATCATATTCTTTTCGAATTGATGCTTTAGAAACAAATTCTAAAAATGA
Source organism: Marine Group I thaumarchaeote (assembly GCA_044358425.1). Classification (GTDB taxonomy): domain Archaea; phylum Thermoproteota; class Nitrososphaeria; order Nitrososphaerales; family Nitrosopumilaceae; genus Nitrosopumilus. Next base: position 527,445 of record CP054849.1, on the reverse strand, counting down.
TTGGAGTCTAGTTTCATCGCCTTCATGAGGCACAAGACCTTCCTTAAAACCACCTGCAACTAATTGACCGTCTTTGTCAACAATTCCAGCAAATCGAATTTCAGATTCACCTAAAAGTTGAGTACATTTTTCACCATACAATTGAAATTGAGTTGAATCAGCCACTAAATAAAATTGAGTAATCTCAAGATAAAAACCTATACTGAGTAAAAAGATTTCAAATTCAAATTAATCATCTAAACTACATTTCAAAAGAACATAATCAATAATTTTTTCTTCAGATGCCTTTTTCATTTTTAATAGTGATTTGTAAAGAATTTTTTCCATATAGCCAGGATATTGTTTGAGAATTTTTTCACTCAGCAATTTTCTATTTTCAACATAATAGTCTGCTAACGGATCATAAACATGATTTCCTATCAAAGATTCATCAATTATTTTAAATCCGTTTGAAGAAATTAGATCTCTCAGATAATCCAGACCATAGTGTTCAGATGACCAAGTAAATTTCAATAAACCCAATTTACCTAAAGATGAATTCTTTAAAGTGATTGGTACGGCCATTACTAAAAATCCAGATTTTATCAACACACGTTTGGATTCAGAAATAAAATTATTCAAAGGTTTGAAATGTTGTGCAGATTCTAAAGCTAAGACACGATCTACAGAATCACTTGCAAAGGGTAATTTTGTAGAAGTTGAATTTAGAAATTCAATATTTTTTTCATGTTTTAAAAAACTTAATTGTTTGAAATTAATATTAACATCATATAGATTCAGAGCAGGATAAGAGTCTCTCCATAATTTTGAAGGGGCAGACAATCCACTTCCAACATCAAGTACGTTTTGTGCAGTAGATAATTCAGATAAATTTCCAAAAACATTACACAAATTTTCTTGAGCAGAAATTGGATCAGTATGTTCTTCAGACCAATAACCAAAATTTAGCATACTTCCACCCGTGGCAATTTGCATGACCGGAGATAAAGTATTGTAAAGATTGACAACATCTTTTTCATTTTTACGAAAAGTCCATAGAAATACATCAATTGGATTAATAGATATCAAAAATAATTCCACATTGAATTAAAATCAGTACTATTAATGCCTAATCGAATTTAAAAAAATAAAACAACTAGAGGATTAACCTATTTTACTAGGTAATTAAAAGAAAAAACAGTGAACGATTCAGACAATCATTATACTTCAAAAATTATTCTTGCAAAATGGAAAGACAGATTTTTTGCATGGGTAATTGATTTTGTCATCATCTCATTAATTTCAACAGCAATAGTCTTTGTTTCGTTTCTATCTTTATCTTATAATTTTGAGAATTTTATTACAGATAATGGAATGTATGTTCCAACAAGTGCAATATTTTTTTTGTATTGGATTATTTTAGAATATAAAACAGGTCAAACAATTGGGAAAAAAATGTTTAATCTAAAAATTACTAACAGTCAAGGAGAAAAACCAAGTTTAGTAGGAGTGATTTTGAGTAGTTTTGGAAAATCATTCATACTCCCATTAGATTTGGTTTTAGGATTAATTATTACAAATGAAAAACGTCAAAGAATATTCAACAAATTAGGAGATACATTAATCATAAAAATGAAAGAATCAGAAAATGATTCAAATATTAAATTCGTCAAAGACTAAATTTCAAATCAACAATGCATAGCTTACGCTATGTGTGATTTAAAATGAAATCAACAATGCATAGCTTACGCTATGTGTGATTTAAAATGAAATCATCGTACAAGTCGTGTATATGTTCCACTTGATGATATGAATATGATCATCGCGCATAGTCTCTATGTAAGTGGCTGAACTGATGTGTTGGTCTATTAGTAAAGGCTGGCTCACCACTCGCCGAAGCTTGTGATCTACACCACCTTCCTATCAACGCAGTATTTTGCTGCCGACCTTCATCTTACGAAAGAATAACTTGTCTCGGGATGGGATTCGTGCTTAGATGCTTTCAGCACTTAGCCCAAACGGCTTAGCTGCCCGGCCTGCCTTATCAGACAACCGGTAAACCAGTGGCCACGCTGCTCTGTTCCTCTCGTACTAGGAGCAACTTCCCCTCAGTTATTCACGCTTCCATTAGGCAGAGACCGACCTGTCTCACGACGGTCTAAACCCAGCTCATGTTCCCTTTTAATAGGCGAGCAGCCTCACCCTTGGCCCCTGCTGCAGGACCAGGATAGGAAAAGCCGACATCGAGGTACCAAACCGCGGGGTCGATAGGAGCTCTCGCCCGCGACGAGCCTGTTATCCCTGGGGTAATTTTTCTGTCACCTCCGGGCCCCAATAGTGGGCACACGAAGGATCGCTAAGCCAGACTTTCGTCTATGAATTCCGTGCGTTTGGAAATCCATTCAGTCGAGTTTTTGGCTTTGCCCTCTTCAACGGATTTCTGCCCCGTTTGAACTCAACTTTGGGCCCCTTTGATATCTTTTCAAAGGGGTGCCGCCCCAGCCGAACTGCCTACCTGCACGTGTCTCCGGTCTTCACTGGATAAGTGGTACTGCAAAAAGAGTCTGGTGTTACATCGTTGCTTCATTAACATCCCGGGGAATGTTAAGCATGGCTCCCAGATACCCTGTGCAATTCTTACTATACCACAAGCACAAGCTGCAGTAAAACTCCACGGGGTCTTCTCTCCCCAATGGAAGTTGATGGACTGTTCGTCCACCTTATGTGGCTTCACCGGGTTGTAGGCGGGGACAGTGGGGCTCTCGTTGTTCCATTCATGCGCGTCGGAACTTACCCGACAAGGCATTTGGCTACCTTAAGAGAGTCAGAGTTACTCCCGGCGTTAACCGGCCCTTAGCTCGGTTGAACCCAAGTTTTAGGTACCGGCACCGGCCAGGATTCAGCGACTATACAAATCCTTTCGGACTAGCAGTCGCCTGTGTTTTTATTAAACAGTCGAAACCCCCTTGTCATTGCAACCTGCGGTCCCCATTCCTCATGAAGACCGCAGGCATCCCTTATACCTAAGCTACAGGACTAATTTGCCGAATTCCCTCGCCATACGGTATACCCGTAGCACCTTAGCTTTCTAAGCCAGCGCACCTGTGTCGGTTCTGGGTACGAACTTGTATCTTTCTACCTACACAGTCTTTCATGGTCTCCTGGATTCAAGAAAACTTCGCTGACGCGAAGCCATTCCTACCTCGGATGAGATCTCGTCATTACGACACTCCTTCACCCTTGAATAGTTAGATACAACGATAATTGTACACTCCTTATCCGGAAGCGAACCATATAGATCAAACGATTGATACAAGGTACTAGAATATTAACTAGTTTCCCATTCGATGGACTCTGTTGAGGGCCATCTTAGGATCGACTACCTCCAGGCTGATAACGCATTGCCTGGAAACCCTTGCGCTTACGGTGGTATTGTTTCTCACAATACTATGCTGTTACTGCCGCCAAGATCTGCAATAGAAATCGGTCCACAGGACGTCATCGCCCTGCTTCGGCCCAATCACTACGCCAACCTACCACGAATTATTCATTAATAATTATCTAAAGTATCGGTACTTTGCTTTAGCCCCGTCCGTTTTTGAGGCATCCCCCCTCGGCAGGTAAGTTGTTACACACTTTTTAAAGGATAGCTGCTTCTGAGCTTACCTCCCTGCTGTCTTGGCGAGAACACGCTCTTTCGCTTGACACTTAGCAAAAATTTGGGGACCTTAACTTCAGTCTGGGTTAAACCCCTTTCGGCCATGAGCCTTACGCCACATGAGCCCGTGTCCTTGCTTCTTCAATGCGTATCCGTTCGGAGTTTGAATGAGAGGTGAGGGCGTTAGCCCCCGCGCCTCTCTATCAGTGCTCTACCGGAAACGCTATCTCCACAAAGCACGCCCTGCGAGACGCTTCGGTTGGAACTAGCGAGCGCCAGTCTAGATTGGTTTTTGACCCCTATTCCCAAGTCACAACAACGATTTGCACGTCAGAACGTCTTAAGACCTCCAGAGGGCTTTCGCCCTCCTTCATCTAGCTCAGGAATAGATCGACTGGCTTCTAGCCTAGCCGCCATGACTCTACGCACTTTCACACGCCTCTCCTGACTTCTTGCGAAGCTGCGAGAGCTCGGTTTCCCTTCGCATCCACTTTTACAGTTTATGCTTGCCATGACAGTTAGCTCCTTGGCCCGTGTTTCGAGACGGAACGCGTGACACTGATGATTTGAACATCAAATCTTCAACTCTATTGCTAGAATCTCCAATCTGAAAAAATCACCTTCCATGCCACGCACGTCTGTAACCAATAGGTTTCATGCACTTTTCGCCCCCCTTCCGGGGTACTTTTCAGCTTTCCCTCACGGTACTAGTCCACTATCGGTCTTGAGAAATATTTAGCCTCAGATGCTACTTTCACCTGTATTCATTGCCCACTACCAAGGACAACTACTCGGGTATGAATAGGACCATTCACACTTCGCTTACGGGGGTATCACCCTCTTTTCCAGAACTTTTCAGATCATTTCAGCTGTGCTCCAGGATTCCATATTATCATACCAAAACACCACATCTCCCGAAGGATTCAGTTTGGGCTATTTCCTTTTCGTTCGCCACTACTTGGGAAATCTCATTTGATTTCTTTTCCTCGTGGTACTAAGATGCTTCAATTCCCACGGTTCGACTTCCAATACTATTGTACTGGAATACACAAAAGTGTAAGATTCTCATTCGGACATCTCGGGATCATAGGATGCGTGCGCCTACCCCGAGCTTATCGCAGCTTGCCACGTCCTTCATCTCTTCTCAAGCCTAGCAATCCACCTATTGGCGTCTTTACACCAGTAAATTCAGCCACATATTACACGACTATGCACGACGATCATTGCAAGCCACCGGTAAATGGCCCACTACATCCTTCATACATCACTTTCGTGATGCATTGCATCGATGATTCAATGTGAAGATTATGTACACCCGTACACTTTCCATGTCTAAGGAGGTGATCCGACCGCAGGTTCCCCTACGGTCACCTTGTTACGACTTTTCCCTTGTCACGAACCTCAAGTTCGATAACGCCAATTAGACGTCACCTCGCTAAAAGCTCACTTCAATGAAACGACGGGCGGTGTGTGCAAGGAGCAGGGACGTATTCACCGCGCGATAATGACACGCAGTTACTAGGGATTCCATATTCGTGAGGGCGAGTTGCAGCCCTCAGTCATAACTGTGGTAACGTTTGAGGATTACCTCATCCTTTCGGATTTGAAACCAATTGTCGTTACCATTGCAGCCCGCGTGTGGCCCCAGAGTTTCGGGGCATACTGACCTGCCGTGGCCCCTTCCTTCCTCCGCATTAACTGCGGCGGTCCCGCTAATTCGCCCCACTACTCCTGAGAGTAATGGTGGCAACTAGAGGCAGGGATCTCGCTCGTTACCTGACTTAACAGGACATCTCACGGCACGAGCTGGCGACGGCCATGCACCACCTCTCAGCTTGTCTGGTAAAGTCTTCAGCTTGACCTTCATTCTGCTGTCTCTCCGGGTAAGATTTCTGGCGTTGACTCCAATTGAACCGCAGGCTTCACCCCTTGTGGTGCTCCCCCGCCAATTCCTTTAAGTTTCATACTTGCGTACGTACTTCCCAGGCGGCAAACTTAACGGCTTCCCTGCAGCACTGCATTGGCCACAAGCCAATGCATCACTGAGTTTGCATAGTTTACAGCTGGGACTACCCGGGTATCTAATCCGGTTTGCTCCCCCAGCTTTCATCCCTCACCGTCGGACGTGTTCTGGTAGACCGCCTTCGCCACAGGTGGTCATCAATAGATCAAAGGATTTTACCCCTTCCTACCGAGTACCGTCTACCTCTCCCACTCCCTAGCTCTGCAGTATTCCCGGCAGCCTGTACGTTGAGCGTACAGATTTAACCGAAAACTTACAGAGCCGGCTACGGATGCTTTAGGCCCAATAATCATCCTGACCACTTGAGGTGCTGGTTTTACCGCGGCGGCTGACACCAGAACTTGCCCACCCCTTATTCATCAGTGTTTCTAGGACTGACAAAAGGTTTCTTTAGCAGAAACCACTCGGATTAACCTTGTCGTGCTTTCGCACATTGCAAAGTTTTCTCGCCTGCTGCGCCCCATAGGGCCTGGGTCCGTGTCTCAGTACCCATCTCCGGGCTACTCCTCTCAGAGCCCGTACCTGTAATAGTCTTGGTGGGCCATTACCTCACCAACAAACTGATAGGCCGCAGTCCCATCCTACGGCGATAAATCATTTGGAACATAAACCATTCCAGGCATAATGTTCTATCGGGCATTATTCTCAGTTTCCCGAGGTTATTCCCGTCCATAGGTTAGGTTGACTACGCGTTACTGAGCCGTATGCCTTGTATTGCTACAATGACTCGCATGGCTTAGTATCAATCCGATAGCAGTCAGGTCCGGCAGGATCAACCGGATTCTGAATTTTTTTCTTTTTGGTCTTGATTATTGAAGTACATTTGTACTTGTAAATTGGAATTGACGGATGCACATAATCTTCACATCTCAGAAATGATCTTTCAATCAAATCCTCATTTTTGTATGCGTAAATGGAGGCCCATGAATCACAAAGTGGCATAATGCCATACTTCATCACGAGCGCCGCCTATTGCTTTACGTATGCAGAAGCCGAAGATGACAGAATCCATATAAACCATGCGTGAAATTATACCAGATCGCTTCAAAAATTGTAAAATTTACAACAAAAATTAGCCAAAACTAGGCTCAAAAAATCAAGATTATGATACCACTAGTGAGAATACCAATGTTGATTAAAATGTTAGATCAACATCGAATAACTTGGTCATGGATCACGTAAAAAATTACAAGAAAAAAACACCCACTTCAGCAAAAATATTTTCAAAGTCAACAAGACTTCACATCAATGGAGTTTCACATAATATTCGATATTTCGATCCATATCCATTTGTTGTCAAATCATCTTTAGGAAAAAATTTAGTTGATGTAGACAGTAACAAGTACACAGATTATTGGATGGGACATTGGTCTTTAATTTTAGGACATGGTCAAAAAAATGTTAAAGATGCAATCAAAAAACAAATTGAAAAAAGTTGGATGTATGGAACAGTTAATGAACAGACAATAAAATTATCAGAATTAATTTCAAAAGCTGTTCCAGTTGCAGAAAAAATTCGTTATGTTACATCTGGAACTGAAGCCACAATGTATGCAGTTAGATTAGCACGTTCAGTGACAGGTAAAAAAATTATTGCAAAAATAGATGGAGGATGGCACGGATATACTTCTGATTTACTAAAAAGTGTGAACTGGCCATTCAAAGAATCAGAAAGTAGTGGTGTAGTTAATGAAGAAAAAATTGTTTCCATCCCTTACAATGATTTAGAAAGTTCATTAAAAATATTAAAAAAATATTCTAAAAATCTTGCAGGTGTAATTATAGAACCAGTTTTAGGTGGAGGTGGATGCATTCCTGCAACAAAAGAATATCTAAAAGGAATTCAAGAATTTGTTCATAAAAATAAATCACTATTTATTTTAGATGAAATTGTTACAGGTTTTAGATTTAGATATGGATGTTTATACCCTACAATGAAATTAGATCCAGATATTGTTACCTTAGGAAAAATAGCTGGTGGAGGAATGTCCATAGGAGTCATGTGTGGTAAAAAAGAAATTATGAATTATGCAGATACAGAAGGAAAGAAAAAAACAGAACGCTCATACATTGGAGGAGGTACGTTTTCAGCTAATCCAGTATCAATGACATCAGGATATACCACATTAAATTATTTGAAAACAAAAAAATCAACATATGATAAAATCAATTCATTAGGAGATTATGCTAGAAAAGAATTGAAAAAAGTATTTGATGGAAGAGTTGAAGTTTCAGGAAAAGGGTCACTATTCATGACACATTTTCTTAAAAATGGAGTTACAAAGATAGAAAATTCAGTAGACGTTGCAAAATGTGATTCTGAAATGTTACGAAAATATCATTTTAAAATGATTTCTGAAAATGGAATATTTTTCCTACCAGGCAAATTAGGTGCAATATCAAATAGTCATTCAAAAGAAGACATCAAAAACATAATCAAAGCATCAGAGGATTTCTAAAATTCAAAAATTAATCATGAAAATCATTTTTCCATGACATTAGTTGATTAAAAATATTCAAAAAATCATCAGATTTTGTAGTAATATGAATATGAGCAAAAATATTTTTAAATTGTCCTTCAAAAATCATAGTACATTCATTTTTAAAAAAAGGTACAGATACACCAATTTTTTTGAGATTTGTGATTAGAAAATTTTCGATTAAAATAGTTTCAGAATTAACAATGATTTTTTTGGAATTAGTGTTTTTATTGATGTACTCATCAAATTTTTTCTGTAAAGATTCATCCCATACAGGAGAATCTTTAGGCCAATGATGAACAAACACTTTTTCAGCTAAATAAGAAATTTGAATTTCAGACATGATTAAAATAAGTTTTAAAACAAATTAAGCCTATCTTTGATAGATTTATTCAGATTTTTATAAAATGATCATCATGATTAAACATGGATAAGAAAAAAGAAGAAAAAGAGGCATATGCAACAGATGATCCGACAGATACATCTGCAGAAAAACAAGAAGAAATGGCCAAAGAAGCCATTAAAAAATTCAAGTCATTGAATTAAAGTAAACTTTCATTAGCAATTAAAATCTGATAAAATTATGGGATTATTTGGATCCAAAAAAAATCCAGAAGACTTGAAATATGATGCCATGGCAATGATGGAGAAAAATCAACCAAAAGCAGCTATTTCATTATTTAATAAAATTCTAAAACAAAATGAAGATGACGAAGATGTATTACTAAACAAGGGATTAGCTCTAAATCAAATCAAGAAATATAGTGATGCAATTACCTGTTTTGATAAATTATTAGAAATTGAACCAAAAAATGCACAGGCCCTAAACAACAGAGGAATTTCAATGGCAGAAAATGGCAATATTCAAGAAGCATCAGAATGTTATGATAAAGCAATTGAAGCTGATCCAAGATATGCAGCATCTTACTTTAACAAAGGAGTTCTCTTAGACAAACTCCAAGAGCACGAGGAAGCACTAACTGCATTAGAAAAAGCAATTTCAGTAGATTCAAGAAAGCCAAATGCCATGGTGTACAAAGGAATAGTTTTAGGAAAATTGAAAAGGCACGAGGAAGCACTGAATTGTTTTCAAAATATTTGTAAAAAGTATCCCAATAATCAAGATGCATTTTTTCAAAAAGGGGTACAACTTGCAGAATTGGGAAGACATGAAAAAGCAATTACTGTTTTTGATGAAATTTTAAAAAAATACAAAGACAACGTCAATGTAATTTATGCAAAATCTAGAAGTTGTGCAGCATTAGATAAAATTCCAGAGTCAATGGAATTATTAAAACAAGCAATTACAAGAAACCCAAAAATAATACGTAATTGGGCAAAAGAGGAACCAATTTTTACAAAATTACACAACAATGATAAATTTAGATCATTAGTTAAATTATAGAACTTTTTTTCTTACAGAATCAATTCTAATTATTCCTACTTTCTTTTTTGGACCAATTAAACGAGCCTCATAAATTGGAACATAAACTTCAGTAATTTCTCGCAATACAAATTCTTCGTCAAGATTTCTTACTTCATCAACTAAAGGTTTTTTTAAAAATGATTGTAATTTTTTGATTCCGTCATCATGAGTTAATTCAGAATTTTTTACATTTGAAGAATTTTTTTCCAGTAAACGATTAGGATAATTTTCAGTTGTTTTGGAATTCAATTTAAATGGGAATTTTATTTCACGACCATGATGATCAAAAGTCAATTCATCCTCATTTTCAACAAAGACATGTTCTTCTAATTTTAAATCAACTTTATTTTTACCACGTTTCCCTACAATTGCTTTTTTAAAATTAGATTTGGTTCTAACCGGAAAAATTCCATCACCCAAAATAACTTCAGATACATTTGATGAAACCGAAATAGAATGAGTTGCTTTTCGAAAATAATTTGCCATGTATTTTCCAGATATGATTAGAATGCATTCATAGTATAATTTCACAGAATGAATGTGAATATCCTCTCTTTTTGGACGTGAAAATACAGATTTGAATAAACCAATTTTTTTATCATCAATAATTTCTAAAGCTTCAGATTCCTCAAGTTTTTTCCGTAAAACTACTGTTTTATGTTCATGTGTTTTTTTCAAAACTATAAAAAATAGAAAGTCATCGTATTAAACCAATTCTCATTAAAAAAAAATAAACAGTAGGTATAGAAAAATTCCAAACAAAGAAAAAGAAGTATTTTTTATGGAAAATAGAATGAATAAATCAAATATTAAAGGATCAAGTGATAGAAGAGATGTTAATTCTGAATGGTTCACAGGAAAAACATGGATGAAAGTGCTTTCAGAGAAAATTAAATCAAAGGATCAGGATATTTACCACGTTCATTTTGAAAAAGGTTCAAGAACTAAACTTCATTTTCACAATGGGAATCAAGTACTAATGGCAATAAAAGGAAAAGGTAGTTTAGAAATTTTTAAAAAATATGGGACAAAAAAAGCAGATTTTAAAATAAAAAAGATTGAAAGAATTAGCCTTAATGAAGGCGATATAGTTCACATTCCAGCTAAAACACTCCATACCCATGGTTCAATTAATAAAAATAAAGAATTTTCACACATAGCTATCAACATATTACCAAAAAAGAATTCAACCTACAAAACAATTTGGTATGAATCAGATTTTAAAAACAAAGTAACAAAAATAATTTAAAACATTGTCCATTAAAGAGGATTCAAAGATTAGTTTCATTGATGGTAGTGAAAATGTAAAAATTAAACAATATTTTGATCCAAAAAATACATCAAATGGAATTAATTACAGCCTTGCACAATTTTCATTAGACATAGGTGAAAAAACTAAACTTCATAAAATAAAATCTTCAGAAATATACTATATTTTAGAAGGCAAAGGTAAATTAAAAATTAACAGTGAAAAATTTGAATTAAAAAAGAATGATTCAGCTTATGTCCCTCCAAATTCAGAACAATTTTTGGAAAACGTTGGATCAGAGATATTACGTTTTTTATGTATTGTAGAGCCAGCATGGAAACCAGAAGACGATGAAATCCTAGAATAAAATATCAAAATATTAACAATGATTTTTAAAATATAAGGTATTAGAGGAGTTATGAATCGAAGAGAAGCATTACTAACATTAAATGTTAATCAGAATTCATCACAGGAAGAAATTAAGGCATCATATAGAAAAATGGCACTAGAGCTACATCCTGATAAAAATAAAATAAAAAATGAAGATACTGAATTTAAAAAAATTACAGAGGCATATAATTTTCTAAAAAAGAATGAAAAAGATGATACAATATACCAAGAAGCAAAACAAAATTCAGGAAATCAAAGAATTAGACCAAAACCTCAATGGGGAGCACCCGACGATGGAGGAATACCTGAACAAGATTGGGGAAAATATACCAGAGAATTTGAAGAAGGAGACCCAACTTTTTGGAAAGAATATGAAAAAAAATTTTGGGAAGATTACAATGCTAGAATAAGAGCAGATGGTAAAAACGGAGAATATGAAAAAGCCAGAGAGCCTAACAAACAACCAGATCTTAAAGTAAGTGTTGACAAATCATTATGTATCGGGTGTTGTAGTTGCGAGATTATTGCTCCAGAAGTATTTGAAATTGATAAAAATAGTCAAACAAATCCAAAATCAAAAGTGATTAATCGAAAAGGAGCAGGAGTAAATAAAATAATGAATGCAGCTGAAACATGTCCAACAAAAGCAATTAATGTTGAAAATATTATTACAAAAGAAAAATTATTTCCATATTAAATTTTTAATAAATTAAAATATTTTTCAATTTCAGAATCAGACAATTGTATCGAAGAATCAAACATACTATGAATAGGTCCACCAGAATCAGAAGAATCTCTAGGAACTAAATGTATATGAAGGTGAGGAATTTCTTGTCCAGCTTCTTTTCCATTATGTATTGCAATTAAAGTTGAACCAGTGATTAAATCAACTTTAGACATCATAAGATGAACTAGAGAAAATAAATCAGTATTTTCATCCACATTCAAATTCTGAATTTTCTCATGATGATTTTTTGGTATTACTAAAACATGACCTTTAGTAAGTGGAAAAGCATCTAGAAAACATATTGAATGTGTAGTTTCATGAAGAATTTTGGCAGGAATTTCTTTGGAAATAATTTTACAAAATATACAGTCCACAATATTCAAATAATTTTTTAAAATATCAAAGTATCTATCAAGGAGTAACTACAGTAGCCCAAGCCAAATCCTTACCAAATTTTATTGTCACTTTATCCCCTGAATCTAATTCACAATTTTCTATAATTTTAGGTACATTATCATCAGTTTCAACATAACAAGTACCATCATCATTACTCAAAATAACAACATCTTCAAAAACATCCTCACGAATTAAATGCCAAAAAGGAAAAATCATCGTAGACAAAACAATTCCTGCAACCAAAAAGGCACCACCAAAAACCAAACCTTGTTGTTGACTGGAACTTAATTTCATATTACCAAGTGCCGCCATCCCCACCATTCATATCCATTTTTTTGGCAGGTACGTTTCCATGTGCTTTTTTCATGTGTTTTTTTAATCTCTCCGGATCATGAAGTTCAGTTCCACAGACATCACATTTTGTTTTAGTCTCATCTGACTTTTTACGATTAAACAAGCCCATATTATCACAAAGATGAAGAAATACATTATAAAGGATACTGAATTTTTGTCAATTCATGTCAGTAAAAAATATCACAGTATTAGGTTCAGGTGTAATGGGTCATGGAATTGCTCAAGTTTCAGCTACAGCAGGATACAATGTTGTTTTGCGAGATATCAAACAAGAATTTTTAGATAAAGCAATGGAGAAAATCAAATGGAGTTTAGATAAACTTGTTTCAAAAGAAAAAATTTCTAAAGAAGAAGGAGATTCAATATTTGCAAGAATTACGCCAATTGTAGATTTGAATGAGGCAGTAAAAAATGCAGAATTAGTGATAGAAGTAGTTCCAGAAATCATGGATTTAAAAAAATCAGTTTATGCAGAATTAGATAAAGCAGCAGGACCTGAAGTGATTTTTGCATCAAACACAAGTACTTTACCAATTACTGAAATTGCCAATACAACATCACGTCCTGAAAAATTTATTGGCATACATTTTTTCAATCCACCACAATTAATGAAACTAGTAGAAGTAATTCCTGGAGAAAAAACTGGACAAGAAATAACAGAACTAACTCAAGAATTTGTTAAATCAGTTAACAAACAAGCAGTACTATGTAGAAAAGATGTTCCAGGGTTTATCATTAACAGATTATTCATTCCAATGGTTCATGAAGCATGTTTTGCACAAGATAGAACAAATGCAACACTAGAAGAAATAGATTCTGCAGTAAAATTCAAGTTAGGATTTCCAATGGGAATTTTTGAATTAGCTGATTTTACCGGAATGGATGTAATTCATAAAGCAACCACAGAAATGCATTTACGAGATAAAAAAGTAATCAATCCACATCCAACAATAGAAAAAATGTTTGATGAAAAGAAACTAGGACAAAAATCAGGTGAAGGATATTACAAATATTCAGATGACAAGTATGAAAGAGTTACACTATCAGAAGAATTAGCACAAAAGTTCAATCCAATACAATTAGTTGCAAATATTCTAAACAATGCAGCTTGGCTAATCACTAATGGTGCAAGTGATATTGAAGAAATTGAAAAAGCAGCACAATTAGGATTAGGATTAAAAAAACCTCTTTTTGAAACAGCAAAAGAAATTGGAATTAAAAATATTGTTGAGGAATTAAACAAATTGGCAGAAAAACACGGAGAATTTTACAAACCAGACCCACTTCTCATATCAATGCAATAGGAATTAGTGATTTGGGTTTTGAAAAAGATATTGAATTGTTAAAAATAGCATTAACAGAAACCGAATTTCGTATAAAAAAATTAGAAGAACATAAAGAAATAATCAATAAATTACTTAGAGATAATAAAACCGAAGATAGTTGGATTAATGAAACAAGAAAAAGATTAGTACGAAATATAAGAAATTTACAAAAAAAGCGAGATATGATTTTTAGAGAACTAGAATCTTAAGAAATTAAATCTAAGATTTTTTCAACAGCTTCTTTTGCAGTATCAGCTCCAATGATTTTTACATTTTTTCGATGATCAACATATCCATCAATATACGGAGCAATAGCACTATCAAAACCTCGTATTGCAACCATGGGTTTCTTGCTCATATATGCAGCACACACTTCAGATAAAGTTCCAGAACCACCACCAACAATTATCACTCCATCTGCAGATAAAGCATTTAGAAAATCTCTTGTAAATCCCATTCCAGAAGGAATTACAATGTCGCAAAATTCATTTGCAAATTTAGGATCGTCTTGAGGAATAATTCCCAGAGTTAAACCATTTTCGTCTTTTGCACCATGAGAGCAGGAATTCATTACACCACCCAATCCACCAGTGATCAACAATGAACCGGATTTTGCAATCTCTTGACCAACCTCATATGCAATTTTTTCATGTTTAGGAGTACATCCAGTAGTATTATTTCCAATAACTAAGATCTGTTTTTTCTTTACCATAATGGATCTTATTGAAGCGGTTTGAAAAAGGTTATCAGAGAAAAGGATATTAGTGAATTATTCAGATAATGAGTATGAAAACACGATCAATGCCAGTATGTTTTAGTGAAAAACAATACAAAATGATTGAAGAATTTGCCAAGAAAAATGGAATGTTAAACGCAAGCCAAGCCCTTGAAAAAATCCTTAACAAATAGATAGTTTTTCAAATTTTTAATTTATTTTATTTTTAATCGTAATTAGCAACAGGCTTAGTCACTTGTTTACATTTAATAATTAATTATTTTGAAATAAAATGAGAACATGGGATTATTTAGTAAAAAGGCAACCAATTGCACAATTTGTAATAAAGAACTAACACATAGACATAAACCAAAAAAAGAATGGAATATCAAAGGCTCACTATGTGGAGATTGTCATTTTGATAAATCAAAAGAATATTACGAAGGTAAAGTCAGACAGCCATGTGTCAAATGTGGAGTAACAGGTAAAATTACAGATCTATGGGAACCAAGATGGCAATGGGATATGGAAGGATTGCTATGCAAGAACTGTTTTGATGAAAAAGAAAAAAGTCATGATCAAAAGAAAAATTTTTGTGCAGTGTGCGAAACAAAAATGGGATTGATTAGACATAATGCCAAAGGACATTGGAAAATAGAAGGTCAATTATGTAGAAAATGCTGGGATAAGAAAAAAGCAGAGTTCGGATAAAGTGAATTTTTTTAAAAAACATTCATGCAATAAATGTGACAAAAAATTTTCAAAAGAAGAAGAATTGATGAATCATCAACAAATCATACACGGAAAAAATTTAGAATATGATTGTAAAGAGTGTAACAAGAATTTTTCAAATATGGAAGATATGAGAACTCATTTACAAAGAGTACACAGTTACAAAAAAGACAGATAACTAAATTGCTTTTACTGTTTTAACTACTGGAGGTCGAACTTTGGTGAAGACTCTGAATCCACAAATACATTTGATCTCAGGTAAACGAGATAGTTCTGTGTTTGAAACAATTGTTCCACATCTTAAACATGCATAGTTTACTTCAAATGTCTCAACAGGAGTTTCTTCAATTTCTTCAGTTATTTCTTCAGCCATATTTATCATCAATAATTTCTATAATTTAAGGATACCAAATTAAGTTAAGGATAATTCAATATAGACATCATCAGGAATTTTTAGTCTCATCAATTGCCTGATTGCTTTATCATCTGCATTGATATTGATAATTCTTCTATGCATTCGCATTTCCCATTTTTCATAAGTTTCAGTTCCACTGCCACAAGGTGATTTTCTTGTAGCAACATGGAGTCTTTTTACAGGGAGCGGAGTTGGACCTTTTACTTTGACACCAGTTTTTTTACCAATACCCATGATCTCATTACAAACATCACCCAATTTAGGGAGACTTGTTGAAGTGAGTTTAACACGGGCGGTTTGTGTCATAAAAAACGCCTATGGTTTGTACTCTTCAGTAATTTCCTTAACAATTCCTGCTGCGATTGTTGCACCCATATCTCTGAGAGCAAATCTTCCCATTTCAGGGAATTCATGGAATGTCTCGATACAAGTTGGTCTTACTGGTCTAATCTTAACAATTGCGGCATCACCAACTTTAAGGAATTTTGGATTCTCCTCTTCAACGGCACCAGTTGCTGGGTTAATTTTTTGAAGGAACTCAGTAACAGTTGCTGCAACTTGTGTTGTGTGTGCGTGCATAACTGGAGTATAACCAGGTGCAATTGCTGTTGGATGGTGAATTACAATAATTTGGGCTTTGAATTCTTTTGCTACATTTGGTGGGGCATCAGGAGTACCAAGAACATCTCCTCTCTTGATATCTTTCTTTTCAATACCTCTAAGGTTGAAACCAATGTTGTCACCTGCTTCTGCAGTTGGCATTTCAGTGTGGTGAGTTTCAATTGATTTGATTTCACCTAGTGCACCAGAAGGCATTACAATAATTTTTTGTCCTGCTTTCATGATACCAGTTTCAACTCTACCTACAGGTACAGTTCCTACACCAGTAATTGTATAAACGTCTTGAATTGGAGTTCTTAATGGTTTTCCAGTTGGTTTTTCTTCTACCTTAAAGTCATCAAATGCTTCAAGTAGTGTTTTTCCAGAATACCATGGCATGTTCTCAGTTTTCTTAACTAAGTTATCGCCTTTCCATCCAGAAACTGGGATGAATGGTACTTCATCAACTTTGTAACCTACAGATCTTACTAATTTTTCACCTTTCTCTTGTGCTGCTTTGAAGGCGTCTTCTTTGTATTCAACTGCATCCATCTTATTGATTGCGACAATAATTTGTTTTACACCTAATGTTTTAAGCAAAAATGCATGTTCTCTTGCTTGTCCACCAGCTGCAGTTGCAGTATCAGTTTCACCTTCTTTTGCTGAAAGTACTAAGATGGCGGCATCTGCTTCAGATGCGCCAGTAATCATATTTTTGATGAAGTCCCTGTGACCAGGTGCATCAATTAATGTAAAGAAGAATTTGTTTGACTCAAATTTTTGGAATGCTAAGTCGATAGTAATTCCTCTTTCTCTTTCATCTTTAATGTTATCCATAACCCATGCATACTTGAAAGTATCACCTTTTCCGGTCTTCTCGGATTCGGCTCCGTGTGCTGCAATGGTTCTCTCATCTACAACTCCTAGATCCATTAAGAAATGACCCATAGTTGTGGATTTACCGTTATCAATATGACCTGTTACAATCATGTTTAAGTGTGGTTTATCTGCCATAACGAGTTCGTTGTCGAGGGGATATATTACTGTAATGAATTTTTTTCAAAAAAAAAATATTTTTTTTGCAATATTTGGTTTTTGATACTTTACTAAAAGCACATAAATCAAAGAAGAAAAAATCACTATTATGAAAATTACAGTTTCAGTTATCAAAGCAGATGTCGGAGGGATCGGAGGACATACAAAACCTAGTGACGGACTAATCAAAGCAATTAGAGATACCGTTGAAAATTCAGGAGATTTACTAATAGATCACTACATCGGATATTGTGGAGATGACACCCATATTGTTATGTCACATACACATGGAGTCGATAATGAAAAAATTCACAAATTAGCATGGGATGCATTCATGGCAGGAACAGAGGTTGCCAAAAAAGAAGGTCTCTACGGTGCAGGTCAAGATTTACTCAGAGATTCATTTTCAGGAAATGTTAAAGGAATGGGTCCAGGAGTTGCAGAATTAGAGTTTGAAGAAAGACCAAACGAAGCATTTACAGTTTTTGCAGCAGACAAAACAGAACCAGGTGCATTCAACTATCCAATCTACAGAATGTTTGTAGACACACTAAGTAACACTGCATTAATTGTAAACAAAAGTCTTGCAAAAGGAGTTAAGTTCAACATCATGGATGTTGAGAAAGCACAAATTGCAGAATTACAATTGTGGGAGGACAAACCAACAATTGAAGCAGCATTAATGTATCCTGGAAGATATGTAGTTGATTCAGTTTACACTAGAGATGGAGAACCAATTTTAGATGCATCAACAGATAGACTTCACAATATTGCAGGAACATATGTTGGAAAAGATGATCCAATATGTTTAGTTAGAACACAGAAAAATTTCCCAGCAACGGAAGAAGTTGGAAGTATGTTTAACAATCCACACTATGTTGCAGGTAATACTAGAGGAAGTCACAACATGCCACTAATGCCAGTGAAATTAAATTCAGCAGCATCAATTAACTTTTGCATTCCAATTGTAGAGGCATTAGTATTCAGTATGCATAATGGAAAATTCACAGGACCGTTTGACGGATTCTCAACACCAGATTGGGATTACATTAGAGAAATTGCTACAAAGAAAGCAATGGCAATTAGAAGTCAAGGATTCATTCATCCAGCAACACTAGTTCCATCAGAATTAGAATATGCAGAAGGATACCGTGCAAGAATGGATATTCTTGAAAGTAAAATGAAACCAATGGAAGATGAACCAACAAATACAGAAAGGAAAGAAAATTACGAAGATCCAGATTAAGGATCATTCTTAATTTCAATATCTTACGAAATAGTTAAATGAAAAAAAGCAGTAAACTAACAGGGTATGAATGCCTTTCAGAGAATCTTTGATTGGAAAACGTATATTTTCACAGTGTTAGCAGTAGTATCATTTTCTAGTTTTATTGTGGTATTATTTGGACAAACAATACCAGGGGTAATACTAGCATTTTTCAAAGTGGCTGGAGAATATGTAATCCTAGGAACAGTATTGGTTTTTGCATTTTCATGGTTTTTACGTGCAAAACCACACAATCGTCCAAAAAGTTACAGAGTAGTTCCAATAGACACATTTGGCGAACAAAGTGTTATTGAAGAAATCAGAACAGAATTCAAAACACATGACGTAGCATGGAGTTTCATGAAACAATACAAGAAAACATATCCATTACACAATTTTGCATTAGTTTCAGATGTAAAAGACTCTGACAAACCAACTGTTTTCAGATACATCTAGATTCAAACTTTTATTCAGGATTAGTTAGAACCAGATTATGGAGTATTCTATTTTAGCTAATTCCTTTGAAAAAATGGAATCGACAAGAAAAAGATTAGAGTTAACACAATTGCTAGTAGAATTATTTGAAAAAACACCACAAGAGGTAATTTCAAAAATAGTTTATCTCATTCAAGGAAAGTTAAGACCAGACTTTGAAGGAATTGAGTTAGGAGTTGCAGAAAAATTAGCAATCAGGGCAGTTTCCAAATCATCAGGTATTGCAATTAAAAAAATTGAAGATGAATATACAAAAGGAGGAGATTTAGGTCATGCTGCTGCAGTAATTTTAGAGCAAAAAACACAAACAACATTTCTTGTTGAAAATATTACAGTTGAAAGAGTGTATGAAACATTATTCAAAATTGCAAAATTAGAAGGGTCAAGATCTCAAGATATGAAAATAAAATACATTTCAAGTTTGTTAAATGATGCAAATCCATTAGAAGCAAGCTTCATTTTGAAGATTTTATTGGGAACGCTAAGATTAGGAATAGCAGAAAATACAGTGATGGATGCATTAGCAATTGCATATTCAGGAGATAAAGAAAATAGAAAAAAATTACAAAATGCATACAATGTTTCAAGTGATTTAGGAAAAGTAGCTGAGACAATTGCACTAGAAGGAATTCAAGGAATTGAAAAATTCAAAGTAAATTTGTTTAATCCAATTCGTCCAATGCTTGCAGATAGAGTGAAAAGTGAAAAAGAAGTAATTGAAAAAATGGGACAAGAATTTGCAATCGAATACAAATTAGATGGAGAAAGAGTTCAACTTCACATTGAAGGAGATAAAATAGAATTATTCTCAAGAAGTTTAGAAAAGATTTCAAACTACTATCCAGACATAATTGAAAAAATTCCAAAGATGATTAAAGCAGAAGATGCAATTATGGAAGCAGAGATCGTAGCAATTAATGAAAATACAGGAGATTTTTTACCATTTCAAGAATTAATGCATAGAAGAAGAAAATATAAAATTGAAAAAGCAGTTTCAGAATATCCAATTACAGTAAATTTTTTTGATTTACTTTATTGTAACGGAAAAGATTGTACAGGTTTGAGCTATATAGAAAGAAGAAGAAAATTAGAAAGTATTGTTCAAGAAAATGAATTTGCAAAATTTATTCCAATGACTTTAGCAAAAAATGAAAATGAGATTGAAGAATTTTTTGAAAACAGCATTAATGCAGGAAGTGAGGGATTGATGTTAAAGATGTTAGATAAATCATATCAAGCAGGTTCAAGAGGAAGTCACTGGCTAAAATTGAAAAGAGAATACAGAAATGAATTAGGAGATAGTTTAGATCTTGTAGTCATAGGTGGATTTTTTGGCAAAGGAAGAAGAACGGGCAGTTATGGAACATTATTACTTTCAACATATGATGAAAACACAGACACATTTCCAAGCATTTGTAAAGTTGGAACGGGGTTTACTGATGAAAGTTTAGATCAATTATATCAAATTCTTAATCCAAAAACTACCATCAAAAAAAATCCTAGAATCAATAGTGAGATGGAGGCAGATGTATGGTTTGAACCAGAATTAGTTATTGAAATTGTAGCATCAGAAATTACATTGAGTCCAATTCACAAAGTGGCGCTAAATGAAATAAGAAAGGACACAGGACTAGCATTGAGATTTCCAAAATTTACAGGAAAAATTAGAGTAGAGAAAATGGCTGAAGATGCATCAACAGATGATGAAGTAATTTCACTCTACAAAGGGCAAAATAAAGCTGCACATGATAAAAATTTAATCTAACACGCTCAAAAAATATCAAAACCCATAGAGGATTTAAATTACCAGCAGGTATCTGACTTTATGTTATGTATAGTGGAGAGCTTGAAGTTCAAGCAAAAAGAAAGGCAATAGCAGTTTTACAAGATGAGATCAACAGAATTCTAAATGCATCAAGAGAACTTGCAACACTAACAGAAGCCCTAATGAAAAAAGACAAAAAAGCAATTAAAAACACATTAGAGCAAATCTCAACAATTGAAGAAGAAGTAGAGAACTTGAGAAGAAAAATTACACGGGAAGTTGCAGATGTAGGGGGATTAATCATGAATAGAGAAAATCTTCTAAATACAGCTTACACAATGGATGAGATTGCAGGCTATATCACAGGAATTGCATTCAAACTTTCTAATGTAAAAATAACTACATTGAAAAGTTCAAAACTTGATAAAGACATCACGGAACTAATTTCATTAGTAGTAGATGAAGTCTACAAACTCAATGAAATTATTAGAAGTCTCAACACAAATACTGCCAATGCAATTGAATTAGCTCAAGAAACTCAAACAATTGAAAGAGAAATAGACATCAAATACAGAGATGCAACAATCAAACTTCTCAACGAGGTTAAAGATCCAAAAGAATTGTTGTTAATCAAAGATGTGATTGAAGGAATTGAAGAAATGTCCGACAAATGTCAGAGAGTTTCAGACTCATTCATACTGCTAGCATTAAGCCTATAGTCAAAAATAATTAAATTTCTATTTTATTTTTAAATTAATTAACGTCAGTTGTAAAGTATAGAATTCATATACATTGAATATTCAACAACAATATGAAAAGCGAACTAATAGAAAATAGAATCATCGTATGGAATATAGAAGATTCAAAGAAACTTTTCAGTGAAGGATATTATGGAAAACCAATTGGAATGCCTAAACCAAAAATTGAAGAAATTGACGTTCCATTGATTTTAGATTTGATTGAAGGATATTACTTGTTAGAAAAGAAAAAAATTACAATCACCAAATTAAAACAAAAAATCAAAACAAATGAAATGATTGAAATTTGTAAACAAGAAGTACATGATTTTGAAAAAAAGTATATTGTATACAAAAATTTTAGAGATAAAGGATACATAATTAATCCGGGAATTAAATTTGGATGTGATTTTGCAGTATATGAAAAAGGTCCAGGAATTGATCATGCACCATTTTTAATTCAGGTCTATAACAGAAATGAACCAATAACATCTACAGGAATTGTTCTGGCAGGACGACTGGCTACAACAGTTAGAAAACAATTCATTTTAGCTATTCCGAAAGGAAAGGAGAAAGTAGATTTTCTTGCACTAGATTGGTGGAAAGCTTAAACAGATTTAATGTGACCTGCAATGCGGTCATAAATTTCAAAGAGTTCTTTGGTTATTCCAAATGAAATATGATTATCCCATTTACCACGAATTCGAATTGCTGTATCAGTAGGTTCAACATAGATTGTTGCATCCTTTATGGTTTGTTTTGCAATCATTTCATTTAATTCAGAATCAGAATTCAATTTAGTAGCTAAATCACCATAGCCAGTCCATTCTACCTTAGTAATTACTTTTGAACCAAAATGACCTTTAGTACTCAAAGATGTCTTTGCAGTATAATTAACACCAGAAGAACCAGCATTTTTTCTTACAATAAATTGTGCTTGAAATCTATCTAAAGCGCCCCAAGGAAGTGGATTTGGATCTTGCATAATTATCCCTTTTGAATTATTTGTACGACGTCAATATTTGAATTTTTAATTTCAATACACCCCTTATTTGTAACCATTCTAGGAGTTTGAGAAAAATATCTACTATAGTAATCATCATGTTCAACTTCATCCGTGGCAATTTCTTTAGATTCAGAATCTACACCGATCTCTTTTAGCATATCACTGAATTTTTCAGGCCATGTTTGATAGATAAAAGTGTCAGATTCGGTATCATGCATAAAAAAACTCTCAACATACCCACAAATAAAGATATCAAGAAAAAAGCCCTAGAGATCAATCCAAATAAATATGCAAAAGTTTTTTATTTTTTTAACTTGAAATTCCAAGGTAAAACTGCATTAATTACAGGTAGTGGTACAGGAATTGGTAAGGCCATAGCTACTAAATTTGTTGAAAATGGTGCAAGTGTGATTATTTTAGGTAGAAGAAAAGAACCATTAGAAGAAGCATCAAAAGATCTAGAACAAATTATTTCAAATAAAAATAGTGGTGCATCTGTTAAAATTTTTGCCGGAGTAGATGTTGCAGACGAATCAGCAATGACCTCAATGTTTGATGCACTAAAAAATGACAATGTTAACGTAGATTATATTATTAACAATGCAGGAGTTTCAGGTCCTGTAACATGTTTTCCAAATTCACCATTAAAAGATTTCAAAAGTACAATTGCAATTCATCTAACAGGTACATTTTGGGGTTCAGTTCAAGCACTAAAAGTAATGAAAGAAGGTGGAAAAATTATCACAATTTCAACATTCTTTACAGAAGAAAGACCACTTGAACAAAGACCTTACAGATTTAGAAGTCCATATACAGCATCACAAGGAGCTAAAAATAGACTTGCTGAAGCAATGTCATGGGAATTAACTGACAAAGGAATCATATCAATTGCAACAAACCCAGGCCCAGTACACTCAGATAGAATTTACAAAACAGTATATCCAAAAGCTGCAGCTGAATTCATGAGAGTTAGCGGATTTGAAGACTTAAGTCCTACAGAAGTTGAAGAAGCAAAAGATGATTTGTTAGAATGTATTCTTGCAGATGGAATTGACAAAGAAGGAATTGCAAAAACTGCTGAGAAATTAGCAAATGGAAAAGATGTTGCAAAACTAACAGAGACATTTACAAATTTACTTACAAAAATTCAAACAATTGCTGAAAAAGTTCAAAACAATACATCACATATGATTGCTAACAGAGAATTTTTAGCTCAGACACAAGTATCAGAATCAGTTCTAAATTTGTGTGATGATGAAATTGCCAAAATCCTTAACGGAAAAGTTATTCCAGGAGATAGAGTATTTTATCCAGTAAAACCACATATTGGAACAACAGCTCCAGGAGTTCATCAGCCAGACTTTTCAGGTAAATCAGTTGTTTTTGCAATTGATGGTACTGATAAAACAGATGCTGAAAGAGTCGAGTTCTTAGCACAGCATGTTGAGAAAAACGGCGGTAAAGTAGCATGTTTCATTTCACAGTCAACTCCAACAGATGTTCAAGAATATATCAGTAGCAAATTCCATTCACATGTTGTAGACATTACAAATCCTGAAGAAATGCAAAGATGGCTCAATACTGCCAAGACAAACCTAGGAGATATTTTAGGAGTAATTCATGTAACTGGAAAACTTCCAGAAATAGGAAAATTAACAGAATTAAACAGAGCAGGATGGGAAGAATTAGTTGCAAAATTCATTTCGACCCCAGCAACAGTAGCCCAAAGAGCACTAGAGCATTTTGTTCCAGGAGGAGACAAAGACCCAAGATTATACAAAGACACCAAAGGGGCAATTATGATAATTGGTCCAGATTTACCAATTGGACGTAAAGTAACTGGAACACAAAGAGCTCAAGTTGAAGTTTTCAGAGGGGCATTAAGACCATTTACTACAACCGTAAATCAAGAGTTAAGTGATGTTTTGAAATCAAAAATTAGAATGTTCACAGTTTTCCCAGGTTCAGTCACAGGGGCAGAACCAGATAATCAGAAAATTGCTGATGCATTTAATTTCTTAGTTTCAGAAAATGCAGCTTCATCTGCAGAAGTAACATTCTGTGTTGATGAAACAAGATAAGAATGAAAAAGTTTTCAGAATTCATTATTGGTGAATCATTTTATTCAACATGTAGTATTTCAGATGATGAATTAGAAGAATACCTTAAATTTTCTAGAATCAAAAATGTATTTTTAGAAAATAAAATAAACGAAGGAAGTCAGTTAGTTTCAGGCAGAGCAATTTTGTCAAGAATGGAAGGAGAATTCACAAGATTAAATCAAATTTATGGAAATCAAATAATATTTTCAGGGACAGATGGAGATACAGAATGGGGAAATAGAAATACTAGATTTCTAAAGCCTTTGTATACAGATCAAGTTTTAAAGTTAAAATTTACAATTGTTCAAAAAGAAGAGATAGATGAACAATTTGGAAAAATAATAATTGATTTTGAAGGCAGTACACAAGACAATGAAACAATAGTAATTTCTAAAAAAAATATTTACAGAATTAAAAAAGAACCAGAAAAATAATTAAGAAAAACTAAGGAGCCGACTAGTCTCCTCAGCCATTAGATCAAAAGACCCAACGAACAACTTATTTCAAAAAATTACTATAAAAGGATAAAAAAATTTTTGAGGCTAAAAAAAGGAACCACTTGTAAAGAATCAAAAAATAATTTTACAGCAGTGATTACAAGAACTATTGAAATTAGAATTTTCAAATTACGTTCCTTAATACTTATAGATAATTTGGCACCAACTAATCCTCCAAAAAAGGCACCAATTGCTAAGAATCCAGACTGAAGAAAATCAGGATGTCCCAAAATACTGTGAACAATCACTCCAGATAATGATGCAAATAATAAAATAAATTGTGAAGTTGGAGCAGCTCGTTTCATAGACATTCCCATACCAACAACCATTAATGGAACAAAGATAATTCCTCCACCTATTCCAAAAAAGGATGAAATAATTCCTGCAAAAAAGCTTGAACCAATGATAAGAAGAATTAATTGTTTTGAAATTATTTTTTCTTTTGATTCAACTTGCTTTCTAACAAAAATGTAAACTGAAGATGCAATTAATACAAAACCAAACAGAATTTTAAAAATATCAGGAGCAACATCTGTAGAAATAACTGCACCAAGAATAGTACCAGGAATTGCAAGTAATCCAAGTTTTAATCCTAAAGAATATTCAATTCTTTTTTGTTTTGAGTAAGATATTGTAGAAGCTATTGAATTACTAAATGCAGCAAAAAGACTATTACTTGCAGCAACAGTAGGAGGAATTCCTAAAAAAGTTAAGACAGGAACAACAATAATCCCACCTCCAAGTCCTATCATAGAACCCAAAATTCCAGCTGCAAATCCCAAAGGAATTAACCATAATTGATCAATCATTGTAATCGCCAATCAAATAATTTTATCATATATTAGACTACTTTAGAACAATTAAAGTCCACAAATATGACTCATTTTTAGTAGTAATTTCTAAAATCAACGTTTCATCACCCAATCCATCAACAGTAGATTTCAAAGGAGTTGTTTGAGATGATTCCACATATTTTATTTCAGCAGCATCTATCCAAGCCTCAATAGACTCAAAGCCTCCAGGCTGTTTTTCATTCCAACAGTCACATACCAAAGATTCAATCATACTTTCAAAAACAATTTTGACTTCATCAGATTTGGAATTTACAAAGGGTTTGGATTCAATAACAGCAATTGCCATAATAGGATTATCAGGAACACCACCCATGCTAATATTTCCTAGAGATCTACCATCAGGACCTTGTATGGCAGTTGTTGTGCAATAACTAATTTTAGATAAAATATCGTCACGAATTGCACAGTAATTTCCAATAGTATGATCGGTAACAGGACTAGGAGTAGACATGAAAATATTTTCTTCAGATAAGGATGTCTTTATTTTTTCAACATCATAAAATGTAAATCCATATTGATAGAGATTTTCCGAAGAAGGCATAGAAGATTCTTCAGGAATTAAAAAGATAGCAGCAGCAGAGATGATTATTACAATTATAGGAATTATAATTTTAGAATTCAATAATTATTTAAAAATAGATTATAAGATAAGGTTTTGCAATTCTAGATAGAAATTATTTCCATAATAGAATCTTTTGTAATGTTATTTTGTTCTACAAATCCGGATGTGACTTCAAGAATATATGTTGCTTCACCATCAGGTACAAAACTAGGACATCCAGCTGCAATTTCAACAGGGATTACACAAGGTGGCACATTTGTTTTGATGTGAACAACCTTTCCATCACCATCAAACCAAATCATATCCAGTTCAAATTGCATGTTAAGCATCCATAATGAATACAATCCCTGTTCTGGGAATACAAAAAGCATTCCTTGATCTAATGGCAATTGATCTTGAAACATCAATCCACGAACACGAGTGGGTTCAGTATCAGCTATCTGTACTTCAAGTAAAGTGTTATCAACTTTAATCATACCTTTAGGAAATTTGACTTGTTCAAGCTTTATCTCACTTGGCAGGGTTAACAATCCAATAGAACCAATAATTACAGCAGCAATGAATATGGGGATCAGTGCTTGTGCCTTAGTAGTCATAATCTAGATTAGTTCAATCCTATTAAAAACTCAGTGTGTTAACTAACAGTTTTTCTAAAATCACTAATGGTAGAAATAGTGTTTTTAGTATGATGACCAATATCATGAATAGTACTTCCGTTGTATTTTTTATCCAAATACCTTCCAGCAACTATCATTGGCCCACCTATTGCACAAGTTACTCCAGTGGGTTCAGGAATCCATAACATCAAAAATCCAATTTTTTGAAGTTTTTTGCCTGGGGCAGGTGCTTTTTGTAAAGCCCCTAAAGAACGAGCTGTTTTAGAATCATCCATTTTAGCAATGTCAGAGTAAAGATCAGCCCTACGCTTAGCAGATTCTGAAAATTTTTGTAATTTTGCTAGTCGTGCCTTTAACGGATCATTCATTTCAACATTATTTTAGAAAAAATTAGTTAAGATTCAAAGATAAACAATGATTACCCTCAAGTCAACAAAGAATAACTAAGTCAAACAGACATAAAATTATAGTAGATTATTGATCATAACAAGAATAGATGAAAAATAAAAACTCAAAGAGATTAGATTCAATTAAAGCGGCACATGAAGTGGAGAAAACACGATCAAGTTCCAGAATGGAAGATTATTTAGAAATTATTTCAGAATTAGTAGAACTGAAAGGTTATGCTACAACATTAGATATTTCAAGATACATGAACGTTAGTGCCCCAAGTGTTACTAAAATGCTACAGAGATTAGATGAAGGAAAATTTTTAGAATATGAAAAATATCATGGAATTAATCTAACAAAGAAAGGAATTCAAATTGCAGAAGGAATTAGACAAAACCATGGAATATTGTTAGAATTCTTCGAGATTTTAGGAGTAGGATACGATACTGCAAATCAAGATACTGAAGGAATTGAACATCACCTTAATCC
Organism: Marine Group I thaumarchaeote; assembly: GCA_044358425.1. Lineage (GTDB taxonomy): Archaea > Thermoproteota > Nitrososphaeria > Nitrososphaerales > Nitrosopumilaceae > Nitrosopumilus. The sequence goes on along the minus strand of CP054849.1, from coordinate 499,160 downwards.
AAAAACAATCAAACAATTAAGAAAATTCATTACTTTTCTAAAAGCAAATCCAAAAATTATTGATAATTTTAAAAATCTTTAAGATATAGCTGAATATCGTTTTGGGAAGAAGTTTGATTTAATAAATTCCTTCCAATATCAGAACGTTTTGGAATTTTGATTTGTCCTTTTTTACCAATTCTAACAGATGAAAAGAATTTTCCATGAAGATAAATATCAGCATGTAGAGATGTGAATTCCCGATTTACAGTTAACAATAATGCAGTTTTAGATTCTGAAAAACTAAAAGGAAGATCATTTGAAGTTAAAGATAATTCTTCAGAATCTTTGGCAACAACATCAATGTGAACTTTAAGTAATTTTTCAATTTCATCAATATTTGAGCCTCCTCTTCCAATTATAGATGCAATACAGTCTTCATGTACACTAACTTTTACACGATTAGCTGACAAAATATCAACTTGTACATTAGAATCATATCTCTGAAAATAGTCTTTAATTTTATCTTCAGCTAATTTTTCAATTCCAACTTTTTCTCCACGTTGTTGTACAGGAACAATGACATTTTCTTCGCCAAAAGTATAGATTTCATGTTCTAAATCATTATTTTCAAAATTTCTTATTTCAATTACAGGTCTTGCCAGATCAGATTCAGTCATACCTGTAGGAACTTTTACCTTTAATTCTAGATCATAGACTTTTTCAATATCACCATTGTTAACGAATACAACAGTATCCAATACATTTGGAATTATACCAAGTTCAATTTTTCCAATAAATCTTTGAATTGCATCTAAAGGGGAATTAGCATGAATTACACCAACCATTCCAACTCCAGTTAATCGTAAATCAGAAAAAGTAGTAAAATCCTCTTTTCTACGTACTTCATCAAAAATAGTATAATCAGGTCTAACAAGCAATAATATGTCTGCAGTATTATCAAAGCTCCCATCTAATTTGCTGTACTGAGTAATTCCAGAATTTACTTGTAAATCCCTAGGAGATTCAAATGTTTTAACAATTTTTCCTTGCTGATGATAAAAATTTGCTAAACCAGATGCCAAAGTACTTTTTCCAGAACCAGGAGCTCCAGAAATAACAATTCCTTCAGCCCTATCAGTTAAACGTTGCATTAATGATTCAGAAATTGAATAGTCATCAAGGGATAATTGGACAGTGGGATGAACAATAGTTATTTCATATGATTCAGAAAATGGAGGGTAAGTAATTGCAATACGATAATCATCATGTTGAATCACAGATGCACCAGTTTTAGAAATTTCAACAGTACTAGAGTCAGAAATATTGGTAGCAGATAGTATTTGAGAAGAAATCATTTTCAAATAATCCCTCGTTAATACTTCATCATTAATTTGAGTAAGCAAAAATTCCCCAGGTTTTCCTCTTTTAGCAAGAGGAAATTGGTTTTCTTTGAGATGAATACTCATTGTTGTGCTGTCAAAGAATTTTAAGAATTCAAGTTTTTCAAAAACTACCTTAGGTTTTAAAAATACAGTTTGAACATCTTCAGCTTTTGCAACTAAATGTTGGACCTTATCAGAGGTATAAAGAATTGCATCATTTTGTTTTGCTATGTCAATAATTAAAGCATCAATTCTTCCACTTGACGCAAATTTAATATCATTTATGTCAGGATGAGAACCTTTCAAGAGAATTTTCACTCCAGAGTTTTCAGATAATTTATTCAGTTTTTCAATTTGTTCTAATCCGACAAAACCCTGTTGTTTGTGATTGGAAGCTTGAGATTGAAGTTCATCGAATACTGCCTGTGGAATAATTAAGTCAGTATTTCTAATATCACCAGATTCAATTTGTTGAACAAGATTACCATTAATGATAACACTAGTATCAGCAACAATGATCATAAATTATAGTCAATCTATCAATATAAAAAATATCCATAATATCAGTTAAGATTTGATATCAATCTACCTAAACATTAGTTTAGAACGAGTAAATTCACTTCTATGATTTACCATAGGTCTTGGATAATTTATTGAAGGATCCAAAGGTTTTGATTCAATGTTATGTATCTGATTAACAGTCAATTCAGATAATTCAGGAATCCATTTTTTGATGTAAATACATTCTGGATCAAATTTTTTTTGTTGTAACCAAGGATTAAAAATTCTATTAGGTTTTGGGTCCCATCCGGTTGATGCAGACCATTGCCAACTTCCAGCATTTACACAAGGATCATAGTCAATCAAATATTTTGCAAAATGTCGTTCTCCAAGTCTCCAATCACATTGAAGATCCTTTGTAAGAAAAGAAGCAGCAATCATCCTAGAACGATTGTGAATGAAACCAGTTTGTTTTAATTCACGCATACCAGCATCAACCATAGGAAAACCAGTCATCCCATTACTCCATTTTTCAAATTTTTTTATATTTTGAGACCACTTTAAATTTTGAAATTTTTTTTGAAATTCCTTTTTTTGAGAATAAGGAAAGTGATACATCAAATGTGAAAAGAAATCTCGCCAATACAATTCAGAAATAAAAGAATGATCACTTCCAAAAAAATTTGATGCAGCATGATAAACTTCTCTAATAGAGATTGTTCCAAAACGATTATGCGTAGAAAGTTGTGAAGTAGGCTTAGATGGGATATTTCTTTGTGCTTTATAATCTGCAATTTTATCAAAATTTTCTAAAATTTTTAATCCATTTGTACGTCCTCCTTGAAGAATTGTTTTTTTAGGAATAATTTTTTCAATTTCCAAGATAGTGTCATCAGAATTTTGTTTTGAATTTATTATATTCCTGTATGAAAAAATTTCAGGAGTTTTAACTTCAAACTTAGAGGCAGCATGATAAAATGGAGTAAATACAAGAAAAGGAGTGCCGTCGTCTTTCAAAACTGAACCAGGATGAGATAACAAAAGATCATCAGAGGGTTCAAAAGCAATTTCATTTTTATCACAAAATGTTTTGAATTGATTATCACGAAATCTACCATATGGAGAATTATCTTTATTCATAAAAATAGCAGAAATATCATCTTCGATTATTGATGAAGAAATAAAAGATGAAACAGAATCATTTTTGATAAGTAAATTACAATTTTTCTGTTTTGCTTGTAAAAACAAGTCTTTTAACGAATCAATCATAAATCTAATTCGCATTTCTGAGAATACAAGATTATTTGGATTTAACAAAGTTTTTTCAAATAAGAAACAAAGAATCACGTGTTCAGAGTTTTTACATGCTTGAATTAAAGCAGTATTATCATCTAATCTATAATCACGTCTAAAAACAAAAAGAGATTTTTTGTATTTCATTAAGGGTACTAAATTTTTTTAAATTAAAACCCTTGAGGTTATTATTCATCGAATACTACTAGAATTAATAAATTGTAAAAGAGACCAATCACCCAACAGTCACAATAATTCACGAGTTCATTTATTGATAAAAAAATCCAAACTAAATTGGTAAAAGAAAACAAACAGGTAGGATCAAAATCACTCACTCTCAAGAAAAAATTGCCAGATTCATATGGAAATCATGAAAGAGGGGTCACAGAAAAATGAAGAATTTTACCAAAATTGTACGCTTTATTTTGAATTTTTACGAAAAAATAGCAATGTAGACTTCGAATTTGAAGATGAATACTATTTCACCATGCCTGCAATATCTAGTCACCAATAGTACAAGATTTAGAACTCATCATAATTAGTAGAATATGGATAAAAAATTACAGGATTTAGCTGATAAAATAATTGAATATGCAGAACAATCAGGCGTGCAATATTGTGATGCCAGAGCAGAACAGCAGGTGAAAGAATCTACATTAATAGAAAATAATGAAATTGAACATGTTAGAAATAGTGAAGATAAAGGAATAGGAGTCAGATTAATTAAAAATGGTGCATGGAGTTTTTGTTCAATTAGCAATCCAAAATCATTTGATGAAATAAAAAATATTTTAGATGATACAATAAGAAATTCAGATTATACAAATTCAAATAAAAAAAATAAAATTAATCTTCATGACAATCCAATAAATAAAAAACAGATTGATTTTCCTGTATTAAAAAAACCAGAAATTGAAGAATTAACATCGATAGGATTAGAATGTAATAAAATAATAATGGATTCACCATTAATAATTAAATCAGTAACAAATCCATATTATGTAACTAGTTCAAAATATTTTGTTAATTCAGAAGGTTCAGAAATTTTACAAAATTTTACAGATGTAATTATCGAAATGATTGCAACTGCACATGAATCAGGATTAACACAATCAGTTAACATTACAGAAGGAGGAAGAGGAGGTTTAGAATTAATTCAAAATAAAGTTCAACAAAGTGCAAAAGAAATTGCAAACAAAGCATCAGAATTAATAAATGCAAAACCAGTAAAAGAAGAAAAAACAACACTAGTAATGAATCCAGATTTTGTTTCCTTACTTACTCATGAAATATTAGGACATCCATCAGAAGCAGATAGAGTTCTAGGTAAAGAAATGGCTTGGGCAGGAGGAGCTTGGTGGAAAGGAAAAATTGGAGAAAAGATTGGTTCAGAAAATCTCAATGTGTTTGATGATCCCACAATAAAAGATAGTCTAGGATGGTATTATTTTGATGATGAAGGAGTTGAAACTAAAAGAACAAACCTAGTAGAAAATGGAATTCTAAAAAACCATATGCAAAATAGAGAAACTTCACAAATATTCAATACGGATCCTACAGGCAATATGAGAGCAACAAATTATCGATATATGCCATTAATTCGAATGGCGTGCACCTGTATCGGTAATGGAAATCAAAATGTGAGTGAAATGATCAAAGATGTGAAAAATGGATACTATATTTCGAATATGAAAGTTCCATCAATAGACATGAAGCGATATAATTGGAGCATTTCATGTCAATATGCACAAAAAATTGAAAATGGGGAATTAACAGATTTACAAAGAGATGTTATTGTGATGGGAACTGCACCTGAATTTTTTAATTCCATAGATGCATGCGGAAATGATTTTACAGTAAGACCAATAACTAATTGCGGTAAAGGAGATCCTATGCAATCAATGATTATGGGAAACGGAGGTCCTACAATTAGAGGAACTGCAACAGTAAAAAGTGTAAATTAGTATGGAAAAAAAATTAGAAAAAATAAAGCAACAAGTAATTGAATGTACAAAGTGTGAATTAAGTCAAACACGAAATAATTCAGTTGCAGGAAAAGGTAATTTTAAAGCAGATGTAATTTTTGTAGGTGAAGCACCGGGGAAAAATGAAGATTTGAAAGGAGAACCATTTATCGGAATTGCAGGAAAAAAATTATCAATTGCACTTGAAAGTGCAGGAATTACACGAGAAGAAGTTTACATTACAAACATTGTCAAATGCAGGCCACCAAAAAATAGAGTGCCAACATCAATTGAGAGAGAAACATGTCAAAACTATCTTAAAAAAGAAATAGAGATCATAGAACCTAAAATAATTTGTATTTTAGGGAATACGGCATTTAGTTCATTATTAGATGGTAAGGAAATTACCAAATTTAGAGGAAAAGTAGTCAGCAAAAATAATCAATTATATTTTTTGACAGTACATCCAGCTGCAACAATTTACAATCAGAAATTAATTGATGTCTTAAAAAAAGATATGAAAAAATTATTCAAATTGATAAAAGAATTAAAAGATAAGAAAAAAATTAAAATAGATATTGAATATACTTCCTAGAAAATTTTATCAGAGAGATACAGTAATTGTTGCAAAAAAACTATTAGGAAAAAAACTAGTAAGAAAGATAGGAAATCAGGAAATTTCAGGAATCATTACAGAAACAGAAGCATATAGGCACGAGGATGATCCTGCTAGTCACGCATTTAGAAAAATTACGGATAGAAATAAGGTCATGTTTGGAGAAGTAGGAATTTCATATGTTTATTTCACATATGGAATGCATTATTGTTTTAACATTGTTGCAAAAAAATCAAAAGTGCCAGCAGGGGCAGTTTTAATTCGAGCAATTGAACCAGATAAAGGAATCAAAAAGATGCAAGAAAATAGAATTTTAAAAAATATTAAAAATTTAACAAATGGTCCAGCAAAACTTACACAAGCACTAAACATTACAAAAGAACATTACGGAATTGATTTGACAAAAAAGTCAGAGATATACATTACAGAAGGTATCAAAGTAAAAAAAATTGCAGAGACTCAAAGAATTGGAATAAAAAAAGGAAAAGAATTCTTGTGGAATTTTAAAATAATAAATTAATTTTTAGAATCTTTATTATTTTCATCATCTAAAGTGTCATCTAATGTCCAAGGTGCAAATTTAACCATAATTCTTTGCCAATCTAATTTTAAAACTAACAGTACAACACCAGTCATCATAGCACCAAAAATCAAAATTCCAATGTAAACAGGAGTTGGATCATCAACATTTTCTAAAAATGGTTCAATGAAAGACAATCCAATGTAATGGGAAATAAATACAATAATGTAACTTAATACAATTTTTCCAGCTAATGTAGCAACAAAAAATCTTTTTGCATTATATTTTGCAAGACCGAGTGGAATGAAAATTATATCATCAGGCATCGGAGTTGCAGCTGCAAAAAATGCAGCAGCAGCACCATATTTCTTCACTAATCTTTCAAAAGGTTTCATTCGTGTTCTAGTTTTTGGATTTAAAATTTTACGACCACTAAAACTAAGGAAAAATATTATTTGTTTTGCAACAGTAGCGCTAATTGCAGAAACTAAAGCAAGTATATGCAAATCATACTCAGAGCCTACAGACATTGTAGCAAGCAGTAAAAATCCAGGAAGAGGAACAAATGGAACCAAAGAACCAATGAAATTAACTAGTGCTAGAATCAAATATCCATCATCTGGAGCAAACGGAAAGATATCAGTTAACTCCATTAATCAAATGGAAATTAGGCGATATTTATTCAAAACTAACAATAAAAAATCAAAGTGAATAATAATCACAAGAAAGAGGGGTATTCATGAGTTATGAATTAATTCTAGAATATTATCAAATAATTCAAGATATTTTATCAAATAATTATTTTCAGGAATATGGTGTGATTGGATTATTTCTAAATTCATTATTATCAGCTACAGCAATTCCAATACCAACAGAAATTTTAACATCAGCATTATTAATCGGAGGGGAGAACATTATTCTTGTTGCATTAGCCTTAGTAATAGGATCAGTGATTGGAGGGATTTTAAATTATTTCATAGGGTTTGGAGGAAATAAATTATTTAAAAAAATTAAAAGAAAAACAGATATTGAAAAAAATGAAAAAAAACACAATAAAATATTAGATAAATTTGGATGGAGTGCAATATTTTTTGCAGCATGGATTCCAGTGATCGGAGATTTAATTTTGATATCAGCAGGAATTAAAAAAATGAAATTTGTTAAATTTTCAATTTTCATGATTTCAGGAAAGATAGTCAAGACCATAATCGTAGTAGTAGGATTAGGGACAATATTTTAAAAAAATTCAAAATACCAATCCAAAACAGGTTTAGAACAAAGAGATGATTAAAATACATTTAAAATGGTACACGGTGTATGGCAGTAAAAAAATTCAAATTAATTTGTAAAGACATAGCCTCAATCAGCCCATTTATCAGATTTGTAGGAGTGATTGGGGAGAGAGGAGAGCTATTAGCATATACTAGAAGACAAGATTTAACGCCATTACTAGATGAAAAAAATACAAAATACCAATTCTCGCATATTGCTATGAAAACAGACTTAGAGGGATTTTTTGATAAAAATTTAGGCGAAGTGGAATTTGTTTGGGAAGAAAGGAAGAAAGTACAAACAATATCATTTGCAATCAAAAAAGCAATAGTATGGGTGTCAATAGATAAAAAAGTAATCAGATCAGAAATGCTAAGAATCATTGACTCATGTCTACCAATTGTTAAAAAACATTCTTAAAATTTGAAATAATTTGAAATGTCCATATTGTGAGATTGATCTAGATTCACTTAGCATGACAGATGGACTAAAACATATTTTAGAACATAAAAAAGAAAACCAAAATTAAAGTATCAAATAAAAATTAGAAAAGTGTGGAAAATATTAAAGAATTAATCGAAGAAATTAATTCAAGAAAACCAAAAGATTATGAAAAAATGAGTATTATGGAAGTCAGCGATGAACTTCACAAAGTAATGGGTTTTGAACAGACAGTATTAAAAAAAATAAAATTATTTGAAAATGATCATCAAGAACCAGATTTAATTAATTATGCAAAAATGATTATTAAAAAAATCATAGAACGAGAAACTATGTTAATTCAAGAGACATATTTGAAAAAAATTGATTCCGAGTACCTAAATTCATAAAAATTAATTCTCTTCATAAAGCCAGCATCTTACATAGCCAGTATCTGTTTTAAATTTTGGAGGAAGTTTTTTACATTTTTCAATAGCTAAAGGACATCTATCAATAAATCGGCATTCAGTTGGAGGTTCAAGCAAGCTAGGCGGAGTTCCAGGAATATATTTTGGAATTTTCCCCTTAAGTGTTGGAATTGATTCAATCAGTCCTTGAGTGTAAGGATGTTTAGGATTTTCATAAATTTCTTTAGAAGTTCCAAATTCAACCATTTGCCCACCATACATAATTCCAATTTTATCAGCAATTTCAGATAAAACTGCCAAATCATGAGTAATCAGCATAAAAGACATGCCATCTTTTTTCAATTTTTTGAGAAGATTGATAATTTGTGCTTGAATTAAAACATCCAATGCAGTAGTGGGTTCATCAGCAACAACAAATTGAGGTTTTAAAATCAAAGCCATTGCAATGATTACACGTTGTTTCATCCCACCACTTAATTCATGAGGATATTTTTTTAACACATCTGCATCTAAATTGACAGAAGTAATCGAGTCTAAAATTAATTCATCGGAATTTCCATCAAAATTATGTTGTTTTAGAATTTCATTAAATTGTTGACGTATTGTAAAAACAGGATCCAATGAATTCATGGCACCTTGAAAAATCATAGATATTTTTTTCCAACGGAATTTTTCATCGAATTCAGAGTCAGATAGATCTAAAATAGATTTATCATCAAAAATTATTTTTCCAGAACTTTCTCCACCAGTAAGCATTCTAATTAACGATAGTCCAAGTGTGCTTTTTCCACATGCACTTTCACCGGCAATTCCCAAAGATTCTCCAATATCTAATTGGAAATCTACATCATCTACAGCATAAACAGGACCTTTAGATGTAGAATATCTAGAAAATAGTCCATCAACAGATAACAGAGTCATGTATTACTTAGATCCATCTAGAATTTTTATTTTGCACTAAGGGATATAAACAACATTGTTAGAATTAAAAAATCGATTCAAATGATATTTCCAATATGTGGCTTTGATGCAAAAAATGCAGTGTTATGTCCTCAATGTGAAGCAAAAGTAGAGAAAGGGGAGCTAACTAAAGCAGATGTAGATGCATCAATTGCATTAGCAAAAATTGCCAAATCAAACAAAGAAATAGAAAATTTCACTTTATTTTCATGTAAGGACTTTGGAGGAAATTTCATTTTATCAATGGCAAAGAATGACATTATGGCAATTAGGCAAAGTAGAACATTATACAGATTAATTCAAGATCAGTTTAAAGAAAAAATTTGGCTAGTTGAAGCAGATGAGACAGATAAAAAATTCATCGAGGATTTATTCTTCCCTACAAAAATTTTAACAATTAATTCTGTTTTTTCAGGAGGCAATCAAAAAACAAAAGCAGTAGTTTCAGGTAAATGGACACCAAAATTCCCAATTGACACCAAAAAAGTAGTTGAAATTGTTAAAAATGCCCGAAACCTTGACATTGAGATAGAATTTGAGGATAAATGAAAATGGTTTTTGTTAAAACTCACGATATTTCAGAATTAAACCAAGAATTAATTGGAAAACAAGTGGTATTAGGCGGATGGATTGAGGATCTTAGAAAATTAGGAAAAATGTCATTTATTACACTTCGAGACATTTCAGGAATTTCTCAAGTAATTGTTAAAGGGGAACTAAACGATAATCTTGGAGAAATTAATCGTCAAAGTGTTGTAAGCATTAAAGGAATTGTTCAAGAAACTAAAGCTAGAGATTTTGAATTCGAAGTAAAAGCCGAAGAGATAGAAGTGTTAGGAAAAGCAATTCACCCATTACCAGTAGACCCAATTGGAAGATTAGAAAGTAATATCGATACAAGATTAAATCATCGCGCACTAGATATGAGAAATCAAAAGACAGCATCAATTTTCAAGTTAAGACATTATGTTCTACAAATATTACGTAAAACATTGGCTGAAAAAAAATTCATTGAAATTACAACACCAAAAATTATTGGTAGTGCAAGTGAAGGTGGTGCAGATTTATTTTCATTAGAATATTTTGGAAAGACCGCATATCTTGCACAAAGTCCTCAACTATACAAAGAACAAATGACAATTGGACTAGAAAGAGTATTTGAAATTTCAAACTTTTACAGAGCAGAAAACTCACACACTGGAAGACACCTTACAGAATTTACCAGTATAGACATTGAAGCAGCATTTATGGATTATAATGATGTCATGGATGTTTTAGAAGCATTAGTAATTGCAGTTTACAAATTTACAGCAGAAAATTGTAAAAAAGAACAAGAATCAATTGGACATACAATTGAAATTCCATCTGCCCCATTTGAGAGAATTACTTACAATCAATGTGTAGAAGAGCTCAAAAAAGCAGGGGAAAAAATTGAATTTGGAGACGACTTATTAGATTCACATTTAAGAATAATAGGAAATAACCACCCAGGATTTTACTTTTTAACTGATTGGCCAATGAAACTCAAGCCATTTTACATCAGAGAAAAAGATGAAGATGCAACACTTTCACGTTCTTTTGATTTGCAATATGGGTATCTAGAATTATCATCAGGAGGAACCAGACTTCATGATTCAGAATTACTGAAGGCAAGATTATCTGAACAAGGTCTAGATCCTGCTCAATTTGAGGACCATCTTAAAACATTCGATTGGGGAATGCCACCACACTCAGGTTGGGGTATGGGTTTAGATAGACTCATGACTACATTGATTGGAATTGATAATGTTCGTGAAGTAGTTCTTTATCCAAGAGATCCAGACAGATTGTCACCATAATTATGACAAAATCAATTAGTTGTAATTTTACAGGCAAAGAGTGTAATTGGTCAGCAGAATCAACAAGAAATGACGATGATGAATTAATGTCAAAGATCAAAGAACATGTTTTAGCAGAGCACAAAGAAATCGAATGGAATACTGAAAATATTGCAAATATCAAATCACTAATCACAGTCACTAAGAGATTTTGGTGGTGGGGATAAGGCTAAACGCTTATCCTAAAAAATATTCTCAATCCTTTTAACATCTTTTTTTAATTGAAATTTATGAAAATATCTATTATTATTGGAATTATGATTATGATGACAATGTCATCAACTGCTTTTGGGGTAGTACTCGTATTTTTAGATAAAGATGTTTATGAAATTCCTACTCCTGATAATCCATTAACAGTTTTTATTGAATCTCCAGGCAAAGTTACAATTTCTGTAAGTAATGGGGATGTTGCAACAGTATTAGGAGATACAGATACTGGCGAATTTACCATTTATCATGATGATTATAATTTTGTTGAAGGTACAATGTTAATTGCAAATCACATTAATGATTATACTTTAAAAGAATGGACAGATGTTTCAACTTTTACAAAAACGGGATCAGCTGTACCTGCAAAAGAAACAACTAGTGTGAAAACAGGTAATGGTGGAGGTTGTCTAATTGCAACAGCAACATACGGTTCTGAAATGTCACAACAAGTTCAACAATTAAGAGAACTACGAGATAATCAATTGTTACAAACAGAATCAGGTAAACAATTCATGGGAATGTTCAACGATGCCTACTATTCATTCTCACCAACAATTGCAGATATGGAACGTGAAAATCCATACTTCAAAGAAGCCGTAAAGCTT
>CP054849.1:416072-476283 GCA_044358425.1 Marine Group I thaumarchaeote | reverse complement strand
CTAGCACAATGTCGAAAATCAGTTACGGGTAGTATCGCCACATTTCACCAATAAAGTCACATTCTCTACAAACATAGATTAGATTTCCATATGCTTGAGTATGTTGTCTTTCCCAGGCCATTAATCCAGAACATTTGGTACAAGGTTTAGTTGGAGGATGAATTCTTTTTTGATGATCTACAAGTTCATCGTGATCTTCAAATGGTTTGTTGCATGCATCACATTTTTCTTTACTTTTTCCCAATAGGCCCATGATAATCTACTAAAAATACTATTAAAAAATCACACTATATAGACAATTATTGATTCAAATATTTTTCAAATTCTTCCTTAGAAATAATTTGATGCTCTAATTCCTTTATTTCATCAAAACAATTTTTACATGAATAAGTAACAAATTGTTTTCCATTTACAGTGCATAAAGCAAAAACAGATTGAGATACTTCTATTCTTACCCCAGATACGTCAATATGATTACACATTTTGATATTCATTTCTAATTACCTATTTGGTAACCACAATCATTACAACGATTTGCCTTTTTATCAAATCTTAGTTGATGACATGAAGGACAAGGAGTGAAGGCCATACAATATTCATAAACCATCCACTAAAAAAAGTGATTCGGTTCTATCAAAAATTAGTATTTGAATGTACATATCATAAATTTTCTAAAATAAAATACATTGTTTAAAATCTTAATTAAAAAATAAAAGGTATGCTTGAAAAGAAACTTCTACGAGACCAAAAAGAGCGTTCGGTTCTTTTTGTAGGATTTCTAGTAATTGTGGGTACAGCAGTGATGTTAATCCCATAATATTTTATTTTTAAAAGAAATACTCAGTATTAGGCAACAGAAAGAGGTTTATCACTAAAAAAATCATCAATTATTGAAATGGCTGAAGCATCACTCTCAAAATTAGATGATAAAGGAGTATTCACCATCGTTAATGTACAAAAAAATGAGCGCAAGGTAGGAAAAGAAATAATTTTAGAGATAGATCTTGAGACTGAAGAAGAATTTGACGGAGTAAAAAAATTCTACACGTCAAGAAAGATGATAGTTGCAAAATTTTATGATAACGGAACCCCCACAACATTGTGCCAAGATATTCAAAAAGGTAAGAAATACAGAGTTAAAATTATCACACAGAAATTTGGTAACGGTAAAGAAGATTACGATATTGCAAAGTCTTAATCTTGTTTTACAAATGTAAAAAATTCAAAAATGTATTAGTTATATTCAGTAAATTTCAAAAATAACTATGGATGATAGTAATTTTCCCAATGGCGTGTGCAAACAATGTCATGAACCAGTTACAGTTCTTATTCGTAAAAATGAATTACATGAGGGAGACGTCAGATACGCATGTAAAAAATGTGGTCATGTTAGTAAAAAATAATTTAAAAAAAGATCAATTTTAAATATTATTTTGACGTACTAATGGTAACAAGAAACCATCATGTCTGCGTAGTAGAGTGATGAGTAAGGAAAACAATTCATGTTAGGATTCATTTATGTCCAATGTTTTCCAGTTCTTTCTTGTTGTAAAAAAATTAGAGTTTTGAAATGGTCTTTAAAATTATCCAAAACTCAAATCAGGGTTTTTACAGAAAGTACATTTTTCCATCAAGCCAAATTCATTCATGAACTTTCCTTTTCCATCACATTGAAGACAATCCAAGTTGATCTAAATTGCCAAAGGTAGCAATAAGTTTTTTGTAAAAGTAAGAATTTACTAAAATTTAGGCCTAGATATTCAGCTTTTTATTGTAACAAGTTAATCATAAATCATGATAGAAAAAGAAGATGCAAAAAAAGTCATCGAAGTAATTGGCAATAATTTGATAGGAGTCTCACATGATTCAAGTAGTTTTCAGAAATTACCTGACTCATTTTGGGGATATTTTGCACGGGGTCACGATAAAAAAGGGACATTTGGAGTAATTGTCACATATTCTGAAGAGGGAAAAGACGTTGATGAATTAATGAAAATGTACGAAGAATGGGCAAAACAAAATAAACCTCAGAAAGAAAAATCTACCTGATCAATGTTTTAAAATTTTGAACAAATGTTGTCAATTACACTCTAATGCAATTTGCAAGTTATCAACATTTTGTCTCATTTTTTCAAAGTATGTTGTACTTGGATCATCACGTTCAGAAAGAGATTCTAATGGACTAAACAACAAGATATCTCCTCCCAATTCAGCGGCTAATCTTTCAGCTAGTTTTGGATTTCTGTTTTCTTCAGTGAAGAAATACTTTATGTCATTATCTTCAGCAAAGTGAATTAGTTTTTCAATATCCTTTGCAGTTACAGGAGTTTCAGGGCTAAACTCCTGTATTACTGCCAAGGTGTTGAGATCATATCTTTCTGCAAAATACGAAAATGCATTGTGGAATGGTACAAACGTGTCTTTTGCGCAAGAGGATACATCACTACGGATTTCTTGATCCAGTTGATCTAATTGGTTAGCATATGAAATAGCATTATCATGGTAGATTTCTGCATGTACAGGATCAGATTCTTGTAAGTGGTCTGCAATCGTCATTACCTGAGCTTTTGCTAATATAGGATCAAGCCAAATGTGTGGGTCATAAGTATGGTCGATGCCTTCTCCCCCATGGTCATCATGTGCATCTTCACCAGAAACTAAATGATGGATTTCTTCTAATCCTTCTGCACCGTCAATGTGTCCATCTTCAATTTCGTAAATTAAATGTTCAATATTTTCAATTTCACCTTCATGTCCATGTCCGTCTCCTTTGTGTTCACTTAGTATTTCCTCAATTTCTTCAATAGATTGTGATTGAGTTATTTCACCTGCTTCAAATTCTTCTATAACATGTTCAATCTCTTTGTAAAAGTCTTCAGCATGTTCATCGTGTCCATCTTCTTTTGAATGGTCATCGTGTTTATCGTCACCATGACTTCCATGGGAACTATGATCATGAGATTCACCTTCCATAAGTTCAATGCCTTCTGATGAATCAACAAATACAATATGTTCAAAATCAGAGGCAGACATAATTTCATCAATGTATGGTTCAAAGTCTACACCATTGAAAATCACCATATCTGCTTTTGTTAATGCAGCTATAGTTTTTGGTCCCAATTCGGATGCATGAGGATCTCCATTAGCTGGAATTAAAATTCGGACATCAGCTGCATCACCTGCAACACCTTGAGTAAATTGGTACAATGGATAAAATGTTGTATAAACTAGCAATTTATCTTCAGATTGAATAACGACATCATTTTCAGCAGGTAACGGAGTAGCATTATTTTGAGTTCCCATAGATACAAACAATGCTGCAATAATCACAACAGCTACAATTCCTCCACCAATAATTCCAATTTGAGAACCTTTCATGCCTAAATTCTCAAAATGTTATTAATAAATGTGTAAAATGTTAATAATAGAATATATACTAAAACCAATTAATTATTAAAAATTATTAAGATGCTTAATAACTAAAAATTGAGATTATTAATGACGTAAATGACTCAAACAGAAAACATAGTTCATGGTTAAGTTTGTTCAGTACATTCAAACACAAAATCTTTTAATCAGTTTCCATTTCGTTTTTGTTTTTATTATATTTGTTATATCCTTCTTGGTTGTAACCATCTTTGTCATATCCCAGATGATCATATCCATCTTCATCAAATCCATTTGAATCATATCCATCTTCATCAAATCCATTTGAATCATATCCATCTTTGTTGTAACCTGTTTCACCATATCCATTTGCATCAAATCCATTTGAATCATATCCATCTTTGTCGTAACCATCTATACTGTAACCATTTTTGTTGTAACCATCTAAGTCATAGCCATCTTTGTTGAAACCATTTTTGTTGTAACCATCTTTGTTGAAACCATTTTTGTTGTAACCATCTTTGTTGAAACCATTTTTGTCATATCCTTTTTTGTTGTAACCATTTGTATCAAAAGGGTTTTTTGTGTCAATGTGTATCCCATCTATCGAGAAACCTCGATTATCATATCCATCTTTGTTGTATCCTTTTTTGTTATATCCTTTTTTGTTGTATCCATCTTTGTTGAAACCCTTAAAATCAAATCCATCTTCATCATATCCTTCTTTGAAACCATTTTTGTCATATCCTTTTTTATCAAATCCTTTTCGGTCATATCCTCGTTTATCATATCCTTTTTTGTCATACCCATTTCTATCAAATCCATTTTTGTCATATCCTTTTTTGTTGTATCCACTTTTAGAAAATCCATCTCTATCATATCCATCAAGATCATAGCCTTGTTTGTCAAATGTATGGCTAAATCTATCTAAGAATCCCATTATAGAACATCACAAGTCCGTTTAGATAAGCATTATTGTGCCTAATAAAGTCCAAAAAATCAGATTATTTGGTTTCTTTCAAAAGTTTTCGGTAACCTTCACATTCTTTGCAAACAGGTTTTCCCTTATACTTTGGATTACCATCTTTGATCTTTAAAGTTCCAGGTGCAATTTTACAAATACAGCAAACTACCATGTTTAATGACTAAAATTTGCAATTAATAAAATTTGGTAAATTTATAGATTATCAGTAATTTGTTTTGTAAATTCAGTAGTTGTCTTATCACCACCAATATCTTTTGTTTTAATTCCAGTTTTTACTAAATCAAAAATAGTAGATTCTAGTTTTTTTGCCATTTCAAAACACTTTGGATCATTGTGTTTTGCACCAAGCCAATCAAGCATCATTTTAATTGAAAGTAAAAATGATGAAGGGTTTGCAATATTTTGTCCAGCAATATCAAATGCTGCACCATGAACAGGTTCAAACAATGCAAAAGCATCACCAAGATTTGCTGCTGGTGCCATACCTAAACCACCAACTACTTGAGAAGATTCATCAGACAAAATATCACCAAAGAGATTAGTAGTTACTACAACATCAAATTTTTCAGGTTGACGAATTAAATTCATTGCACATGCATCAACATACATTTCTTCAAATTTAATTTCAGGATAATCTTTTGAAACTTCAATACATGCCTTTGCAAATAATCCATCAGTGACACGCATGACATTAGATTTATGAACACATGTCACTTTTTTCATAGAATTACGTTGTTTTGCAGTTTCAAATGCATATTTTGCAATTCTTTTTGACGCAGCTTCAGAAATAATTCTCAAAGCAACTGCAGAGTCCCCTAGACTAAATTCTTTGCCAGTGTAAAGATCTTCAGTATTTTCTCGAACTATCACCATATCAATATCATCACGTAATGCAGGCATGTGAGGGTATGATTTTGAAGGTCGAATATTTGCATAAAGATCAAGCATTCTTCTTAAAACAACAATAACATCAGCTGCACTTTCACCTACTGGGGCTTTAAGACACACATCAGAATTTTTTATTGTTTCAACTACATCATCAGGTAGTGCTTTTCCTGTTTGTTCAAGAGCTTTATCTCCAGCAACTAATTTAGAAATTTCAAATTCAATTCCATATTTTTCCTGAATTGTGTTCAATACTGAAATTGCAGAATCAGATAGTTCAGGACCTATTCCATCACCAGTAATTAATGAAATCTTATACATATCATCACATCAATAATCAAATTCAGTTTAACTGTTTTTCCTTGAGCATATTTTTAAGCATGATTCTATTGATTCCGTCAATAACAGCTTTTACACTTGTAGTAACAATATCTTCGCCAATAGATTTTGCTGAAACAGAATTTCCTTGAGGATCCTCAACAGTGATTGTTACTTCACATAATGCGGTAGCACCACCGGATATAGATGCCAACCTATAGTCGGTAATTTTTAATTCTGAAACCTTTCCAGTAATTTTTTGAATGGCATTTAATGCAGCATCAACAGGACCTACACCATAATCAGTTCCAATGAAATCTTCCCCATCAATATTTAATTTTACAAATGCATATGGCATTATTCCAATACCGGTTGAAACGGAAAATGCTGATAGTTGAACAATTTTCTTTATTCCTTTTTCACCTAAAACATCACTTGCAATTGATAATAATTCAACATCAGTGATTTGTTGTCCTTGATCACCAAGCACTTTAATTTTTTCAAGAATTTGTTTGGATTGATCATCAGTAGTTTTTACTCCAAATTCTTCAAGCATAGCATTCATTCCATGAATTCCAGCATGTTTTCCGATTCGAAGTTGTCTTGTTCTACCAACTAATTCAGGACTAATTGGTTCGTAAGTAAGAGGATTATTCAAGACACCGTGAGTATGAATACCAGATTCGTGTCCAAATGCATTATCACCAACTATGGCCTTGTTTGGTTGGACTTTAATTCCAACAATTTTTGAGATATATCGAGAAGTATCGTAAATTAATTCTGATTTGATATTTGTTTCATATTTTTGATCTTGTGGAAGACATTGTAATGCCATAGAAAGTTCTTCTAAAGAGGCATTTCCAGCACGTTCTCCAATCCCATTAATTGTTACATGTGCACATGCAGCACCAACATGAATTCCAGATAATGCATTTGCAACAGCCAATCCAAAGTCATTATGACAATGAACACTTACAGGAAGTTGTGTTGCAGCAATTGCATCTTTTGTAATTTCTGCAATATATTCAGGAGTAGAATATCCAACAGTGTCAGGAATATCAATTCTATCAGCTCCAGCTTTTGCAACATCACCAAAAACTTGTTTCAAGAAATCCCTATCGGTTCTAGTTGCATCTTCAGCTGAAAATTCAACTTGTAATCCACGAGATTTTCCGTATTCAACTGCTTCAATTGCTTTTTCAAGTGCTTGTTCTCTTGTCATTTGAAGTTTGTATTGTAAGTGAATATCAGAAGTTGCAATGAATGTATGGATATAGTTTAATCCAGAATCAACTGCAGCGTCAATATCTCCTTTTATGGTTCTAGTCAATCCTGCAATTTCACAAGATAAACCTTCACTAGTGATCATCTTTACTGCTTTAGATTCACCTTCAGAGATTACTGGAAATCCAGCTTCTATTGCATCAACTCCAAGTTCATCTAATTTTTTTGCAATAGATAATTTTTGATCTGGGGATAAAGAAACGCCAACAGTTTGTTCTCCATCTCTTAATGTTGTATCAAAAATTCTTACTTTCAAGCTCCGCTCCTTTGCAAAGCAGTAACACCGGTTCGTGCAACATCAATTATTCCAAATGGTTTTGCTAATTCTTCAAATGCTTTAATTTGATCTGGAGTAGAAGTTATCTCAACCATAATTGAATCCTTTTTCACATCATGTACTTTTCCACCATATGCATTTGCCAATTTGTTTACTTCCATGCTATCATTAGCATTACTTAGTTTTAACTTAAAAATACATAGTTCACGAAAAACTGTTTTGTGCTCATCCAAATGTTTTACCTCAACAGTATCAATCATTTTATCTAGTTGCTTGACAATTTGTTCAATTTGTTTTTCATCTCCATATGAGGTAATAGTCATTCTAGAATAATCTGGATTGTCAGTTATTCCTACAGAAATACTATCAATATTGAAATTTCTGGATCTAAAAAGATGCGTAATCTTAAACAACACACCTGGTTTGTTTTCAACTAAAACAGAGAGAATAGCCCACATAATTATCACTAAGAAGGTAAAATCATATCCGATAACGAAGTTCCAGGAGCAACAAATGGTAATACATCTTCTTCAGGGTCAATTGGAATATCAATAACTGTAGCTACTTCACTGCTAATTGCAGATTTAATTGCCTTATCCAATTCATCCATGGATTGTGCTCTGATTCCTTGAGCTCCATAAGATTCTGCTAATTTAACATAATCAGGACAACCGCCTTGATCCACACCAACCATTCTTCTATCATAAAATGTTCTTTGCCATTGAGCTACCATACCCAATGTTGAATTATTCAAAACAAATACAATTACAGGAATATCTTCCAATACTGCAGTTGCAAGAGAATTTTCAGTCATACTAAAACTTCCATCCCCTGCGATATCAACAACTGGAACATCAGGTCTAGCGACTTTTGCTCCAATAGATGCAGGAAAACCCCAACCCATTGTACCAAGTCCTGTAGAACTAAAGAAAGTTCCAGGTTGAATTACATCATAAAATAATGAAGCCCACATTTGATGTTGGCCAACTTCAGTAGTGATAATGGATTCTTTTGGCAATACTTCTCTTAATTTTCTGAGAATTTTTGCTGCACCCATTTCACCTGGATGAAGTTTCAAATTTTCTTGCCAATATTCTTTAGTTTCTCTAACATGTTTGAACCAAACAGATTCTTCAGTTTTTTTGATTTGTTTTTGCAAAAGTAATTTTACCATAATTCTAAGTGAAGTACGAACATCACCAACAACAGCTAAATTGGTTGTTTGGTTTTTACCAATTTCAGCAGGATCAACATCCATATGAATAATTTTTAATCGTTTTTCAAAAGCCTCAAAGGTTCCAACAGACCTATCAGAAAATCTTGTTCCAATTGCCAAAACACAATCAGCTTCAGCCATCATTTTATTTGCTTCAGCATGACCATGCATTCCAATTGGACCTAGTGATAATGGATGGTTTTCTGGAAATGCACCTTTACCTTTGAAAGTTGTAACTACAGGAAGCATTAAGGTTTCAGCAATAGATTGTAATTCAGCAAATGCTGATGAAATAATAGTTCCACCACCAGCTAAAATAATTGGTTTTTCAGAATTAAGTAACATTTCAATTGCTTTTTCACAAGCAATAATGTCAGGATCCGTCCAAGGATGATATCCTTGAATTTTAAACTCATCAGGAAAATTCATTGGAGCTTCATTTTGTTGAACATCTTTTGGAACGTCAATTAATACAGGTCCAGGTCTACCAGTTTCTGCAATGTAAAATCCCTTTTTTACTACTTCTGGAACTTCTCCAGGAGTTCTAGGTTGAAAAGCATATTTGACAACAGGATTTGCCATTCCAATAATATCACTTTCTTGAAATGCATCTTTCCCTATCATTGCAACAGGAACTTGTCCAGTTACTGCAATCATAGGTGCTGAATCTGCTTGAGCAGTTGCTATCCCAGTTAAGATATTTGTGGCACCAGGTCCAGAAGTTGCAAAACAAACTCCAGGTTTTCTACTAACACGGCCAAAACCATCAGCCATGTGTGATGCAGATTGTTCGTGACGTACTAAGATATGTCTAATATCACATCGTGAAAATTCATCATACATTGGAAGGTTTGCTCCACCAGGTAATCCAAATACCTCTTTGACACCTTCTTTTTCCATTGCAGTCATCAAGGCTTTTGCACCAGTCATATTTTCCATAATATTGATTAAATTTTTCTCCATAATTTAAAATGTATCAAAATTTTAGGCATAAATCCAAAAAATCTAACTAATTTGCATCATTAACAAGGGCAATCAACAAGAAAATGAAAAATAATTTTAGTCAGATAGACTTAAACAGATAATTTTTAGATTTTAAATGAACATTTTGACAGATAACGAAGAAATTATCAAAATAATTGAAACATTATTTCAATCAGGAATTACCAAAGATCTTAGCAAACTAAGAGAAATTCATTTAGATGATCCAAAATTTTCAAGTTTTAGTGATTTACCACCTTATGATCTAAAAGACTATCAAACTACAATTGAATTAGAAGAATTAAGATTCATTAGTATTTCAGATTATGATTACGAAATAAAAAATCCAAAAATTAGTATTTTTGAAAATTTTGCAATTGTAGCTTTAGAATTAATGCAAAAAGGAATGCTAGTAGACAATAAAGCATACACAGGGGAACACATGATAATTAACGGACGAGCCACATTTGTTTTAGTTAAGCAACCAACATGGAAAATTGCACACATTCATTTGTCAAAAATTGATCAATAATTTTTAATTATTTTTTGTTTTGATTAGGATTTGGTTTTTTTGATTTGTTTTTCTTTTGATTAGGATTTGGTTTTTTTGATTTGTCATTTGCAGCTAATTTTTTGTAAAGAGCATATGCTTGTTCAACATTAGAATTTCCATGAATAATTGAGCGTGCTGCTTTGATCATTGCAACAGGATGTTCAGATTGCCAGATATTTCGACCCATATCAAGACCAACTGCACCTGCTTTGATTGCATTGTATGTTAATTGCAAGGCATCTCGTTCAGGAATTTTCTTTCCACCTGCAACAATTATTGGAACTGGGCAAGATTCAACTACTTTTTCGAAATTATCACAATAATATGTTTTAACAATATGTGCACCTTGCTCTGCAGCAACTCTACATGCTAATGAAAGATATCTTGCATCTTTTCCTAATTCTTTACCAACAGCAGTAACTGCCAAAACAGGCATTCCATATTTTTCGGCCTCATTAACTAATTTACCCAAATTTACAATTGTTTGGTATTCATATTTTGAACCAACAAAGATAGACATTGCAACACAACTTGCATTCAAACGAAGTGCTTCTTCAATTGAAACTGTAATATCTTCTTGAGATAAATCATCTCCAATAATACTAGAACCGCCAGAAACTCTCAAAACCATTGGAGTTTCTGAAGCTGGATCAACAGAAGTTCTTTGAACTCCTCTTGTAAGCATTAAAGAATCACAGTGTTTTAGTAAAGGTGCAATCACTTTTTTTGGATTTTCAAGTTTTTCAGTTGGACCTAAAAAATACCCATGATCAACAGCTAACATTAATGCACGATTATTATGAGGTTTGATAATTCTAGATAATCTATTTTGTAATCCCCATTCCATTTCTCTTCGATTTTGAAATAAAAAAAATACCTTTCTTAAGCCTTTCTTATTTTGTAATGATAATCTTCATTGCGTTATCACCAGTTTTTGCATGGTCAAATGCTTTTTGGGTATCAGATATAGAATAAGTATGAGTAATCAATTGTTTTACATCAATTTTAGATGATTCAATTAATTCAAGTGCTGCTTTAGTATCATCATCAGATGCAGCATAGCTTGTTACAAGCGTAATTTCTTTAGAGTAAACTTTGCTCATATCTAAATCAATCATAGCACCTTTAGAAGGAACACCAAACATCATTACAGTACCTCCTTTTCTAACCATATCAATTGCATCTTCAAGAGCTTTTAGGCTACTAGTTGCAACAATTGCTACATCAACACCCAAATTGTTAGTTTGATCTAAAATTTTCTGTTTTCTATTTTCATCTATTGAAGAAATAGATTCAGTTATGTTGAATTTTTTTGCAAAATCTAATCTAAAATCATTTACATCAAAACAAAATATTTTAGAAAACTTTTTTGCCTGAGCAAGCATTACATGCATCATTCCAGTTGGACCAACTCCAAAAATTGCAGTTGAGTCACCTTCATTATACTCACATTTTTTCCAAGCTCTTACGCAACATGCTAAAGGTTCAATCATTGCAGCTTCTTCAAAACTTATAGAATCAGAAATTTTTAAAACACCACCATGTGAAACGTTCCAAGCAGGTACAACATATTCTTCAGATAAGCCACAAGGAGACAAATTAGTTTCAGAATATTTTTTGCACATTGTTTCATTTCCATGATTACAAAAATGACAATCATAACAAGAAACATGATGGTGAGTGAATACTCTATCACCTTTTTTAAAATCTACAACATCAGATGCTACATCTATAACAACTCCTGCAGGTTCATGACCCAATCGCATTGATGGTTGACCATATTGCCCAAATACTTTTTCCAAATCAGAACCACAAATTCCACATGCATGCATTTGAACTAAAATATCACCAGAATTCAATTGGGGTTTTGAAGTTTCATCAACGGAAATAATTGATGGACCTTTCACTGATGCGGTTTTCATAGTATAACTTTAAGAAATTGAGTATAAGTAGATTAGATTAAACACCAAGAATCTTTTTCAACATTACTCTATAATCAACCTCAGTTTTTTCACTTCCAGTTGCAGGTAATGCAAAGACAAGAGTAGATTTTTGTGCTCTAAGTGCAGTTAATTCATCGTTAATAGATTCAGTAATATCATCACTGACTAAAACTAGTCCCACATCAGAATCATCAGTTAATTTTGTTATTTCTGTTAATGCAGAATCAGGAGTTTCAGAAATTATTCCTGGAATGCCTGCCAATTGAAAACTTGTGACAAAGGATTTACTGCCTACAGTGAATATTTTCATAGTTCAAATCTTGTTTATTGTAATTTAACCCTTTTTGGAAGACAATAGATCTGGAAAGATTGATTTAGTTTAGCAAATTAATCTGGTTATGGCAGAAATTGATACTCAAAAAGATGTCTATTTGTTCCTACACGGAAGAATGGATCTTAAAGAAAAAGCAATGAATGCTCTGATCTCAAAAGGATTCACAAGTGAAAAAGTCACCATGGCATTACCAACTAAAGTTGGAAATGTTGGTGATTACATGGCAATGTTGTGGATGCCACCAAATCCGGATCACATAAAAATTCAACAAATTACTAAAGTTGATGAAGTTGAACCAGAAGGAATGGTGGGACTTTGGAAAGGAGTTTCAAAAGACGATATTGATACAGTTCAGTTATAATTCGTCAACTAAATCCAGCACCAAAATCAGTGCCTTTTTCTAACATGTCACTGGAATCTGAACTTTTTAATTTTCTATAAACTAACGTTTCGTAAACAAGTTTCATGGCTTCTTCATCATCAACATTTAAATCAATTTTAATTTGATCTCTATATTTTTCTAATTTTGTCACATCCTGTTCATCAGAAGATACATCATCATGAACCATTAGATTTGCAATTTTTTCAATTTCTAAATTAATTTTGTTGTCATCCATGTAAATCAATTAAATTTCTAGTTAATAACATATTCTAATAATAAATAATTATAAATCTGAAATCAAACCAGTTAAAAAACTAGAAAACTCATCATCAGAAAAAATAATTGTTTCAAATTTATTTTGATTTTTTGCATATTGAATTGAGTCCAAATGATAACAAGAAGTCTTACCATTAATTGAACCAAAATAAAATCCAGGACAAGAACAAAAACAACCATCAGGATCAACCCAATGTTCTTCAGTCTTTCCCACTACTGTCCAAATTTTTCTTTGACTAGGCTCAAAAAGATGTAATTTGACACGTTTTTCAGAAACTAATTGTTCAATTCGATCAGGTTCTTTATTCAATAATTTATTCATAAGTTACACTCGTATAACCTTGATCTTTTAAAAAATTTCAAAAACAACTTTCTTAAAATTTTAAAAAGTTATTCATACTTGTCGTAAGGAGCAATTGGATCTACTGTAGGTTTGTTGTCTTTAAGCCATTCCAAAGTTTTAACAAAAGAATCTGCCAACTCAAGAGTTGTCAAAACAGGAATTCCCAACTCCAAAGATTTTCTTCGTATCTGATATTCATCATCAAGCATTCCCACATATTTTTCCAAAGATAGAGTACTTGGAATATTTATGATAAAGTCTATCTTTTTCTCATAAAGTAAATCAGATATGTTTGGTTTTCTTTCTGGTTCTGAAATCTTGTGTACAATTTCAACATCACCAAGTTTTTCTTCAAAAAATTCAGCAGTATGTTCTGTTGCTAAAATTTTGAATCCTAACTGTTTGAGTTTTGCAATACTAGGCAGAAGTTTTTCTTTATTTGTTGCGCCCCCAACAGTTACAAGGGCAGTTCCTTTGTCAGGTAGGTTATATCCAACGGAAGTCAAACCTTTTGACAATGCATCATAGAAACTATTACCAAAACAAGCAGCTTCACCAGTAGATTGCATTTCAACACCTAATGCAATATCTGCACCATCTAATTGCATAAATGAAAATTGAGGTACTTTGATTCCATAGTTAGTAATTTTTTGCCATTTGTTTTCAGGGATTTTAGGCAAAGGTTTGTCCAAAATAGCCTTAGATGCTAATGAAATCAAGTTTGTTTTAACCAGTTTTGAGACAAATGGCATAGACCTTGAAGCTCTGATGTTCAGTTCAATGACATAAACATGATCATCATGTATTAAAAATTGCAAGTTAAACGGTCCCCGTACATTAAATGTTAATGCAATTTTTTTAGTATAATCATTAATTGTTTCAATAATTTTGTTGTTTAATCTCCATGGAGGAATACACATCATTGCATCACCAGAGTGCACACCAGCTGAGTCAATGTGTTCAACTATTGCACCAATTACTACCTCTTTTCCATTACTAATTCCATCAACATCAACTTCAAGTGAATTTAACATGAATTTTGATATTACAACAGGATGATCAGGGGAAACATCTGTTGCTTCTTTCACATATGTTTTAAGTTCATCTTGAGACCAAACAACTTTCATTGCAGCTCCAGACAAAACGTAAGAAGGTCTAACTATTACTGGGAATTCAACTTCTTGAGCAAAACTTTTTGCTTCACTAAGATTTGAAAATGCTTGCCATTTTGGTTGTTGTATGTGCAGTTTATCAAGTTCAGCACTAAATTTAGAACGGTCTTCTGCTCTATCAACATCTATTGCACTAGTTCCCATTATGTTTATTCCACGTTGTGCAAGACCAGGAGTTAAATTATTTGCAGTTTGCCCACCAACACAAGTAATCACACCTTTTGGATTTTCAAATTCAGTAATATCAAGAAGACGCTCTTGAGTTAGTTCTTCAAAGTACAATCTTGTACAAATATCATAATCTGTTGAAACAGTTTCAGGATTACAATTAACTACGGAAACATGCTTCTCCCCATTTTCTTGTAATCCCCATACCATATTCACCGTACCCCAATCAAATTCTACACTACTTCCAATTCTATATGGACCAGCCCCAACAACGATTATTCCTTTCTCATCTACAGGTACTGAGATGTCATTAGAATTACCACCATAAGTGAGGTACAGATAGTTTGTTACAGCAGGCCACTCTGCAGCTAATGTATCAATCTGCTTTACTGATGGAATTACTCCCAATTTCTTGCGTGTTTGACGGATTTCATCAGGGTCTTTGTTCTTGGATTTGGCAATTTGTTTGTCGGAAAACCCCATTTTCTTTGCTTCCCACATCATAGATTCATCAAGTTCAGATTCTTGGAGTTTGGCCTCAGTGTCTACAATATTTTGTATTTTTTCAATAAACCAAGGATCAATTGCAGATAATTTGTAAATTCTATTTACAGAAATTCCCATTTTTAGTGCAATTGCAACATTATACAGTATTTCATCATCATGGTGTGAAAGTTTGTATTCAATTTCCTCTTCAGTGTATTTTTTCCCATTTGTACGATTCAATACAAGTCCATCATTTCCAATGTCAAGCATTCGGATTGCTTTTTGTAAAGATTCCTCAAAGGTTCTACCAACGGCCATAACTTCACCAACAGATTTCATCGTAACTCCGAGTTTACGATTTACAAGTTCAAATTTAGAAAAGTCCCATCGCGGATGCTTACATACAACATAATCAAGAGAGGGTTCAAAACAAGCAGTAGTACTTTTTGTGATTCTATTTACAAGTTCAGATAAATTATAACCCAATCCAATTTTTGCAGACATGTATGCAAGTGGATAACCAGTTGCTTTACTTGCAAGAGCTGATGAACGTGAAAGACGTGGATTAATTTCAATTGCAACATATCTGTCAGAATCAGAATCTAATGCATACTGTATGTTACATTCTCCAACTATTCCAACATGTTTTGTTGCACGCAATGCTGCAGAACGCAACACATGATATTCATGATTGTCAATTGTTTGTGAAGGAGCAACTACAATATTATCACCAGTATGAACTTTCATAGACAGAACATTTTCCATATTACATACGATTACATTATTCCCATCATAGTCTTGCATGACTTCATATTCGATTTGTTTCCAATGTCCAATGTATTCTTCAATTAATACCTGGCCAACAAGACTGGCCTTAACACCACGTTCAACAATTTCATGAAGTTCAATTTCATTATGTGCAATTCCACCTCCACGCCCACCAAGCGTGTAAGCCACACGAATTATCACAGGATAGCATAGTTCTTCTGCAGCCTTTTTTGCATCATCAAAGTTTGTTACAGTCTTACTTTTGAGCACAGGAACTCCTGCAGCCTTCATTTGATCCTTGAAAAGCTGTCTGTCTTCAGTATTTTTAATTCCCTGAACTTGAGTTCCAAGAACATTAACACCATATTTTTTGAGAATTCCAGCATCTTCAAGATTGACACCACAATTAAGTGCAGTCTGACCACCATAAGCCAACATGATTCCATCAGGTCTTTCTTTTTCTATAATAGATTCAACATACTTGGGAGTTACAGGTAATAGATATACTTGGTCTGCAAATCTAGTATCAGTTTGAATTGTTGCAATGTTTGGATTAATTAAAACACTTTTGAGTCCATCTTCACGAATTGCTTTTAGACATTGACTTCCAGAATAATCAAATTCTCCAGCTTCACCAATTTTTATTGCACCACTACCAAGTACAAGAATTTTTTTCAAGGATTCGTTTTTAGGCATTTGTTTTAGACTCCATCAAAGTTTTAAGTTTCTCAAAAATAAATTTACAATCGTTTGGACCAGGTGCAGCTTCAGGATGAAATTGTACAGCAATACAATTTTGGTTTTTATGTTTAATTCCTTCCACAGTTTTATCATCAGCATTCTTAAACCATAAATCAAAATCAGATTTTTCTAGAGATTCAGGAGTTATGCCATATCCATGATTTTGGCTTGTAACATAGACTTGATTATTATCAAGATTTATGCAAGGTTTGTTTTGACCTCGATGACCATATTTTAATTTGTAAGTATCAGTATTACCAGCAATTCCAATTATTTGTGCACCTAAACAAATACCCAATGTAGGAACATTATTTTCAATTAATTTTTTTACTGCAGAAATTGTATCAGGACATTTTTGTGGATCACCAGGACCACTACTTAGAACAACACCTTCAGGATTGTAAGACATTATTTTTTCATAAGGAGTATTCCAAGGAACTAAAATTGCTCTATATCCTATTTCACGAACGTTACGTATAATTGCATTTTTTGCTCCAGTGTCAACAATAACAACAGTTTGCTCTTCACCACCATAGATTTTTTCTTCCTTAGTAGATACCTCATCCATAAATTGTTCAGAATCATAATGAGTTGCTGAAGCAAGTTGATTTTTTACTTCTTCAACATCAATTTCCGAATCAGACACAACTAATGCAGCCATCATTACTCCACTATTTCGAAGTTTCATGGTTAATGCACGTGTATCAATTCCAGAAATACCTGGAACTTTTTCATTATACATCCATTCATCCAAAGTCATAGAAAGATTCCAATGACTTGCAGTTAACGATAATTCATGAACTACTAATCCTCGAATCTGAATTTTGTCAGATTCAAAGTATTTTGAAATTCCATCTTCATCAGTTATTTTAGGATCGGGAATACCATAATTTCCAACTAAAGGATAAGTCAAAGTGAGTAATTGACCATTATACGAAGGATCTGTCAAAGCTTCCGTGTATCCAACCATTCCAGTATTGAATACTATTTCACCAAAAGTTGTTGTAGAATAACCAAATCCTTCACCGTCAATTACAGTACCATCATCAAAAATTAGCTTTCCAAACTTTTTTGCGTGACTTGATTTCTTTGTAGTAATTGTGACCCTCGTTGAGTCCGAACTAAAGTGAATTTAAGTTTTTTGTGAAAAATAAAATCTAAAAAATGATCGCAAATAGAGATTTAAACAATCAAAGTGCTTGGAATTCTTCGCTCCATTTGTGATATGCACGTATCATTTCAACAGAAACACTAGGTCTTCTTCGTGCCATAATGGATTTGAAATCATCTGTATTTAGATCCCTAGGTTGAACAGGTTCTTCTCCTTCTATAGGTTCATGGTAATCAGGGGAGTCAAAAATTTCGTGAACTGTTTTAATTTGTGCTGCTTGACATACATCTTTGATATCACTTGCACTATATCCATCAAATAATTTTGCCAATTCAGAAGTTTTAACATCAAAAGTTTTACTTAATTTTGCAGTATATTGATCAAAGAGATTTTCTCGAGCTGCTTGTGTTGGAAGGTTAACATAAATTCTTTTTTGGAATCTTCTCAAAAATGGTGCGTCAAGACTCCAAGGCTTGTTAGTTGCACCAATGACATAAAGCATCAATTGCTTACCTTTTCCATTTACTCCATCCATTTCAGTTAAGAATTGATTTTTTGTTCTAACCTCACCACCAACTTCACTATTTCTTGCACCAAGTAAGGAATCTACTTCGTCGACAAACAAGATAACAGGTTTGCCTTCTTTTTCAGCATATTGTCTGGCCATAACAAATAATTTTGAAACATTCTTTTCTGCTTCACCTAACCACTTACTCATTAATGATGATGCATCAACATTAATGAAATATCCATCCATTTCATTTGCAGTTGCAGCTGCCAACATTGTTTTTCCAGTTCCAGGTGGACCATACAATAACATTCCTTTTGGCCAACCAAGAGGAAACAAATCTGGTCTTTTTGTAGGATAAACGATTGATTCACGTAATGCACTTTTGGCATCATCTAATCCAATTACTTGGTCCCAAGTAACATCAGGTTTTTCTTTCATTACAAGGTCTTCAAAATCATTTTCATTTTCTTGTCTTTTTACAGAAGCTTTTTGTTCAGATTCAGAAGCCTTTGGGTCAACTGCTGGTTCTACACCATGAGATTGTTGTAATGCAGTTATTCTGTTATGATAAGAATTACATCTTTCTTTGTAAATATCATTTAATTTGCTATTAGGATATAATTGCAGTAATTTTACGAGAGAATCTATTGCGTGTTGGTAATGAGTAATTGCCATTCCACGTGCACCCTGAGAATCAAATTTGATTGCTTCAGAAGCATATTTGCTTGCAGTGTTTTCTAATTCTTGTGGTGCGAGACTCATTTCATTTACCTTGTGTTATGTCCTGAAGATTTTTGTTGGTATTCTACTGTGTTAATCTCTGTCACAAAATTGGTTAAATTAATTGAACTTGTTTGAGCCTGATCATAGTCTGGACCATCAGAATATTTTTTTTTAAAATTGGATTTATCATCAATATGAGCGTGTAAATCCTTTACTTTACTAATAGAATCTTCAGCTGATAGAATTAATTCAGAAATTTCATCATCCAAATCACCCATAGAATCAGTAGTTTCAGTAATTACAGATGTAAAATTCTTTAAAATTGAGCACATTTCCTTTTTATCAGCATATTTTGTGAGCATAAAATCTGCAATTCCAGCAATTTTCTCCAAATCCTGTAACTCTTCCAAAGTCAATTTATCAATTTTATCCTCATCAGAAGGTTTTACTTCAGATAATTTTTTGTCGATTACCGTAGAAAGAGAACGTATTCGTTCAATATCTTTGAAAAAATCACGTTTAGTGTTAAGCATAATCAAACATTGAATAATTTAAAAAAATCAACAAGAGGATACTGCTTATTTAATTTAGAGTCAGCCATCAATTTTACTTCATCCAGTAACATGGATGAAGTATGATTAGATTTACTAAAATCAAAACGGGCTTTAGTTAATGTTGCAGCATCTAAAACAATACTACCAAGGTGAACAGATAATTCAGATAATTTTTGACTGGATGTAGGGAAAATAACAAATAATTTTGCACTAATTGTTCGTATCATAGGAATTGAAGATGGAAGGATTTCAGGAATACTAGTTATTCCAGATATAGAACCAATTTGATTTTGAATTTTAAGTAATATTTCCAAAGAATAGACTACAAGATGTTCCAATTCAACACTTTGCATATGAGATTTTTCATTTTCGTTAAAATCAGTCACAAGATATTCATTTAGATTTTTTAATTCAATTCTTTTTTCTTGAAGAGTTTCAATAATACCTGTAAGTAAATTAACAGAATAATCCAATCTAGGAACAAGAGTTACAGAATTAGAAGCATTTTCTGATTCCATAGAATCTAGACTATAATTTACTAACATACTATTGTTAAGCGATATTTTGTATTTGAGGACGATGTCACAATAATTTTCGTAACCACAGTTACACCTATCGGCAGTTACATTTTTGATTTTTTTTGAGTAATTGTGTAAAGGAATTTAGCTCTCAATTTTACCTAATAACAAATCTAGTAAAAACATGGTAAAAGAGCAAGTATTAACAGTCAGTTTAGAAGAATTTGGGCTCAGCAAGTACGAAGCTCAGGCATATGTAGCATTAATTTCTAAAGGCACCATATCTGCTAGTGAATTATCATATTATTCAGAAATTCCCAGAACTAAAGTTTACCCAACATTACTAAAATTAGAAAATAAGAAATTAGTCATCATCTCAAAAAGTAAACCAATAATGTGTACTGCAATTTCTCCAGAAGATGCTTTTGATGATGTAATTCATGAACAAATTAACAAAGTTAATGCAATGAATACACTGGTATCAAATTTAAAAAAAACTAGTGAAGAAAGTAGAAAATCAAGAGGTTCAGAAGAAAAAAGATATGTCCACATTAGTGCTAACAAGGTGTTAAGTCAACTTCAAACAATGATTGAAGGATCAAAATCATCAATAAAAATAATGACTGATCAAGGAGGGTTAGGATTATTATCTGAATGCAAAGAACAGTTAGTAGGAGTTATTCGAAGAAACCTAGATGTAAAATTAATCATACCATCATCACAAATTTGTTCAGAAGCATATAGAACAATACCAGACGGAGTAGAAATTAAAACATCAGATGTTGTTCAAAATTGTTTTATTTTTGATGAAACGGAATTGTTAATGATAAATAATGACAATGGAAAGTGTGCAATATTTTCTTCAACAGAAATTTTAGGAGTTAATCAAGAAAAAGTATTTTCAAATATTTGGAAAAATTCAATTAAAACCAAAGTAGTGGCAGACATGACAAAAACAGAAGCTCATGAAATTTATAAAATTATTAAAATTATTAATGAATCAGGTTTGACGTATATTCTAAATTCTACAATGTTATCAAAAAAGCCAGAATTAGATATGATTAAGTTATTAGAAAAAAATGGAATTAATCTAAAAACAAAATCACTAGATGACGTAATTGAGATCATAGATGCAGTAATACAGATTACTTGTTCAGGACATGTTAATTTTGAAGCAAATACCAAGAATATCACAATAGATTCAAAATTAAATAGCGGACACTCATTACCATGGGTTTCAATTTTAGACAGTTATTTGCAAAAACAAGGATACAAAACCAGAACGGTTTATCAAAATAATTCCAATAAAGGGGAAAAAGTTCACATCAAAATAAGTAAAAACTAAAATCAGGCTCAGAAATCATTTAAAATATTGATTGAAGAGAAAATTAAATCATTAGATATCACATTACCAAATCCACCAACACCTGCAGGATCATATATTCCAGCAGTTAAAACAGGAAATTTACTATTCATTTCAGGTCAAATACCAATGGAAGATGGCAAAGTCCTATTTACAGGAAAAGTTTCTGACGACAATTTAGAAACAGCTCAAAAATCAGCTAGAATGTGTGCCATAAACCTATTAGCACAAATGAAAAGAGAGTTAGGAAATTTAGACAGAGTGACAAGAATTGTCAGATTATCAGGATTCGTAAATTCAGACCCAGAGTTTTATCAACACCCAAAAGTGATTAATGCAGCTTCAGATTTATTTTTTGAAATTTTTGGAGATAAGGGAAAACATTCAAGAATTGCAATGGGTGTTGCATGTCTACCACTAAATTCAATGACAGAAATTGATGCAGTAATTGAATTTTCAGAATAAAAAAAATTAGTTTAAAATATTATTTTACTTTTTTATTCAATTCAGTTATGAATTTTTTAATTTTTGGTTTTGGAACTACAGCTCCACATGCCTTATCATGTCCACCACCAGAACCACCAAGACTAGTTGCCAAAAGATTAACAATTTTTCCCAAATGAACTTTACAGTTTTTAGAACCTCTTACAGAAACAGCATAAATCCCATGATCAACTCGTTCTTTGTATGCAACACCAACATCTTTTCCAGATAATCCCATGACGAAATTAACAGCACCACTGGCACCAGAATCTAAAATTTCCATATGACCAAGATTAGTCATTGTTTTCATACCTTTTTTGACTTTAGCAATCATTTGAGATAATTTCTCTACCTGAATCTGTGCAAATTCATAAGTATTTGGAATATCATGAGGGAATTTTGAATCAGCTAATTCCTCAACTAGATATTGTAAATAATCTGGTTCCCTTTGATGTCCAACAATATTGTAAGTCATCACAGTAGCGCTAATCAGTGCAAACTGCCTATCATAGATTTGAAGTAATTTAGAACCTAGAGGTCTATCTTCCATATAGTCCGTAATAGCAGCACATGTTGCAACAAAAGAAGCATGATCATTTAATTTTGATTTGTATGCATTGTAAACTTGAACAGTGGTACATTCATTGATATCATGAATAACTTTAACTTTGATTTTTTCCAAAGCAGTAACAACAGTTGGATCAATGTCATGATGGTCAATGTAAGTAACTGAAACTTTATTTTTTCTCAATCTTGTCATAATATCAATAAATTCATCCTGAGTTTTTTTACTCAATCCCAAATCACAAATAAATAATGACTTTAATTTTTCATCCAACACAACTTGGTTTAATGCTTCCATTTGACCAGGGTAATCTACAAGTATTGCATCACCGCCAAAAGCTTGTCGAATAAGGGCTGCAGAACTTATTCCATCACAATCTTCTTTATGTGAAATACAAATTACTTTAGTTTTTTTAGATTTAGTTGGTACTTTTTTTGCTACTGTTTTTTTGGCTGTAACTTTTTTTGTTACTTTTTTTGTTACTTTTTTAGCTGCAGTTTTTTTTGTTACTTTTTTTGTTACTTTTTTTGTTACTGCCAATATATGGTAAAATTCTACAAACCCTCATTTAAATGAAGAAAAATAGATTAAGATTTTCTAAAAGATTTTTTGATACTAGGTGGAATCAAGGAATCAGAATTTACATAAATATGGTAAAAAGATTCACCGTCTAATTGAGTCTGATAATCAATTTCTTGGATTTTTTCTAGTTCTTCATCAGAAGCATTCAAAATTAATTCGTCTAAATGCTGCAAATTTTTCCTCTCTTCAATATTCATTAATTTTTGATTGGAAATTTTGATTTAGGAGCAAAAGTTGTCATATTAGACAAATTACTAAATTTACTATCACAATTTTAGAGAAAATATAATAGATGAATTTTGATAGGCACATTATGGAAACAAAAAACATTGGACTTCGAGGCATAGAAGTAGCTGATACCAAAATATCCAATATCGACGGTGGAAAAGGAAAATTAATCTATAGAGGATTTGATATTTTAGATCTTACAAAAAATTCAACTTTTGAAGAAACAGCATATCTTCTGTTATATGACAAATTACCAACTAAACAAGAATTAAATGAATTTAATACAAAATTAGTGGAAGCTAGATACATTCCAAAACAAATGCAAAAAAATATGGAAAATTGGCGGGGGGATGCAGATCCTATGGATATGCTTCAAGCATTTGTTTCAGCACTTGCAGGATATTATGATGAAGAATTTGCCAACAAAGATGCAAGTTATGAAAAAGCAATCAACTTAATTGCAAAAGTTCCAACTATTATCGCAAGTTGGCAAAGAATCAGAAATGGTTTAGAGATTGTTGATCCAGATGCATCGCTAAGTCATGCTGCAAATTTCCTATACATGATGTCAGGAGAAAAACCAGATTCAGAAGTAGAAAGGATTTTTGATGTTTGTTTAATTTTACATGCTGATCATACATTTAATGCATCAACATTTACTGCAAGACAAGTTGCATCAACACGTGCACATATGTACTCAGCATCTAGTGCAGCTATTGGTGCACTAAGTGGAGAATTACATGGAGGTGCAAATACAGAAGTAATGAAAATGTTATTGGAGATTTCAGATATTGATAAAGTAGAGCCATGGATAAAAGAAAAACTATCCCAAGGTGAAAAAGTTATGGGGATGGGTCATGCAGTATACAAAACATACGACCCACGAGCCCAAGTCTTAAAAGAGCTATCAAGAAAACTTGCAGCTAAAAGTAAAGAGAAATGGTTTGACATGACAGAAAAAATTGAAACCGCAACAATTTCAGAAATGAAATCCCAAAAAGGTAAAGACATCTATCCAAATGTGGATTTGTACAGTGCATCAATTTACTATATGCTAAAAATTCCAGTTGATCTAAATACACCAATATTTGCAATTTCCAGAGTTGCAGGTTGGGCAGCACACATCATTGAAGAAAAGTTTGCAGAAGCAGCACCTAAAACAGCATTGTATAGACCTAAGGCAGTGTATGTAGGAAAATATTGTGGTCCTCAAGGATGCGAATACAAAACACTAGATTTAAGAAAATAATTTTAATTTCTTGTATCAAGCCATTCTTTTGCTTTTGAATTTACATCATGTTTGTACAAAACTTCAAAAACCATATCATAAAACGTGATACCTTTTTTCTGAGCCTGATCATCTAGCCATTTAATTCCGTCAGATAATTCTGGATCAAATTCAGAGAATTCCACTAACTCATCAACCATTTTTGAAAAGAATGCCTGTGATTCGATCATATGTTCAACTTTCGAACTATGATCATAAAGGAACTATTCTAAATATATAGACAAAAAACCATTTTTTGATTGACAATTGGAACATATTTTATATTTTGATGGTAATTTGAAGAAAATTTCATGGGTAATCCTTACTGAAAGTCAAGAAGTCACTCAAAGTAGAGTGCATGTTGAAAAATACAAGGACAAAATTACTAAAATTCAATCAAAATATGTGGCATTACATATTGCATTATTTTGGGGAATTGGCACGTTTAAGATAAAAAATGAAGACAATGTAAAAATCAAATTAGACGAAGAAATTATGTTTGATCAATTAAATTCAAAAACAAAAAGTAATGATGAATTTATTGAAAATAAAATAAAATTCATTCAAAGTTTCATTAAACAGAGAAAATTAAGAGTATATTTTGAAAAAATCAATACGAAAAATAATTTATCGAATAAATTTTTAAAATAAAAGAGATTAAGACCGAAAACGGAGAGTTACTCGGTGAGATCTCTTAATTGTAATTACATTATTGATTTAGGAGATAAGCAATAAAACAAATAATTGTTGAACAACATTAACAACACTCAGACAATAATTAGAGCGATCATATAGAATTTTCAATAGATTATAATAAATTATGAAATATTTTCAACAATTTTCAGAAATTAGAAATTAAGAAACAGATTTTACGACATTTTTTAGTATTAGTTAGAAAATAAAGATTAGATTTATTTACTATACACCTAGACATGGATCAATTATGGCAAGCATAGACAAAGCAGCAATTGTATTTTCAATTGCAATCACATTAGTTGGTGTCGGAATTGCAGCAATGGGAGGATCAATGGATAACTCACCAGCAGCACCTACTCAACAAATGAGTTCTGCAACAAATACAGATGCAGCTGAAAAAGCCGCAGAAGCAGCAGCAGCTAAAGCAGCAGCAGCAGAAGAGGCAGCAGCTAAAGCAGCAGAAAGAGCCGCAGCAGCAGATGCAGCAGCAGCAGAAAGAGCTGAAGCAGCAGCAGCTAAAGCAGCAGCAGCCGCAGCAGCAGAAAAAGCAGCAGCCGCAGCAGCAGCCGCAGCAGCAGGTCCAGAAACACATATCGTTGAAACTGCAATGGGAAGTGGTGCACCAGGATGTGAAACATCTAATGCATGTTACTTACCACAAGACATCACCATTAATGCTGGAGACACAGTAACTTGGGATAATGTAGACAATGCAGCACATACTGTAACAGGTGGTAGCCCAGCAAATGGTCCATCTGGAGTATTTGACAGCAGTCTACTTATGGCAAAAGGTGTATTCTCACATACATTTGATGATGCAGGTTACTACGATTACTTCTGTATGGTTCATCCTTGGATGATTGGTAGTGTTACAGTTAACTAACCAAAAATTTTCCTTTTTTCTATTTTATTTTATTTTTCCTAATAGTTCTATTATACGCCACACCAAATCTATGAGTTTCATCCCGAGCATGTTGTAAAATTTGTAATGACTTTTTATTTTTGGGGATTATAACAGGTTTGCTAATTTTTGGAAGATAGACTTCTTCATTTTCTTTTGCTAAAGAAACACAAGGTAATTTCAATCCAAGAGATTCTAAAGATTTCAATGCAGCATTCAGTTGTCCCTTTCCACCATCAATTAAAATCAAATCAGGTAAATCAGAATTTTCTTCTAACAAGCGATAATATCTTCTTTTAATGACTTCACCAATCATAGCAAAATCATCTCTACCTTGAATAGTTTTAATTTTAAATTTTCTATACCCAGATTTGTTTGGAGTGCCATCAATAAAACTAGACATAGATCCAACTGCAAATTCAGCACCATGGTTAGAAATATCAAAACATTCAATGTTATTTGGCAGTACAGGTAAATTCAAGAATTCTTGTAATTCAACCAGTGCAGGATTGGCACCTTTAGAATGAATTAGTTGAATATTTTTTAATATTAAATTCATTATATCGTTTTTTTTACCACGTGTAGGAGTCATAATTTTTACATTAAATCCTGATTGTTCAGATAGTAAAGATTCAAGTAATTTTTGATTTTCGGGAATTTCACTAACGATAATGAATTTAGGAATTTTATGCGTTGAATAATACTGATAAAGAAAATTTGAAAAGGAATTATCACCAACCAAATCAAAAAAGAACTTGTCACTATCTCGAATCACCCCATTGATCATTCTAAAATTCATTATTGTGGCAGTTTGCTCTTGAATTCCAATTCCAAAATACTCTTCATCAGAATTTTCAACATATTCCATTTTTTGTTTTGTTTGAAGACTTCCAAGCCTGATCAAAGTATCACGAATATCCTTTGCACGCTCAAATTGTTGGGATTCTGCAGCTTGATGCATTTCATCTTCTAATTTTTTTGTAAAAATTTTTGTATCGTTTTTACCTTTCAACACATCCTCTAATTTTTTAACATGATCAGGATATTTTTCTTGAGCATCTTTAAATTCACATGGGCCTTCACAATTACCTAAATGATATTCCAAACAAACTTTTTTTGGTAAAGTTTTGCAAATTCGAATTTGAAATGCTTTTCTCAAAGTACCAATGGTAAGTAACTTAGAGCTACCTTGAGTAAAAGGACCATAAAATTTTCCCT
The DNA here is from genome assembly GCA_044358425.1 of Marine Group I thaumarchaeote. Lineage (GTDB taxonomy): Archaea > Thermoproteota > Nitrososphaeria > Nitrososphaerales > Nitrosopumilaceae > Nitrosopumilus. The sequence goes on along the minus strand of CP054849.1, from coordinate 449,064 downwards.
TGCCTAAAAATTTACCATCCCTAGTTCTTCTAGCAACTAATAATCTAGGATATTTTTCATCAGAAACTCTCAAGTATGTATAGCGTTGCTGATCCTTTAATTCAATATTAAATCGTGGACGATATTTCTTAATCATATTTGATTCTAAAAGAAAAGCCTCACTTTCATTATCAGTTAAAACAAATTCAATATCAAAAATATTTTCAACTAATTTTTGAGTTTTATAATTTTGATTTTTATTAAAATAAGAACGTACACGATTTTTGAGATTTTTTGCTTTTCCAATGTAAATGATTTTTTCATCAGAATCTTTCATCAAATAAATACCAGGATTAGTTGGAATGGTAATTTTAGAAATATCAAAAGTCATTTTTTCATTAATTTTTTCAAATATTTTCCAGTGTAACTACCAGGAGATTTAGAAACATCAAGAGGAGTACCAGAAGTTACAATTCTACCGCCTTCATCTCCACCTTCAGGACCTAGATCAATTAACCAATCTGAATTTTTAATGATGTCCATATTATGTTCAATTACCACTACAGTATTTCCCAAATTAACTAATCTGTTTAAAACATCTAGTAATTTTTGAACGTCTGCAAAATGTAAACCAGTTGTAGGCTCATCTAAAATGTAAAGAGTTTTGCCAGTACCACGTTTTGATAATTCTGAAGCTAGTTTAACTCTTTGAGCCTCACCACCAGATAAAGTGGTAGAAGATTGTCCAAGTTTGATATATCCCAAACCAACATCATTAACAGTTTGTAATTTTCTTTGAATAGATGGAACATTTTCAAAGAAATTTAATGCCTCATAAACGGTCATTTCTAGAACGTCAGAAATATTCTTTCCTTTATACAATACGGATAATGTTTCAGAATTATATCGTTTTCCTTTACATTCATCACATTTTACATAGACATCAGATAGGAACTGCATTTCAATTTGCTTAACACCATCTCCCTCACATGCAAAACATCTTCCGTCAGCAACATTAAAAGAAAATTGTCCTGGAGCATATCCACGTTCTTTTGATAATGCAGTATTAGAGTACAATTCTCGGATAGGAGTAAAAGCACCAATGTATGTTGCAGGATTTGAACGAGGGGTTCTACCTATGGGGGATTGATCAATAGCAATTACTTTATCAATATTATCTATACCAGAAATTTCTTTATGAGCACCAGAACTGATATGTGTTTTAGAAAAATGATTTTCTAAACTTTTAAGTAAAATATCATTTATCAGCGTAGATTTTCCAGATCCAGAAACCCCAGTTACAGATACAAAGAGTCCCAAAGGAATTTCAACATCAAGATTCTTCAAATTATTTTCAGATGCATTTTTAATAATTAAGGAACCCTCAGGTTTACGAATTTTATTTTCTAAAAGAATTAAAGAATCATCTTTAAGATAAGTTCCAGTTACAGATGTGCTTGACTGTAAGATCTTTTTAATTGTCCCTTCAAAAACAATATTACCGCCATGTACCCCGGCACCAGGACCTAAATCAATAATCCAATCTGAATTTCGTATTACTTCTTCGTCATGCTCTACAACAATGATTGTATTACCAAGATTTCGTAGCTTATTTAGCGTTTTAATTAGTCTAGCATTATCACGTTGATGCAATCCAATTGTAGGTTCATCAAGCACATACAAAACACCCGTGAGATTAGAACCAATTTGAGTAGCCAATCTAATTCTCTGAGATTCTCCACCAGACAATGTGGAACTAAGACGATTTAAAGTGAGATAATTTAATCCAACATTAATTAAAAATTCTAAGCGTTCTTTAATTTCTTTAAGAATATCTCTTCCAATATGCTGTTCTGTATCAGTCAATTTCAGATTAGAAAAGAAATCAAAACAATTAGTGATAGATAAATCACACACATCCATTATTCCTAAATCATTTATTGTAACTGCAAGAGATTCTGGTTTTAGTTTTTTACCATTACATGCAGTACAATGAGTATCACGCATAAACTGCTTAAGCCATTCACGTTTTGATTCAGAATCAGTTTCTAGAAAAACTCGTTGAAGATTTACCAGTACACCTTCAAATGCATTAGTGTACTTCCATGAAGAATCTCCAGATTTTGAATTATATTGAAAATCAATTAAATCAGATGTTCCATTTAAAATAATTTGTAGATGTTTTGGTTTTATTTTTTCAATTGGAGTCATAAGATCAAATCCAAATTTTTGACCAACTGTTCTTAATGCTTGTCTCCGGAATGCAGAAAATCTTCCACTCCAAGGAACAATTGCACCATCTAAAATGGATTTAGATTTATCAGGAATCACTAAATCAGCATCAAATTCCATTTTAACTCCCAAACCATTGCATGTTTTACATAATCCAAATGGAGAGTTAAATGAAAAATTTCTAGGTTCAAGATCACCAATTGTTAATCCACAATGCGGACAAGCATTATTTTGAGAAAAGATTTTTTCAGATTTATCTGATGAAATCATTACATCACCTTTTGAAGCTTTAATTGCAGTTTGAATAGCCTCAAAAATTCTAGATCTTTCAGATTTACTTGTTGAAATTCTATCTACAACAATTTCAATATTATGCCATTTTTGGCGATCTAATGGAGGTATACCATCATCTAGGCTCAAAATTTCGCCGTTTAGTCGTATTCTAGAATATCCATCTTTTTTGATTTGTTCAAAGAGTTTCTCATAGGTACCTTTTTTTCTTTGGATAAGAGGAGATAAAATCAATATTTTTTGTCCCAAAAAATCTTTGAGTACAGAATCACAAATTCGTTCAACAGATTGTGTAGAAATTTTTCTATTACAATTTGTACAATGAGGGATTCCAATTCTAGCAAAAAGTAGACGCATATAATCATAAATTTCAGTAGTAGTGCCAACAGTTGAACGTGGATTTTTACTAGTAGTTTTTTGTTGAATTGCAATTGCAGGAGACAATCCTTCAATTGAATCAACATCAGGTTTATCCATCATTTCCAAAAATTGACGAGCATAAGAGGAAAGTGATTCAACATATCTTCGTTGTCCTTCAGCATAAATGGTATCAAATGCCAAAGTGGATTTTCCTGATCCAGATAAACCACTAATTACTACCAATTGATTTTTAGGAATATCTACATCAATATTTTTTAAATTATGATGACGAGCTCCTCTAATTTTTAATTTATTATCTATCATTTCTGTATTCAATCTCCTTTTCTAATCTTTTAATTCTATCACGACAAGAAATTGCTTGTTCAAAGTCTAACTCTTCAGAATATTTTTTCATTTGAGCATCTAAGTCAATTACATCATTTCTAAGATCATGTATGGATTTTAGTTTTGATTCATCTAACACAATTTCTTGTTCAGGAACAGATTTCATAATTGTTTTTGGGACTATTCCATGTTCTTCATTGTATAAAATTTGTTTTTGCCTACGACGAGAAGTTTCATCAATTGTATTTTTCATGGATTTAGTATTTGTGTCAGCATACATTATCACAGTACCAGTTGCATTTCTTGCAGCTCTACCACAAGTTTGTATCAAACTAGTAAAATTCCGTAAAAAGCCTTCTTTATCAGCATCAAGAATTGCAACAAGTGAAACTTCAGGAATATCCAAGCCCTCACGTAGAAGATTAATTCCCACTAAAACGTCAAATTCTCCTAAACGCAATTGACGAATAATTTCAGTTCTTTGTAATCCATCAATTTCTGAATGCATATATCGAACTTTAACATCTTTTTTTGATAGATATTCAGCTAAATCCTCAGCCATTCTTTTAGTTAAGGTAGTAACTAAAACTCGTTCAGAATTTTTAGTTCTTTCATTAATTTCAGAAATCAAATTATCCATTTGGTCTTTAGTTGGCCTAATCTCAATTTGTGGGTCAAGCAATCCTGTAGGTCTAACTAATTGTTCAACAATTTTTGCAGATATTTTTTTTTCATATTCAGACGGAGTAGCAGAAACAAAAATAGTATTTTGAATATATTCTTCAAATTCTTCAAATTTTAATGGTCGATTATCATATGCACTAGGCAATCTAAAACCATATGTGACAAGCTTGTCTTTTCTAGAATAATCACCTTTGTACATTCCATGTAGTTGCGGTAAAGTTACATGAGATTCATCAATTACCAAAAGATAATCATCTCCAAAAAAATCCATTAGACAATATGCTTTATCTCCTTCATTACGTCCGTCAAAATGTCTTGAATAATTTTCAATACCAGAACAATAACCTAATTCTTCAATCATTTCTAAATCATAATTTGTTCTCATTTCAAGTCGCTGCTTTTCAAGTTCGTTCAATTTTGGTAAATGTTGTTTTAGTTCAGCCCTGATAGATTTTACAGCTCTTTTTGTAACATCCTTAGCAATCAAATAATGTTTTGCAGGAAAAATAGTCATTTGATTTATTTTCTTTTTTTCTTTTAGAGAGACATGATCAAGCAGAGTAATCTTTTCAATTTCATCGCCAAACATGGAAATTCTAATTATATCTTCAGAATATGCGGGAGTAATATCAATAGTATCCCCCTTTACTCTAAAGTTTCCAGGAGATACTTCAAGATCATTTCTCTCATATCGAGCATCAACTAATTTTCGAATTAAATCAGTTCTTTTGATTTCATCTCCAGTGCCAACTAAAATTGAAGAATCTTTCCATTCTTGAGGATTACCTAAAGAGTAGATGCAAGAAACAGTAGAGACAATGATTGTAGGCTCTCCAGATAGCAACATTGCAGTTGCTTCTAATCGTAATTTTTCAATTTTTTCATTAATTTGAGTATCCTTTTCAATGTAAGTATCAGTTTGGGGCAAATAGCTTTCAGGTTGGTAGTAATCATAGTATGAAACAAAATAACCAACATTATTTTTAGGAAAGAATTGTTTCAATTCAGCATATAATTGAGCAGCAAGTGTTTTGTTATGAGAAATTACAAGTGTATTTTTACCAGTTCTAGCAATGACATTCGCAACTGAAAAAGTCTTGCCACTTCCTGTAACACCAAGTAAGGTTTGAACAGATTTTTTTTCTACACCATCAACTAAAGCATCAATGGCTTCAGGTTGATCACCAGTAGGAGCATATTCAGATACTAAGTCAAATTTAGAAATTTGTTTCAACATTCACAATCACTAAAAACTGAATTTAAAGCAATGGTGATATCGGGATAATTACCACTTGGGCTCATCAACCATTCGTAAACCACCATCAATCACTTCAAATCCCATTATCTTCAGAGTAGTTTGTGCAGTTGGAGAATTTCTTTCAAGTATCTTTTTAGCTAAAACCATTCTATCATTAGAACTCATATGCTGTCCAATCTTGTATTTTCCATGTAATGATTTTGGAGTTACTTTTATGACAGATACAGCATCCAAAACACGCATTTTGGATTCCAAAGGATCATAATTTCCCTCAGGCTGATATTTTTTCATCAATCCATTAAGAGCTAAAGTTTTTTCAGACCTGTCAGATACAAAAGATGCAATTCCTTTGATTACAACACTAATGTACAATGTATCAGCTAAAGAAGCATTATGAGGATCTTCAAAATATGAAGGTAAAAATTCTAATTCACGGTCAGATTCAAATCCAACTTTATCATTATTAGAAATATTATCTAATTTTTCACCTTTTACATGTGAATGCATGTAAATGGCATCATTTAGAAAAACAAAATTCATAGGAATTATTTGAGGAAATCCGTTTACATCAATACTAGAAATTCTACCAACATGTTCATCATTAAGAAATTCTTTAATTTTTTCATAAGATTTTATTTCTAGAATACCAACAAGTTGCATGAATTAATTGTTTAAAATTATTTTATAAATGAAGATCAAATCCCTGTAAAAAAATACCTAAAATACAAGAAAGATTCAGAGTTCACATGGATGATCCATATTTGAATGATTTAAGAGGAGAATTCAACAGTTATTCAAACCAATTAAAAAAATTAAAAAAGAAACTTCTCAAAACAAGTTCAATAGAAGAACAGGAAAAAATTATCAAACAAATTGATTCAACTGCAAAAAAAATGGAAAATAATCAAAAACAGTCAGTGAAAGTAACAAAATCAAGATTGAAAGAAAGAAAGAAAAAATCAAAAAGATAGAATTATTCAGAATCTAAATCTTTGGATAATTCTTTAATTTGTAATATTTTGCATCCAAATTCATTACATTCAATCTTTATTTCTTTAGTCATACTAACTAATTACAAAAATAATCAAAAATACAGAACATTCTAAAAATTGACTTTATTGATTCAAACTTTTCATTAATGTAAATTGCTAAATTTAAGACTAATTTGATTAAAACTGATGGATTTTGATGAAGAAAGGGAAGAAGCAACAAATCAAGTAATCAACATTTTAGAAGAATGGGGCTCACAATCAAAATTTATCTGGTTTAGAGAATTACATAGAATTACGGATATCGATAAAGGATTACTTCGTAATATAATCAATGAATTAAAAAAATCTAGAGAAATCAAAGAAATGCATGGGACCAATAATAGAATATTTTTTTGTCTTAGAAGATATTACATAAAATGTCGAGATGTTGAATTTAGATTCAAAGGAAAGGAGATCATGTTAAGAGATGGAAGTAAAACAAAGATAATTCAGGGTTCAACAAATTCCACAGAACGAACAAGAAAAAGATTACTGAAACAGGCTACTAAAAGAAAATTAAAACAATCTGCAAAAAATAAAAATCAGCACAATTCACGAAATCGCTAAAAATCTTCAGATTGTCGTCTCATGAATTTTGATTCAGCACGTTTAATTTTTTCTGATTCTGCAACATCTTCACTCATATCATATAGATGATGTAATTTCATTTCAGGAACTAATTCATCATTTTTTTCATCATTCAAATCTATTTCAATATTAGACAGAATTTCTAAATTTTCATCTAAAATATCAAGACATTTTTTTACAGTATCTGGTAAATCATCATTCATAATAATACGTAAAATTTTCACAATAAATTGTGTTATAACAGTTTAGGATTAACCGAATTTTTCTTTGTTTTTCTGACGTAGTGCAGGCATAACATGACTTGCAAATTTATCAATTGAACCAAAGTAATTCTTACCCCAGAATCTAATAACAAAGTGGTTAACACCAGCCTCCATGAATCTCTCAAATACAGGAATGATATCTTCAGGAGTTCCGACTGCAGTTGATGAACGGGCAATAGGATCTGGAATTTTAGTTGCAGCCTCTCGCATTTTGACAATCCAACTTTGGTCAGACATAGAATATTCTGTAAAGTATTTGACGAAATCAAATCCTTCAATTTCTTTTAATCCATGAACTCTCAAAATTTCTGGTTTAAACAAACTAACTTTGACGGCTTCTTTCATTTTTGCCCATGAAGCTTCTGCATCTTCTGAAAAGTAAACATCAATGTCCAATGCCATCTCAAAATTATCTTTATCTTCTTGACTTCTGCCATATTTGTCCATAGCAGTTTCAATTTGTATTCGATGATCTTCAAATAATTCTGGAGTATAACCAATAGGTAACCAACCTTCACCAAGTTTTCCAGTTAAATCTAATGTTCGTTTTCCACCAGATGCCATGTAAGTAGGTGGATGTGGTTTTCTAATTGGAGGTGCTTGTAAACATGCTTTTTCTAATCTATAGTATTTTCCCTCATAATCTACAGTGTTATCAGGATCAGAATGATAAAGTGTTTTAATTACTTCAATTTGTTCAGCCCATTTTGAAACTGGTTTTTCAAATGGAATACAAAATTCTTTTAGATTTTGTGCTTCACCTGCACCAATACCAAGAATAGCTCTTCCTTTAGATACTCTATCCAAAGTAATTGCAGCCAAGGCAATATTTGATGGGTGTCTTCTAATTGCGTCGGTAACACATGTTCCTAATTCAACATTATTTGTAACTGCAGCAATTGCAGATAACATAACCCAAGGATCTAAAACGGTTGCATTTTTCCATTGTGGGACGTTTGTATGGTCCATATAGAAAATTGAATCATATCCAGTTTTATCAGCAAGCATACATGCTGTGAGAATTTGATCTTCAGTATATCCAGCTCTAGCAACATTTAGTCCATTTTGAATACCAAACTTGAGATTTTTATGTGCCAATTGATATGATTTCAAATCATTATAATAAAAAGTTTGAGAAAGCTGCCAATTTCGCAGTTTGTAAATAAAAGAAAAAGAAGTAAAAAAGAAATTTTTAGAGATTACCTGCCTTGATATCTTCCAGACATTTTACGACATCATCTTTTGATATTGGAATTGGATTTGGATCCAAATGTCCTTTATCAGTCATGACCGTATCAGCAGCTTCAGAAACATCAGTTTTGAGTTCTAATTTATCAAAACCAAGTTTATCCATTGCTTCTTTGAATCTATCATAGAAGATTGATTTGTTATGTTTGTGTGCAACTGTAGTACAAGAAGACAAGGAATAACCATGAGGTACTCCTTCATTTGAGAAAACATAAGACAAAGCATGTCCCAATGTTGTTGAACAATTTCCGAATCCCATTCCAGATAACATTGATCCATATGGATAATTTTCTGGTTTGTCATTCATGATTGCATCATAAAGAATCTCAAATGCTTGTTTACAAAGAGTTCTAGTCAAGTCATTACCAAGTTTACTATCGTAACCTTCAGTAGCTTGAGCACATGCATCACAGACAGAATTTTTGATGACTTGTTCTGGAGTTCCATCCATAAAGTAGGAATCAACTACAGCCATGTCAGCTAAGAATCTGTCTTCACGTAACAATTTCTTTTTTCCATCAAATTTTAGAACACAATAAGTTGTCATTTCAGCTCCAGTTCCAAATGTTGTTGGAATTAGAATTTTTTCTTTATTCATTTCAGGTGCAGCGTATTTTACTACATCCATAGAACTTCCACCACCCAATCCGATTAGAACTGAAGGGTTTTTGTCTTTGAATTGAGAAATGACAGTATTGACATCATCAATTGATGGTTCAGGTTTTACTTGGTCATACAACATATAATCCTGAATTCCCATTTTTGCTAACCATTTGTCAGACAATGCTGGAGGAACGGTTGTTACAACTAGGGCATTTTTTGGATATTCTGTTTCACCAAGTGCATTTTCTCCAAAATTAATAACTTTTGGAATGCGTACTGTATGCATAAAAAAACACCATTGGTTTGTTTATTATATCTTACAGTGATGTAGATCATATGATAATTCAGAACTTTGAAGAATTAGCAGTAACTGATAAGAAAAAAGATTGTTTGGAAATTTTAGAAGCAGGTCTTCAAGCAGCAAATCCTCAGAACATATTACCACATTACATTACACCAAATGAAATTAAAATTAATGGAAAAATTATCGATATATCAAAATATTCCAACATTTACACAGTAGCTTTTGGAAAAGCAGGAGATTCAATGACCAGAGCAATAAATTCAATAATTTCCATAAAAAGTGGCATCATAGTAATACCAAAAGGCTCAAAAGCAAAAATCAAAGGTAAAAAATTTCAAATTTTTAATTCAAATCACCCTAAACCTGACAAAACAAGTGTCAAAGCAGCAAAAGAAGTTATGAAGTTTGTAGAAAATAAAAAAAATAAAGAATTAATTATTTTTCTTGTCTCAGGAGGAGGCTCATCATTGCTAGCAATGCCAGATGAAATTACATTAAGCGATAAAGTTCACGTTACAGATTTGTTATTAAAATCAGGTTCAACAATTCAAGAATTCAATTGTATTAGAAAACATCTATCAAAAATCAAAGGTGGAAAATTAGTTCAAAATATGAAATGTGATGGAATAAGTTTGATCATGTCAGATGTCGAAGATGATGATCTATCTTCAATTGCTTCAGGAACAACATACATGGATAATACAACTTATCAAGATGCAATGGACATTATAGAAAAATACAGATTAAAAAGAAAAATTCCAATTGAAGTACTACAAGTATTGGGAAATGGCTTGCATGATCAAAAACCAGAAACACCTAAAGAATCAAAAATTGATAATTTCGTAATTGCAAATAATAGCAATTGTTTAGAATCAATGGAAAAAATAGCTAAAACAAAAGGATACAAAGTGACAAGAATTCAGAATTATGGAGATATCAAAGAGGTTGTAAAAAAAATTCTAGAGAATATTTCTGAAGAGCAAAAAACCTGTTTAATTTTTGGAGGAGAACCAACTGTCAAAGTATTAGGAAAAGGAGAAGGAGGTAGAAATCAGGAATTAGTATTAAGAATTTTAAAAAATACACAGAAATTTAAAAAAATCACAATTGCGTCAATGGGGACCGATGGAATTGATGGTAATTCCAATTTTGCAGGTGCAATAATAGATAATGTTAAAGTGGATTTGAATGTCATGAAAGAATTTTTAAAAAATAGTGATTCAGCAAGATTTTTTCAAAAACAAAAAGGCAACATAAAAACAGGTTATACACACATGAATTTGATGGATATAGGCGTAATTTTGAAATAAAATATCAACGCTGTCTTTCATAAAACTCAACAGGATGATCAAATTGACGATTATAATCAACCTCTATCCAAAATTTTTCCTCATCGATTTCCTTACCTTCAGAAATCCACACATTTAGAATTTTTTGCATAAACATTTGAGTGGTGCTGTCAATTTGAGGCCTAACACCTGTTTCAGTTTCTATACGATCCCGCTCTTGTTTGAATTTGGTAAGTAATTTTTTGAGATGTTTTCCATTGATGTTTGCAGCTTTATTTCGTTTGGCAGCATCTAAATCTTTTTTAAAATTGGATAAAAAACCCATATCTAAACTAGATTAGTTTTTTTAAAAAGAGTTACTCAAAAAATAAAAAAATTATTCAATCAACCTGTTATCTTCTTTAATTGTATTTAAGACGAGATGGGTCAATGTATTTTCAACATTAGATATTGCAGAGATTTTTTTGATAAATTCACTTAATAATTTACGAGTTTTGAATTTTGCAATTACAACCATATCGGCATCTCCAGTAATATCATAAACTGCAATTACACTATCATTTTTTGCAATTTCATTTTCAATATCTAACATTTTACCTTTGTTAGTTTTAATTTCAATTATTGCAGTAATATCAAATCCAAGTAATTCATGATTCAAACGAACTGAATATCCCTTGATGATTTTTTCTTCTTCTAGTTTTTTAATCCTAGAAAGAATTGTGACAGTAGACACACCCAATCTATGAGATAATTGTCGTGCAGATTGTCTGCCATCTACTGAAAGGTGTTTTAAAATTTCAATATCTTTATCATCCATATTAGATAATATATAGATCAAACAAATATTTAAAAATATTGTATAAATTCAAATGAATTTCATTAAAATGTGTAAAATAGTTATTAAAATTTAAATTAAAAATCATAATTAGTTAAATATCTTAAAATGAATAATTTGTTATGTTTGGAGTTAAAATTTAATGTCTACAGCATATGTTCTAATAAATTGTGATTTAGGTTCAGAAGAATTTGTAATTTCAGAACTCAAATCAATTGAAGGAGTAATTGAAGTTCATGGCACATTTGGAGCATATGATATTCTAGCAAAAGTGCAAGCAGAGTTAGTAGAAAAATTGAGAGAGACAATTACCTGGAAAATTAGAAAAATTGTTAAAATTAGATCAACATTGACATTAATGGGAATTGAAGGACAGGGATAATATCAAATAATAAAACTCATCTAGGTGCATAATTAGATTAAATAACCTAGAATAAAGTGGATATGGATTCAACTCCATTAATTATGTACATGGTCAGCATAATTTCAACAGCATCAATTGAATTACTTGCTGTTTATGTAATGAGTTCCATGATTAAAGATAAAAGAAAACAGTATGAAGATAATCCATTTTAAAAAGTATATTTAGAAATAATTTTTTTATAATTTCATCTAGTAAATTCCCTACATTTACAATCGGCTACTAAACAAGTTTCTCCATTTCTAATATGATCATACGAAAAATGTTTACATGATTCATTTTTACAAATTCTTCTTTGAATTTCTCTTTTTACAATTGCTTGAGCAATTTCATTGGCCTTTTTTTTTGAATATCCCTTTTTATCCATGTAAAAATGAACTATTCCATTATAGACTAAATTTGGATTAAATTGTTTTTCAAGCAATCATTTTCGCCTATTTCCACGCCTAATTTTCTGGTTTTCATGATCTTTACAGTCACATTTTTTTTCTTTACATGATTCTTGAATTTGAAACATAATACACAATATTCATAATGATAATATTTCAAATTCTCTTAAAATTTTCTTTTCAAATGTTTAATTTTTTCTAAAATATTAAAAAAATGATGATAAAAAAGTGGAAAACGTAGCCTTTCTTTAAATTTCTATATTTCCACGTTTCCCATAGTTGTATTGTCCTTCACCATTCAAGTGTCCTAACAAATAATGGATTGATAGACAAGACAATTCTACTCAAAATCACATTTAACTAGTCCTGTTTCTTTTCCTCATTTTTGTTCAAAATATTAAAAAATTCTTCACAAATATTTAATTTGGATTTTAAACAAAATATGATTTTAAACCGTCATTAGATAGATAATTTGAATTGATTAATGTGGAATTCTTATTCAATTCTCATTACCCATCTGAAGTTTTCAAATTATTACTTGTCAATAATTGTATTAAAATTATTTCTAAATTAAAATTAAAATTCATTCATTCTTTCTTAGAATTTCTAACAAAACAAAAATTAAAGCCAACTAATCACATCCTTTACGTAATGTAGCAGGTAGGCTTACACCAGTAACACGATGGGGAATTTGTGACAATGGATATTGTGTTGGCTCATACATGAAATAGACTATTACAAAATAAAAGGTTGATCTGTTAGCATCTTTAATTATTTTTAAAAATCAGAATAATTTTTTAAAAAACAAAAGTGTAATGTTAAGACCAATTATCCAGAGAGTTTCTCACTAAAGGTTGTGCACTAATTCCCAATGTTTTCAAATGTGTTGCAAATTCTTCAACAAAGCCATGTATAGTGTAAACTTGTTCTGCACCAGATTTTACTACCATATCTACAAGTTCATTAAAATCACAATGATCACTCATAGTAACTGAATAATCAGCACGACGACCAAAAGAAAATTTCTTAGATTGTGCCCAACCACTAAACCCTATTGTTACTGCACCGTATTTTGATTTCATTTCTTGAAGGAATTTATTTTTTGCAGATAAAACAGGAGTAATCATCACCCAAGGTTTTTTTTCTAATAGACCATTTTTTTGAGCTTCAGAATGACCAAGACAATCCTTTAAAGAAATTCCAAATTTTTGATGTAAAATATTCATTTCTTTAATTGAATCATGCAAATATAGAGGATCCCAATGACCAAACATTTGTGTTAAAGTTTGAGCCTTTCCAAGCTGATATCCCATCAAGATCACAGGAATTCCCTTTGCATAAAGATCAGCAATTAATTGATTAACCTGATTTTGAATTTCATCCATTTCAGGAAATGTAAATTCAGGTAACCCAAAAGTACATTCAGTGATTAATGTTTTACATTTAGGTATTTTTGCAGCCTTTAGAAATCCCCTATCACGGGTACATATATCGCCAGTATAGAAAAGATCATCAAATAACAATCCCTTAGACCCTAATACATGTCCACTATCAATTAAAGAAAAACCATCAATTGATTGAACATGATTTTTCATTGTAAATCCACGAAGTCCTGAAATTTCATTTGTTTCAATTGAAGACAAAATAGTACCCCCATTTTTGGATGGCAGATGATCAGAATGAGCATGAGAGACAAAATTAATCCCATCCAAATCAGTTTTTTTGGGATCCAAGTAAACTGTTCCAATATCAGTCTCACACAGAATTCCATTTTTTGTCATCCTGACTTTACTAGGCAATAAAAAGAAAAATTATTGGATTTGATATAAATTGCAGGTTTGATCCACTATTGACTAGTTGCTAAATCTCGGAATTCTAATCTCAGGACGTGGAAGCAATATGGAATCCATTTTAAAATCAATTAAAACTAAAAAAATTCCAATAAATCCAGCAGTTGTAATTTCAAACAAATCAGATGCAAAAGGTTTGGCAATAGCAAGAAAAATGGGAGTGAATGTAGAAATAATTGAAAGTAAAAACTTCAAAGGCAGTAGAACAGATTATGATAAAAAAATAATGAACGTATTAACAAGTTACGGAGTTACTCCAAGAAACGGACTTGTTTGCCTTGCAGGATTTATGAGAATTATTAGTCCAGGATTTGTAAAAAAATACAAAAATAAAATTATCAACATACATCCAGCATTATTACCATCATTTCCAGGTTTAAATTCACAAAAACAAGCATTGGACTATGGTGCAAAATATACAGGTTGTACAGTTCATTTTGTAGATGCAGGAATGGACACAGGTCCTGTGATTATTCAATCAGTAGTAGAAATTAAAGAAAAAGATACAGAAAAATCATTATCTAAAAAAATTCTAAAAGAAGAACACAAAATATACTCTGAAGCAGTCAATCTAATTGCCAGAAAAAAAATCAGAATCGTAGGAAGAAAAACCCATATTTCTTAAGAATCAGGCCCACCAAAAAAATACAAAGCTTTGAGTTCCTTTGTATTAGAATGAAAATAATGAGGCATATTTTTACCCACAAAAAATAATTTATCTTTTGAAATTTTGTAGTCTTTATTTTTAATTTTAAGAAATCCATTTCCAGAGATTATAAAATATACTTCATCACTTTCATGAGGTTCTTGAGTATCTTCTTCTCCGGGTTTTAATATCAAAATTCCAGTAGCAAGATTATCTTTATTTATAAAAGTGTGAAAATATGAATCACTTTTTTTAATTTTGTCTAAATTATCTTTTAAATTAAATTCTAATTTCAATTTATTCAACAGATGAATTAAACATTTTTTTCACAGGTTCCGTACTCATAAAAGAATGTAATTTTGGATGAAATTGTTGATGTTCAGGACTTTGAATCATAGTCATAAAAGTTTCCTGAGTTTCATGCTCAACGATTATTCGATAGCTGCCATCAGGAGATTTTAGAAATCTTCGGGATACAAATCCAGGAAAAGAGGATAAGACTTTATTTGATTCAGAAAATAGAGTTTTGAAATCATTTTCAGCACCTTCTTTGAGTTGCACATCAGCCATCATGATAAACATATTGATGTTTTAAGGAGCCCACTTAATTTTCTTTCTCAAATTCTTGACAACAATTCCAAGAATTAAATATCAACAAATTGTAAAATGGTCATGACGGGAACCAAGATTGATGGGAAAATAATTGCTCAAACAGTAAAAGATAGAGTCAAAAAATCAACATCAGAATTAAAAAAAGAAGGGATCAATCCATGTTTAGCTACAGTTCTGGTAGGAAACAATACAGCTTCAGCCACATATGTAAGAAATAAGCACAAAGCATGTGAAGAAGTGGGAATAATCACTAAAGACCACAAATTAGATGAGAATACAACACAACAACAACTTAGCAGTATAATTGATGAATTGAATACAGATTCAACAGTTCATGGAATTTTAGTTCAATTACCATTACCAAAACATTTGAGTGAATTTGCAACAACATCACGTATTTCACCATTGAAGGATGTAGATGGTCTTACACCACATAATGCAGGATTATTATCAATGGGAAAAGCAGCACTTGTAGCGTGCACTCCATCAGGAGTAATGGAAATGTTTGACTATCACAATATTGAGTTACAAGGAAAAAATATAGTTCTAATTAACAGAAGTAATCTAGTAGGAAAACCACTATATCATTTATTGTTACAAAAAAATGCCACAGTGATCACATGTCATTCTAGAACAAAAGATATTGAAAAATTTTGTCAAGCAGCTGACATTATTATCACTGCAGTAGGGGATAGAACAAAATTCATTCTCTCTCCAGAAATGATTAAAGAAAAATCAATTGTTATTGATGTAGCAATTTCAAGATTTCAAGATAAATTAGTGGGGGATTGTGATTATGAGAAAATTATTGAAAAGGCATCATTTGCCACTCCAGTTCCAGGAGGAGTAGGTCCAATGACAGTTGCAATGCTATTAAAAAATACAATTACTGCGGCATCACTTGGAACTCAAATTGGAAGACAATAACAAAAAATCACTGAGGGAACTTCTTTTAGAAAGAAGAGACAACACATCCTTTGATTTACTAAAAATTGCAAGTAAGAAAATGCAAAAAAGAATTAACAAAGTATATGCTTTCAAAGATGCTCAAAAAATTGGACTCTATTATCCAATTGGAAGTGAAATTCTCACTCAAGACATCATTCAAGAATTAATCAGTAAAGGAAAAGAAGTGTTTTTACCTAAAGTAATTGGAAAAAACATGGAGTTTAGAAAAATTGAAGATTTTGGAAGTCTAGAAATGGGAAAATTTGACATTATGGAGCCCAAAGATAATTGTCAAGTGAGTGACGAATTAGACATCATAGTTGTCCCAACAGTAGGAATTTCACCATCAGGAGTTAGATTGGGATATGGTCATGGATTTTATGATAAATTTTTAGAAGGAAAAAACACCGTAACGATTTCTCTAGTATTAGAGAAACAAATCATTAAGAATATTCCAAAATCAGATCACGATATAAACATGGACTGGATTATCACAGAAGATAGAATGTTTCAAACTCAAAAATAAGATAAACCCTTTTTTCCAATATCATTTCTACAAAATTTGTTAGACCAATTGATTTTTTCAATTTCAGAATATGCAGTATTAATTGCAGATTCTAAAGAATCACCTAATGAAGTGACACCCAAAACACGTCCACCAGTAGATAAAATTTTTCCATCCAATTTTTTTGTTCCAGCATGAAAAACACTAGTACTATTTGAAATATTTTCAAATCCAGTAATTTCATCATTTGTAGAATATGAACCAGGGTAACCTTCAGATGCTAAAACCACACATACAGCAAATTGATCTTTCCAAGACAGTGAAGGCATTGAAGATAAAGTTCCATCAACACTTGCAGAAAAATAATCATACAAATCAAAATCCATTCTCATTGTAATTGGTTGACATTCAGGATCACCCATACGGACATTGTATTCCAAAACATATGGTGTGTTATCTTTGATCATTATTCCAGCATACAAAAATCCCTTAAACGAAATTCCCTCATTTTTCATCGCATGAATAGTTTTTTCAATCACTTCTTCTTGAATTTTTTTTGCTAAATCATCAGTCACAATAGGAGTTGGAGAATATGCACCCATTCCACCTGTATTAGGACCCTTATCATTATCAAAAACCCGTTTATGATCTTGACTAGATGCCATCGGAAGTGCTACATTTCCATCAGATAGAGCAATGTATGAAGCCTCAATTCCGTCAATTCTTTCTTCAACAATTATTTTATTTCCAGCATCACCAAATGTTTTTTTCACTAAAATTGTTTCAATAGCAGAAATAGCTTCAGCGTCACTATTACATACAATCACACCTTTTCCAGCAGCTAATCCATCGGCTTTGACTACAACATTGAAATCAATAGATTGAACATATTCAATGGCTTTTTGAGCATCATCAAATATTTCAAACCGTGCAGTAGGAATATTATTTCTCTTCATGAAATTTTTTGCCCAAATTTTACTTGATTCAAGTTGTGCAGCTGCTTGAGAAGGACCAAAAACTTTCAGGTTTAATTTATTGAATTTATCTACAATTCCAGAAGCTAATGGATCTTCAGGACCAACTACAGTAAAACAATTATTTTTTTGTGCAAATTCAGCTAATCCATCTAAATCATTGACATCAATTGCAACATTGTTCTCAGTACCACCATTTCCGGGAGCAGTGTAAACGGTTTCAACATGATTACTTTGAGATAATTTCCAAGATAATGCATGCTCTCGTCCACCAGAACCGACTACAAGAATATTTACCAATAAAAAATGTCATTAGCCCAACAATATAATCCAATTCTCAGAAAATCTGTTTATCTTTATAATGCCACAAACATATCAAAATCCAGATGGAATTAAATTCAAAATTTGATGCAAAAGAAATAGAGTCTAAAATTAAAGAATATACTAAATCAATAGATATTGAAAAACTAATTTTTGCATCTGACAAACCTGAAAAAATAAGATTCATTGAAGGCCCTCCAACAATGAACGGAATTCCACATGCAGGCCATCTCAGAGGTAGAGTAATCAAGGATTTATGGTATAGATTTAACACATTACAAGGCAAAAAGATTGAGTTTAATGGTGGGTGGGATACCCAAGGACTTCCAGTTGAATTACAAGTTGAAAAAGAGTTAGGAGTTTCAGGTGGAAAGACCGAAGCAATCAAAGAATTTGGTGTAGAAAGAATAGTTTCAGAATGTAAAAAAGTTGTAGAAAAATTCAACAAGACTTGGGTGGAAGTTGATAATGCACTTGGAATGTCATTTAATCATGAAAAAGCATATTGGACATTCAAAGATCAATTCATAGAAAGAGAATGGCAAGTTCTTAAAAAAGCATATGAAAATAAAATTTTAGAAGAAGATTTTACGGTAATTGCATATTGTCCTAGTTGTCAGACATCACTTAGTCATGCAGAAGTAAATCAAGGATATGAGGAAGTCAAGGATCCATCACTATACTACAAAGTGAAGTTAGTAGATGAAGATGCATTCTTGATTGTATGGACTACAATGCCATTTACACTTGTTACAGATGCAATGGTAGGATTGAATCCAGATGAAGATTATGCATATGTAAAAGTAGAAAATGAAACATGGATTGTAGGAAAAACAAGATTAGAAGAATTCATGTCAGAGGCGAAAATTGAGAAACATGAAATTCAAAAAACTATCAAAGGTTCAGAATTTGAGGGAAAAAAATACATCCATCCATTATTAGATTTAATTCCAGAATTAAATGAATATTCAAAATTAGATAATTATCATGTTGCAGTTTCAGAATCATTTGTTGATGCAAGTACAGGTAGTGGATTGGTACATCTATCACCAGCAAATGGTGAAGAAGATATCAAAATTGCAAATAAAAGAAAAGTGAAAATTTTTAGTCCAATAAACGATGAAGTGAAATTTACAAATCAGGCAGGAAAATATGAAGGAATGTTTGTTAGGGATGCAGATAGACCCATTGTTGAAGATCTGAAAGAACATAATGCATTAGTGAAAATTGGAAAAATTAAACACAAGTACCCACTTTGTTGGAGATCACATCATCCAATTGTTTGGCTTGCAAGAAGAGGATGGTTTTACAAATTAGATAGATTAGAAAACAAAGCAATAGATGCTGCAGAAAGTGTAGAATATTTTTTTGAACAGCCAAAAAATAGATTTTTAGGAATTATTAAAGAGAGACATCCGTGGTGCATTTCACGAGAAAGAATATGGGGTTGTCCATTACCTGTATGGAGTTGTGAAGATTGTGGTGAAAAAAATTGGTTGTTTACAAGAAAAGAAATTGTAGAATCAGCAGACAAATTACCAGATGGACCAAACTTTGAATTACATAGGCCATGGATTGACAACATCACAATCAAATGTAAAAAATGTAATAGTGTAAAAACAAAAAGAGAAGAATATGTTTTAGATACATGGCATAACAGTGGCTCTGCACCATTTTCATCATTAACAAATGAAGAATATGAGAAAGAAATTCCAGCACCATTTTTTACAGAAGGAATAGATCAAACAAGAGGTTGGGCATACACATTACTAATTGAAAATGTCATTCTAAACAATAGTGCAACACCACCATACAAGTCATTTTTGTTTCAAGGACATGTACTAGATGAGAAAGGAGGAAAAATGAGTAAAAGTAAAGGAAATGTTTTGGAAGGGGCAGAATTATTAGAAAAATATCCAGTAGATTTGATACGATTTTATTTCATGTGGAAAGCAAGTCCAATTGAGCCACTTAGTTTCAGTACAGATGAATTAATGTCTAGACCATATCAGGTAATCAATACATTATTCAATCTTCACCTTTACTTTAAGCAAAATAGTCAATATGATAATTTTAACACTACAAATACAATTGAATGGGCCAAAAACAAGGACTCACTAACATCACCAGATATTTGGTTACTGTCAAAACTTCAGAAATTAATTCAAAAAATTACAGAAAAAAATGAAACGTGTAAATTCCACGAAGGAGCAAAAGCAATAGATGATTTCATTATCAATAATCTAAGTCAAATTTACATTCCAATAACCAGAGGAGAATTGTGGGATGAATCAGAAGAAAAAAAGAATAGACGTCTTGCAATTTATGCAGTACTTAGCGAAGTTCTCAAGACACTAGATATTTTGATTCATCCATTTTGTCCATTTACGAGTGAACATCTTTACCAAACTGTTTTTGAAGGAAAACAAAGTATCCTACTTGACAAATGGCCACAATACAAAGAATCATTGGTAAATGAAGATATTGAAGAATCATTTGACATTATGAAAGACACAGTATCAATTTCAGCAGCAGCAAGAATGAAAGGAAAATTAAAAAGAAGATGGCCGTTAAATGAAGCACAAATCTGTGTTAAGAAAAATCAAAAAGTAAAACTAGAATCATTATCGAATTTATTAAAATCACAACTTAATGTTGAAAAATTCAGTATTGTTGAAACAGAAAAAGAAAGTGGTTTAGAACAGTTATCAGAATTAAAAAAATTAGGTTTACCAGTTAAATCAACATTAGAATTAGAAAGAAAGAAAATTGGACCAAAAGCAAAACAGCATATGGGAAAATTAGTAAGTACATTTTCAGAAACAAACCCTGATGAAATTATTTCATCCATACAAAAAGATGGAAAATATGATTTTAAAATTGATGATGAAATCATTTCACTAGATAAAGAGGACTTCATAGTAGATTTTGATTCAAAAGATGATTTTGCTGTATCAAAAAGAGATGGATTCGTAGTATTCATTTCAACTTCAAGAAACAAGGAAATGATGGCAAAAGGATTGGTGAAAGATATCGCAAGAAGATTACAAACTCTTCGAAAAGAAAGAGGGTACAACCCAACAGATGTTTTAGAAGTGGCATCAATTTTAGAATTAGATGAAGAATCATTAGAAATGATTAAAGAAAGAAATGAAGAATTGGCATTTCTAGTACGAGTAAAAAAAGTGAATTTTGAAAAATCATGTGAAGAATACAAGGACGATGATATTGATGGCCAAAAAATCAAAATATCTGTAGAATAGGATTTAATGTAATATTTTTATGTGAATTACTTATTATCAAAAGGAATGTCTGATTCAAACCCACATGTTGTTGGAATTAACGTTTTAAAACAAAACGGCTTAGATGTTGATGAATTAGTAAAGGAGTTAATCACAAATGCTGCAGTAGAATTTACAGCATACTATTACTTTACTAATCTCAGAGCACATTGTACAGGCATGGAAGGAGAAGGACTCAAAGGAATAATCGAGGATGCAAGACTAGAAGACCTCAGTCACTTTGAATCATGTCTAGAAAGAATCTATCAATTAGGAGGAATACTTCCAAACGATGCAACAGAATTTATCAAAATTTCAGGTTGTGAATTCTTACAACTTCCACCAAATCCAACAGATCATAAAGCAATTCTAGAAAAATGTCTAAAAGCAGAACAAGGTGCAATTGTTAATTGGAATAAAATTTGTCAAATGACATTTGGAAAAGATCCGGTAACATACGACATAGCAAAAGACATTCTTGCTGAAGAAATTGAACATGAGTCATGGTTCTTAGAGTTAATCTATGGAAGACCATCAGGGCACATGAGAAGAAAGTATTCGGGGGAAAGACCTCACACAGGAAAACATTCTAGAGCATTAGATATGGCATAAATGCCAAATCATTTTCTTTCTTTATTAAAAATTTGTGATTTAATTAAAGACAAAGAGTTAACATGATTTGTTTTATCACGGTTAAATAGAAAAATCACCCAAGATAATCATGGTAAAGCAGATTAGTCTTGATGCTTGGCAAATTCAACAGTTAGTAGATCTATTAAAAAAAGGATCAGATATTGTTGCAAAAACAAACAAACCAATTATTTTGTACAGGCAGACACTAGATGAAGAAGATGAATCATATGAAGAAATTGTCTGCAGTTTAACCAAAGGATATGTAATTGAACAAATGGTTACATCAGGAGGAATCCTTGTTCCAAGTTTTCATCAACAATTTGTTTTCAGAATTGAAGAATATCCACAAGAATTGTTAAGAAAAAGTAAAGATCGCTTTTTAGAAATGATTGATTTTCTTCAAGAGCAATTAAAATAGCCTCATAAGTATATAAAGACCGTAAAATCCATCACTCTTGCATGCAACTATTAGAATTTCAAGCAAAAGAGCTTTTCAGAGAATATGGAATTAGTCTATTAGATAGCATATCCTCAACTAATATCGAAGAAGGAAGAAAACATGCAAAAGAATTAGGATACCCATTTGTAATTAAAATTCAAGTTCCTGTTGGGGGTAGAGGTAAAGCAGGAGGTATCCAAAAATGTCAAAAT
The DNA here is from genome assembly GCA_044358425.1 of Marine Group I thaumarchaeote. Taxonomy (GTDB): domain Archaea; phylum Thermoproteota; class Nitrososphaeria; order Nitrososphaerales; family Nitrosopumilaceae; genus Nitrosopumilus. Next base: position 426,523 of record CP054849.1, on the reverse strand, counting down.
GACGATGAATTCGACATAAAATATCCACAAGTTATGGATTTAGAAATTAAAGGTGAAAAAGCAAGAGCAATTTTATTAGAAAAAATGGCAGATATTAAAAAAGAATTATACTTATCCATATTTCTAAATCGTTCAAAAAGATGCTATACAATCATTGCATCTGCAGAAGGAGGAGTGGAAATTGAATCAGTTAAAAATCAAATCATCAAAGAAATAGGATTAGGAGATGTATCAGATGAAATTGCAAATGAAGTTGCAAAAGAAATGGGATTAGAAGGGATCACAGCAAAAGGAGTTGCAGATACACTAAAAAAATTATCAAAATTAACAATCGAAAAAGAAGCTGAGTTGGTAGAAATCAACCCACTTGCAATTATGCAAGATGACACAGTGATGGCATTAGATGGAAAATTTGTAACTGATGACAATGCAAATTTCAGACATGATGAATTACTAAAGTATCAAGAAAAATCAGAAATAGAAAAACAAGCAGAAAAAAGTGGATTTTCATTAGTTGAATTAGATGGAGATATTGCAGTAGTAGGAAATGGTGCAGGACTTGTAATGTCAACATTAGATATGTTATCAGATAACGGAGGAAAACCAGCATGTTTCTTAGATGTTGGTGGCGGTGCAACTACAGAATCAGTATATGAAGCATTAACTTTGATCAGTAAATTAGATAGAGTAAAAGGAATTTTAGTTAATCTCTATGGTGGAATTGTAAAAACAACAGTTGTTGCAGAAGCATTTCTTAAAGCATACGAAAATAATCTAATCGACATACCAGTATTTTCAAGACTAAAAGGTACTGAATCAGAAAAAGCAAAAGAAATGCTACAAGGTTCTAGAACCAATATGTTTGATTCAATTGAAGAAGCAATTAATGCAGCAGTAATGGGGGTAAAAAAATGACAAATATTTTTGAGTTACTTAAAGGAAACCCAGAAGATTCAGATTATGAGAAAAAAGGAGTAATAGTTCAAGGAATTACAGGCTCATATGGCTCAATCCATGCAAAACAAATGATAGCATATGGCACAAATGTTGTTGCAGGAGTAACTCCAGGTAAAGGAGGTCAAAAATTTGAAGAAACAGTTCCAATATACAATACAATGCAGGAAGCAGTAGATGAAACAAATGCAAAAATTTCAATCATTTATGTTCCAGCAAAATTCTTCTTATCAGCTGCAAAAGATGCATTAAATTCCGGAATTAAATTACTAGTTGCAATTCCAGAACACGTACCAATTAGAGACACCATGGAAGCATTACAATTAGCAAAAGAAAAAGGGGCAGTAATAATTGGACCAAATACTCCAGGAATAATGATTCCAGAATTAATTAAAATTGGAATTATGCCACCAATGCCTTTCAAAGCAGGAAAGATTGCGGTATTATCAAAAAGTGGAACTTTACTTTATGAAATTTCAGATGCATTAACTAATGCAGGATTTGGTCAATCAATTACAATTGGAATTGGAGGAGATCCAGTTAATGGTACTAGATTAATTGATGCGTTTGAAATGGTCAAAGATATCCCAGATTTGGAAGGATTAGTAATAGTTGGAGAAATAGGTGGAGATTCAGAAGAAATGTTAGCCCAAAAAATTATTGATTCAGGGTTCAACAAACCATCAGTAGCATATATTGCAGGAAGAGCAGCACCAAAGGAAAAACGAATGGGACATGCAGGTGCAATTGTAATGGGAACCTATGGATCAGCAGAATCTAAAGTATCTATGTTTAACAAAGCAAATATCCCAGTAGCAAAAAGACCAGCTGAAGTACCAGTTTTACTTGCAGGGAAAATGGAAAAATAGATTAAATTAAAAGGAAGAGATTAAGGAGAGAATTAAATGCCAATTACAGACCCTGAAAAGAAAAGAATTGCACAACAAGCACGATTAGTTATGAGAATCTGCTTCAAATGTGGATGTAGAAATGACGTAGGGGCAACAAGATGCAGAAAATGTAGAAATCCATACTTGAGATTAAAGAATAGAAATCTCGGCGTTAAGAAATAGGATTAAGATAACATCAATCTTTCTCGATACTCTCGAATTGCAAATTTTAAAGAGGATTCATTATTTTTGACAAATGATTTTGCATCATCAGGGTCATCTATTTCTTCAAAGGACAGTTGCAAATCATCTGGCAATTCCTCATTCATTTGAAATAAAATTTTAACTGAAGTTGTAAATTGACCTAGATTATTAGCAGAATCCAATGCCAAAGTCATCCTATCAATTAAAGTGTCAAATTCTTTTAAAGTTATAAAAAATATTTTCATATTCGATACAAAAAGGTTAGGTAATTACAAAATATCAACAAAGTAAAGATAGAAAACCAACTATTTCATAAATAATTTGGACTGGTCGTCTAGTTTGGTTTGGATGACGCACTCACACTGCGTAAGGAAGAAATTCCCGCAAGGGTCGTGGGTTCAAATCCCATCCGGTCCATTAATTAAAATTAATTTTTGTAGAATTTCTACAAAAGTAAATTCAAAATAACTATATGTCATAATTTAATATTAAAAAAAGTGTCATTTTACAATCATATCCCAATTAATTTTAAACAAGCAGAATTAATTGAAAGAGATGATGGTCATTATTATCAAACGCCATCGGGTGAAATCTATCCATCAATAACAACAATCCTACATCAAACAATGTCCTTAGAAAAAAAAGAAGGTTTAGAAAATTGGAAAGAGCAAGAAATTGCTGCAGAGTATATCACACAAGAAGCAGCAATAATAGGCACAGAAACTCACAAATTAATTGAAAATCACATTAATGAAGTAAAACAAACAGATGAAGTAAGATTGCTTTCAGTGGCACATTTTAACAACCTTATACCATTTTTACAAAAAATTAATGATGTTCATGGAACTGAATTAAGACTATACAGCAACAAAATGAAACTTGCAGGAACATCAGATTGTATTGCAAATTATGATGGAGAATTATCAATAATCGATTATAAAACAAAACGAAGTAATCAAAAAGAAGAATGGATGACAGATCACTTTATTCAAGGAACAGCCTATTCAGAGATGTTTAAAGAGTTAACAGGAATCGAAATTAAACAAGTAGTTATCTTAGTAAGTAGTGAAAAAAATTCAAGAATGGAATTTTTGAAAAAAACTGAAGATTATAAAGATTTGTTGACTCAACGTCTCAATCAATATTACGATGTTTTAGAATAAGAACAACCTAGTAGAAATTAATAATAAATTATTTAAAGAACATTAGAAGTACAAACTACAGAATGAATAAAAGTATCAGCTTACTTGCAATGACGTCAATTATTGCATTATTAGCAATAATGATTATTCCAAATACCGCATCTGCAATAACAAATGAAATTACAGTTACACCAATTAATGAAAAAGTTAGTTTAGAAACTACAATTACAACACTAACAGTCCCTGAAAATAACACTTTACCATGGGGAACAGTTTACGGATCAGCATCAGATGTTGCTGAAAGATATCCAGTAATTATTCAGTTCTACAAAGGAGATGAGGCAGTACACGTTGCACAAATTGATACCAAAGGAGACGGCTCATACGAGTATAAATTCAGAGTTAGAAATCTAGACACACAAACGGGTCAATTTACAGATATATTTCAAGGAGAATATACCGTAAAGATATTCAAAGTTATTCCTAACACAAATCAAGTAGTCTAAAAATAAATCCCATAGAATCATATACTAAGTATTTATCAGAACAGCTGTAAAATGAGTAAAAATTTTTGGCACGATATAGAGACAGGAACAGATGTTCCAGAAATAATTAATGCAATAGTAGAAATTCCAAAAGGATCTATGAACAAATATGAATACGATAAAAAAAATAATTTAATTAAATTAGACAGAGTATTGTTTTCCCCATTTCACTATCCAGGAGACTATGGATTAATCCCACAGACATTATCTGAAGATGGCGATCCATTGGATGCATTAGTTCTTGTAACTAATCCAACATTTCCAGGTATTTTGATTGAATCAAGACCAATTGGACTACTACAAATGAAAGATGATGGAGAACCAGATGACAAAATTATTTGTGTTTCAACAAATGATCCAAGATACCTACACACAACAGATATTGAAAATATAGAGGATCATCATCGCTCAGAAATTGCACACTTCTTCCAAGTGTACAAAGAACTAGAAGGTAAAAAAGTGGAAATAATTGGATGGAAGTCAGCAAAAGATGCAAAGTCAGTAATTATTGAATCAATTAAGAGATACAAAGAGACATTAAAAAAATATTAAGAAAATGCAAAAAGAATGTGAGCATTTTTTGCAAAAAAAAGAAAACATTTCTCCAAATACTGTAAAATGTGAAGAATGTGAAAAAGAACACTTGCCAACAGTTGCACTTCGAATGTGTCTTACATGTGGACATGTGGGATGTTGTGATTCATCAATTGGAAAACACGCTACAAAACATTTCAAAGATACAGGACATCCAGTAATGAAAGCAATTCCAGAAGATATTTGGAAATGGTGTTACATACATGAAGAGTATTTTTAGTGATTATTGTGAAATAAATCAAAAAATAACTTATGAAAACTTTTATGCTAAAAACGCATAAACTTTTGGATGATTAACAAAAACAATATCTCAACAGGAGTTCATCTTTAATGGCAAAAGCATACATTATGATGAATTGTGATTTAGGAGAAGAAAAAGAAGTAATACAATCATTACAAGAAATTGTAGGAATTAAAGAAGCTCACGGAACGTTAGGGCTATACGATATTGTTGCACAGATAGAATGTACAACAGATGAGAAAATTCAAGAAATTGTAACTAAACAAATTAGAAAAATACCAAAAATTCATTCCAGTATGACATTAACTAGTTCAGAGTCAGGACAATTATTTCAAATTGCAGAAAAACTTGTCGGAGCAATGCTTGGTCAAAACTCTAGTCAAGCTTATGTTGTTTTTCATTGTGAAAAAGGACACGAATATCCAACATTGAAAAATCTTTGCAAGATACCAGAAATTAAAGAAGCAGATGTAGTTTTTGGATATTATGATGTAATATGTAGAGTAGAATCATCAAGTGAAGAAGTATTACAAGATGTCATTACTAGAGCAATCAGAGGATTACCAAATCTCAAAACCAGTATGACATTAAACATAATCAAAGAGCAAGAATCAAAATAGAATCACAAAATCTATTCATTTTTTAATAGTTGTCAAATAGAAAAAATATGAAACAGTATGAACTAGGAGAGTGGGATTTATCAGAATTAGCAAAAAATCCAAAAAGTTCTGCATTTCAAAAACAAATTAAAGATTTAGAAAATCAAGCAAAAAAATTTGAAAAAATAAAATCAAAATTAAATCCAAAAATGTCATCAAAACAGTTTAAAATGATTTTAGAACAAGTTGAAGAAATTTCGCATAAAATGAGTAAGATTGGAGGGTATGCATCATTAGCATATTCATCAAACACCCAATCAGACGAAGCAACTTCACTAATGACTCAAATGTCAAAATTAGGTTCAGAGATTTCAAACAAAATTTTATTTTTTGATTTATGGTGGAAAACGCAAGTAGATGAAAAAAATGCAACCAGACTAATGAAAGAAACAGGAGAATTGAAAGAATATCTGACATACAAAAGATTGTTTGCAAAATATGCACTAAGTGAATCTGAAGAAAAAATAATTAACACATTAGACGTTACAGGAATTTCTGCACTTGTGAAACTATATGATAAAATTACTAACGCTTTTGAATATAAAATGAAAATTGGTAACAAAACAAAAGTGATGACAAGAGAAGAGTTAACAAATTATGTCAGAAGTACAAATCCAAAAATTAGAGAAACAGCTTATAAAACAATTCTTACAAAATATACTGAAAACAAAGGGGTAATCGGAGAAATATATCAGAACATTGTTCTTAATTGGAAAAATGAAGGAATAGAAATCAGAGGATACAAAAGTCCAATTTCTATGAGAAATATCGGCAATGATGTAGATGATAAAACTATAGAATCACTTCTCACAATTTGTCGAAAAAATTCATCAGTGTTTCAAAAATTCTTTCTTCAAAAAGCAAAAATGTTAGATATGAAAAAATTGGAAAGATATGATCTGTATGCACCTGCTGCTGCAAAAATTAAAGAAAAAAATTATTCATATAATCAATCAGTTAAGCTAGTGTTTGAATCACTTGGAAAATTTAGCAGTACATTAGAAGAATTTGCCAGAAAAGTATTCAATGAAAATCATATTGACTCATCTGTCAGACCAGGAAAAAGAGACGGAGCATTTTGTAGCACACTAACTCCAAAAATTACACCCTATGTTTTAGTTAATTTTACAGGTAAATCCAGAGACGTCTTTACTTTAGCACATGAATTAGGTCATGCAGTTCACAGTCAGGCAGCACAAGATAGATCCATATTAGTTCAGGATGCCCCATTACCATTAGCTGAAACAGCATCTACATTTTCAGAATTATTACTTTATGATAATTTATCAGATAAAATTTCTGATGACCAAAAAAAGGTAATGTTAGCTGAAAAAATTGATGATTTGTATGCAACAATTCTCAGACAATCATTTTTTACAATTTTTGAGGTTGATGCACACAATTTAATCAGTAAAGGCACAACAATAGATGAAATATCAAAAACGTATTTACAGAATTTAAAAGAACAGTTTGGGAATTCAGTTAATCTTTCAGATGATTTTGGTATTGAATGGAGTTGTATCCCTCATTTTTATCACACACCATTTTACTGCTATGCATATTCATTTGGAAATTTGTTAGCATTGTCACTGTTTCAAAGATATAAAAAAGAAGGAAATGATTTTGTGAAATCATATATCGATATTTTATCTGCAGGTGGATCAAAAAAACCTGAAAAATTATTATCAGAACATGGATTTGATATTAGATCACCAAAGTTTTGGCAAGAAGGTTTTGATTATGTCAATCAGCAAGTTAAAACCCTATCATCATTAAATTAATTCAAAAAGAGACTATTCGTAATAGAATTAATCAGCATCATTTTTTTCAGGTAAATTATAAGCACTAATTATTTTTTCGATATCAACAATAAGAGTATCTTTAATTTTTTTTAAAGAATTCTCAGGATTATCAGATTGTGAAATTAAATAATTCAATTGATCCATTATTGCATGTTCAATACGTAAAACTAATAATTCAGAAATACTTTTTTCACTAGTAAAATCAGCTTCTGTAATATTCACAGCCTGATTGGCCATTTGGAAAGTAAAAGAAGAAGAATACCCACCCCTACTAAATGCAATATCTCTAAGCACTAATTTTTTTACCTCATCAGGATTTCCCATTCCAGATCTTCCAACCATGTCGTTTAATTGATCTAAAATGGCATACTGAACTCTAGTTTGCAATAACTCAGGAATAGTTTTTGCATTTTCAATTTCAGTAATACTGACTTTTTCATCACCAATTGTGATAAATTTATTCATAATCAGAATTAGAATTATTTTACGTATAAAGTATTTCCAAGAAATAAATTAAAATTTTAGAATAATGGGGCCGGCAGTCCAACGCATGGACTGCCGGCTTGTTCCCCGAACGGTTTGAATTCGATGTCAAAAATTATTTAAAAATATATCATTTAAACCTTTGAGATTATTTCAAATCCAATTTAGGAGGTTTAATTTTCCTGATAGTACCAAAAAGAATTCCAATAGTCACACCTAGCTGATAAAGAAAATACAATAAAACTTCAAAAGAACTAGGAGTAAGATCAGTGAATCGACTAAGGGCAGTAAAAATTAGTAATAAACTACTAAAAAAGAAAACAAATCCTTTTACAATTCCGTGTAAATTGGTAAATTTTAAAATTACAAAAGTCATTACCATAATTGAAAAAGCAAGAATAGTCAAAAATCCAGTATTCATTCCAAAAATCAAAAAAACAGTTGAAATTAACTCATTAGGATTTGTAACAGTCAAATTTGTAAGATCAATTTTTTCAGGAGACTGAAATCTAGGTACACTAAGAACAGTATTAATTAAAAATAGAACAAATAAAGACACAGATACTGTTTTAAGATGATTTTGCAGTCGTGGGAATCTTAAAAGAATTGCTCTACCTAAAAAAATTCCTTGAGATAATCCAATTGCAAATGTACTCAAAATTACAATTAATTGAATAAAAGGATCATTGAGATATTCGGCAACTATTGGAATTAAAGCCATTAATTTGAAAAGAATAGACAGCAAAATATGGGTTTCTTATCAAAATGTTTGAAAAAACAAAATACAAAAAATGAGTAAATTTAATATCTCATATTCAAAAATTGAAAATGTGCAAAAGATAATTTTTCTCGCATTATTAATTATATTTTCAGGTATTTCAATTGATCAAGCATATTCACAAGAAATTGGATTATCGACTTTTCAAGAATCAGCCCAGTTGATTATTGATGAAAAGATTTCTCAAACAAATATTGTATCAATTACTCTACTTAGTACCAACATTCAAGAAATAATATTTCCTGCGGAATTAGAATTAAAAATTAGAGAACATGGAAGAATTCAAGCAATAATAATTACAAATGAAAATAATTGTGTTTTAGGAGTCACGGATCAATCATGTATTTTGATAAACATTGAAAGAAATCCAGAAGATAAAGGAATTAATGCAATACAAAGCTCAACAAGAGAAGTAGGTGAATCACTTATTGATGAAATTAATCATGTTTTTGATACAAATGCAGAATTTTTTCAAGTATACATCCATACAAATGCAGAAACAAATGATGCTTTAGATACATCAGGTATTGTTTCAGGTACAGGTACAATTTCAGCAGTGTTTACGATGCCAATGGAGGACACATATTCAATGTATGAAAAATTATCATCAATGCTAATTTCAAGTCAAATTAGAGAAAATGGAGGATTTTACAATATTGCAAGAAATTTGTCAACCGATGAAAATGCTAAGATGACATTTTCCATGATTCCAACAGAATCAAAATCTCTTTTACAATTAAGAGTATCAACAACTAGTCCAATTGAAAAACCAATAGAATCAGGCACAAAAATTAACCCATTAGAATTTTTTAACATTAATGAAATTACTAGATCAAATTATTTTTCTGATGGAAATTATCCATTAAATTCTTTATTTCAAATAATCATATTATCAGATGAAGAAAATAAGGTATCAGACATTAAAGGAAACATCATACCTACCCAAAATATTGATGGAATAGAAATGCCAACAGAATTTACAACAGAAGGATGGATTTTTGATCCAAGTATAGGAGAACAAATTCAAGGTAAATTTATTTTTGGAGAACGTAATTCAATTAATGAAGAGGAATTACAATTTTCACTGGGCGGAGACAATATAAAATATGAAGAACCAGAAACAGATGAATCAATTGTAGTAGTAGGCATTATTGCAATAGTCTCCATCGGTGCAGCAATTTTTTATCTTAAAGGATACAAAAAATAATTAAACCAAAAGAACTGCAGCTGCAAAAACAGTGGTCCATTTTCCATCCTTATCACCTTTTGTAGATTGAGTAACATTATGAGTATTGTAAATCTCACCAGAAATAGACCATTGTTGTCTTTTTTCATCCCAATCCTTATCCGCATCAAAAGGAATGCCTAATGAAGAGGCCAACATTTGAGCTGCTATATCTTCTGCATAATCACCTGCCTGAATTTCATTTTGACCAAAGGATTCATACTCAGAAAGATAACCATATCTTTCGTTATCTTTTGGTTGTGCAATTCCAACTGAAGCAGAACAAACTCTATGAGGTTCTTTTGTTTGATTTTTTGAATAAATGGTAAACAAAATCTGCCCGGCTTTGATTTTTTTCAAACCTTCTTTACGACTAATTAGTTTTGCATGAGGAGGGAAAATGCTTGAAATCAATACAAGATTAGTTCCAGCAATACCAGCATCCCTTAAAGCATATTCAAAACTAGTGAGTCTATCTTCATGAACACCTTTACCTTTTGTAAGAAACAATTCTTTGGCAACTAAATCTAACATTTCTGAATTCCTGATAGAGAATTATTATTTATACTTTAATTCTAAAGATCAAAATTACTAATCTGATTTGGATTTTTTCTTTTTCTTACGTTTGTCAGGTTCAGACTTAATTTGAGTAAGAAAAATGAACGTAAAAAATGCACCTAATCCAACATTAATCAAGCCCATAAAAGTAATCATCATTTTGAGATTTGGAGGAGTGATAGCTGATAATCCAATTAGAATACCAACAAGACCTGTTGTGAAAAACATTATCATCAGAACCTTAACTCGAGTTGGTTCAATGTATCTCATAACAAATATCGAAAAGTCAATGTTATAAATTGAAAGGTGTAGAGATTATTTTAAAAAAATACAGTATTCGGCTCAGGTAACACTTTAAACCTTCATAAAGTTCATT
>CP054849.1:394047-416061 GCA_044358425.1 Marine Group I thaumarchaeote | reverse complement strand
AGAACCTTAACTCGAGTTGGTTCAATGTATCTCATAACAAATATCGAAAAGTCAATGTTATAAATTGAAAGGTGTAGAGATTATTTTAAAAAAATACAGTATTCGGCTCAGGTAACACTTTAAACCTTCATAAAGTTCATTTTACTTCGTGCCACTGTAGCTCAGCCTGGTAGAGCAACTGATTTGTAATCAGTAGGTCATGGGTTCAGATCCCGTCAGTGGCTTTAAATTTTCAAAATTATACGGAGTAAATTCACATACGAATAAGTAATCCGTAATGAAAAATAGATTATGGATGAAGATTATTTTGTAGAAGATAATAAAAAAAATGAGAAAGTAATCAAAAGATCCACATTCAATTCATTAATCATAGCAATAATCATCATAACAGGAATTGCAGCATTTTTTGCAGGATCATTTGTTTCTAATTTAAATTCTGAGCAAATATCCCAAAAAGAATTAGATAATGCAATTGCAGAATTAGAATTAAAAATTCTTGAAAAACAATTACCAACAAACCAACCAAGTATACCATTAGAGATATCTGCAGATAATGATCCAATAATTGGGAATCCAGATGCACCAATTACAATAATAGAATTTTCAGATTTTCAATGTCCATTTTGTGCACGATTTCACATACAAACACTTCCAACAATAATGGAAGAATATATTGAAAAAGGTACTGTAAAATTGGTATTCAGGGACTTTCCAATTCAAAGCATACACCCTAATGCAGTACCAGCATCTGTAGCAGCAGAATGTGCAAATGAACAAGGGAAATTTAAACAAATGCACGACATATTATTTGAAAAACAAAATGAATGGAGTAATTTGGAAACAGTTTATGCAATTGAATTGTTTAATCAATATTCAGAACAAATCAATTTAGAACAAGAACAATTTAGTTCGTGTTTATCAACTGCAAAGTATGTTAAAGAAATTCAAAATGATCTAAATGATGGAAGAACATACGGAGTTACGGGAACACCCGGATTTTTTATAGGAAATCAAGAAATGGGATTTGTTGAATTAAAAGGAGCGCAACCATTTGAAAGTTTTAAAAAAGTCATTGATAGGCAGTTAGGAAATTAAAATAACAAGCGTTTATTAGACCTGAAAAAAGTTTCTGGGTTATCGGAATAATGACGAGTGGGCAATGAGCTTTATCGTCATTGCTTAAGAGAAGAAAACAAAATGACAAAATTTAAAGATCTAGGATTAAAAGAAGAAGTACTAAGAGGAATTACTGATCAAGGTTTTGAAGAAGCATTTGAAATTCAAGAAGCAGTGATTCCAGTGTTATTATCAGGTAGAGATGTAGTGGGTCAAGCCCATACAGGTTCTGGAAAGACAGCAGCATTTGCATTATCAATGTTAAATGATATAACTCCAAAAAAAGGAATTCAAGGACTAATCATGGCACCTACTAGAGAATTAGCTATGCAAATTAGTACAGAAATTAAAAAAATGGGAAAACATACTGGAATTAGAATTGCAACAGTATACGGTGGACAAGGAATGGGAATTCAATTAGATGCACTACATAGAGGAGTAGAAATTATTGTAGCAACTCCAGGTAGATTAATTGATCATCTCAAAAGAGGTTCAATTGAATTAGGAGACATTACTCACATTGTACTGGATGAAGCAGACACAATGTTAGATATGGGATTTATAGATGATATTCAATTTATTTTAGATTTATCACCAGAAGACAGGGTAATGTCTTTATTTTCAGCAACAATGCCAACAGCAATTTTGAGATTATCTGAAGATTATCTACATAATCCAAAACAATTCTTGTTAGATGCAGATGACCTAAGTGGTGAAGGAATAGATCAATCATTTTTAGTAATTAAAGACAGAGACAAATTCAAGTATCTTTTAGATTTCATTAAAAAAACAAGAGGACAATCAGTGGTGTTTTGTTCAACAAAATATAGAACAAGAGATGTAGCAAAATTTCTACACCAAGAAAAATACAATGCAGTTGCTATTGAAGGGGACATGTCACAAAGTAGAAGAGAACAATCAATGGGCAAATTTAGAAGTGGTAAAGCAGATATTTTAGTCGCAACAGATGTTGCTTCAAGAGGAATAGACGTACCAAAAGTAGAATTAGTTGTCAATTATGATGTACCTAACCAAGAGATGGCATATTTTCATAGAATAGGAAGAACTGCCAGGGCAGGAGCAGAAGGAAAAGCAATTACATTTGTATCATACTCATCAGTAGGAGATTGGAATATAATTAAACGTCAAATCAAAGTACCACTTCGAGATCTAAATCAAGAAATGAATATTGAGATTTCAATTCCAGATCCACTAAAAAGACAATCATCACCACGAAGATATGGTGGTGGCGGAGGATCTAGATCAAATTATTCAAGAGGCGGAAGTAGAGGCGGTGGCTACGGCAGAGGCGGTGGCGGTGGCTACGGCAGAGATAACCGAGGAGGTAAGAGAAGAGATAATGACAATGATGGAAAAAATAGCTACGGCGGACGTAGTAGATGGTAATATTACAAAAATTTAAAGACAAGAAATACCATAGTAGATTAAGGTAAAAGAATGCACAAAGGATTCATTTTATTAAATTGTGATTTAGGGGCAGAAGAATACATTGTTGATGAATTGAAACAAATGGCAATAATTAGTAATGCATACTTAACTTTTGGAGCATATGATGTTATTGCAGAAATAGAAACAGAGGATCAAGAAGGATTTGAAAAAGTAGTTGCGACTATCAGAAAACTATCAAGAGTAGTCAGTACTATGACATTAAATGTAATTGATACAACTAAATAGATTTAAAATAAATCACATAACGAAAATTATCTTTTATTCAACTTCCTTTGTAATTTTGAATTTTCTTTTTCCAACGTATTGACTTTCTTTACTACTTTTTTTAATTCTAGATTCATTTTTTTCAAATCCTTCTCAACTTTTAGGAGATTGTTTAGTGAACGAGGGATTTTTTTAGGACTAGGTTCTTTTAATGATTCAATTTTTTCTTTCAATTCTATGATTTCTAACTAAGTTCTTTTTAGATCTTTCTACCAAAAATCAACAACTATGTTTCTTTTTCATCATATTGTGATTCAAATTCCTTGAGAACTTTATAGTATGTTTCAGAATCTAGTTCTTTTAACTGAGCAAGTAGATCAAAAAAACTTTTGTCAACGTCATCAGTCATATGATATCAACTGTTGACATACCTAAAATTATTACTAATTGTCAAATAATAAACGAGTATCTATAGATAATTAGCACTAGTAAAAAAATAAAATGTTAGATAAATATCAAAAATATTTTTGTAAAATTAGATAAAAGATGACAGACATAATTTGGGGAAATGGTCAAAAAATAATTTCAACAGACAGTTTTCAGATAAATGTAACTCATAGAAAAGATGGAAATTCTGATGAATATCCAGATTCTGTTAAAATCATTATTTCAGGAGTGGATTTACCAGGATTGTCAGATAATAAATCAGATTGGACAGTAGAAAATCTTCAAAGTGTAATTGTAAACGCATTTCTAAAATGTGAAATTGAATCAAAAACACCAGAAGGGGATTTGATTGCAAAAGTATCGCATTCAGGGGCAGCGGGATATTAAGTGTGGAATTCCATCACAATTACAAATCATCAAATAAGAAATGAAGATATTAAAAAAATAATTGATGGAAAAAATTCATCAATAGTTATAAAAAATTTTTTAAAAAAAGAAGATTGTCAAAAAATAATTGAAAAAATATCTACCATGAGTATTGAAAGAGATTCAAAAAAATTTAATCATATTGGTCCATTTTTAATGAATTATATCACAAAAAAAGAAGAATATTTTGATAGTGCAGAAAAAGCAAATGAAATATTTGAAAAAATCTTTTTGAATATAGAGGATCCAATTAATAAAATTAAAACAACAATATCAAAATTTTTCCCCAATTATGAAATTTCAGAAACTAAAGAAAATCATAGAAATTATGCATCATGCACTATCAGACGACACACAAATGGCAAATCAATTCCATTGCACAAAGACAATGTAAGTTATGAAGGTGTAGAGTATCAAGTATCGAAAATAAATAAACAATTATCATGTGTTTTACACTTACAAGAAACAGAAAAAGGCGGAAATTTATCAATATACAATAAACAATGGGAAAAAAAATTAGAGAAATATAGGGAAGTAGAGTTTGGATATAACCCAATTGTAAAAAGAAATACAACGGTAGATACAATCAAACCAGAATTAGGAGATTTAGTAATAATTAATCCCAATTATCTTCACGAAGTAAATAAAATTCAAGGCAATTCAGATAGGGTGACATTAGGAATATTCTTTGGAATTGAAGAAAAAACAAAAAAGATCTTTTCTTGGGCATAATTTTTATCAAATTATCAGAAATAGGCAAAAAATGAATTTATGTACGATAAAAAGGATAACAAAGGAATAATTGTTATATGAGTTAATCAGGATTGTTTCAAATTGCAGAAAATTGAATATGAAGGAACAGTATGGGTACTAAATTACAATAATCCTGAACCATTATTGGATCATTCGATTCACATGTTAGAAAGACACGGGGTAAAACGTGAAGATATGGAGATTACAGAAACACCTAAAGCAAAAGTAGGAGAAATTGTGATTGAAATATGGCCTTATGAGTTAGTTGTGGCAAGGGTCAGAACTACTAGAAATGATTCATTTATCAGCGGTACAGAATTTACTATAGAATTAAAATTAGATGAAGATGGAAATTACATAGATTACCTTTGAAAAAAAAGAAAATTCAAAACATCATAATTCTCAGTATTGCAATAATAATTATTGGTGCAATAATTGCATATAATTATTCAGTGGATACTACAAAACAAAAA
The DNA here is from genome assembly GCA_044358425.1 of Marine Group I thaumarchaeote. GTDB lineage: Archaea > Thermoproteota > Nitrososphaeria > Nitrososphaerales > Nitrosopumilaceae > Nitrosopumilus. The sequence goes on along the minus strand of CP054849.1, from coordinate 411,172 downwards.
GGATTGCAATTTGGAAATGAATTAAGTCAAATTGAGAATGAACTTTCAGAAATTCAAAATAAATTTTATTCGGAAAAGACCAAATGGGCAGAAGGAGACATTTCAAAAGAAGAATTATTGAAATTTTATGAAGAGCATATAGATAATTTTCAAAAAATTATATCAAAATATGACAAATTGACACCACCAGAATTATTTCAAAGTTCAGTCATATTATTGAAAATGTCAGCTGAAACTCAACTTGAAAGCGATTTACAATTTATTGATTGGATTAAAACAGGTAACGAAGCCTCCAAAATTCGTTCAGATACTTTAATTCAAGAAGCATATGAGTATCAGAATTTAGGATTAGTTGAATTTCAAACAGCAAAAGTAGGAATAAAACATTATGTCGGAGGAGAAAAATTTGAAGAACCACAAGGAGTATCACCACAACAAGTTTTACAAGTTTCAGAAAAAATGAAAAAACAATGCAATGAACAATTTAAAAACGAATCAGGAGAATTTGATTCTAGTGAAATAGAAATTGAATGGTTTAATTGTAATAATAAAGCTGAAGACTGGAAAAAAGAACATATGCCATAGATAAAAATGTCATCATAATAAATCAGAATCTTCCAATAATTTCAAAGTGGGAGAAAGTTGCTTGATCAAATCAGAGTTATCAAGAGGAATCAGTTCAGAGAATTTTATAGGAAATGCAATTGTCAACATATCCTGATCAGTATGAGAAATTCCAATAAAGTGAGAAGAATTATTTATTTTCGATAAAAAACTACCCCATTTTTGAAGATGTTCAGAAACTCTAGATACATTTTGTTGAACATTAGATAAATTAGTATTCAAATCAGTATCAAATAATTTGAATTTAACAAGAGGAATCATTATCATTCCACCAGATATTTTATCATGATTTTTAATTTTTGATAGAATTACATCATCTGGATTTTCAGATGAGGATAAATAACCATAATCAGGATCAAAGTATCCAGTAATTAATTTGGAAGAATCAAATATTCTATAATATCCATCCTCAAAATCTAATTTCCAGTTTCCCAAGAAAAATATTCAATTAAAACTAATTACTAAACTTTTATTTGAAAAAAAAATTAGAAAAAGATTTCAGGCATGAAAATGAAAATTTAATCATCATTTTCTAGCATATCTAATGCTTTTTGTAACGAAATTTCAAGTTGGTGAATTCTCTTTCTAAGTTCAATATTTTCATCCCTTAAGGAATCTCTCTCCTTAGTAAGAATTTCATTTAAATCCATATCAAAACTAAGAATTAATACTATTTTTAGATTACAATTTAAAGAAATTAGTTAATTAAATAAATCTCTAATTACATAGTATGGGAATTTACCAAATTCTCATCTAGCGGTTTTATTTCAAAAATATCTTTTAAAAAATATTTTTGTTTAGAATGATAGTTGCAAAGCAATACAGAAGACTTTGAATCTCCAACATGAAATATTGTAAGATTAACAGGTTTGTTGATACAACATATTCGATCGACTTGGATTCCAGTTTCACGAGTAGCCATTTCTAGCCATACAGATTTTTGAATTTTATTTAGATTACGAATAGATTGTAATGCCAAAGTTTGTTTCTTTATTTGTCTCAAAGTTTTTCGAAGTTCTGGAGATAAATTTTCTAGCAATACTAGACATAAAATCTCGGTTTACATAAATTTATCAGATTAAAAAAAGATAATTAAATAAACTAGGAATCAAAATAAGATCATGACAATCGCAAAAGAAAATAAAGAATTTATCAATAGCTTGATTGAATACTACATTAGTGAATCAGAATCATATAGGGAAATTGCAGAAGAATTTCGTCCGGAAGTAGAATCAGTTCAAGATACTGCATTTGGAATAATTACAGGATGCGTATATTCAGGATTCCTTCAAGCTTATCAAAATCAGCAGCAAACAGCAAGTTTAGAAGATATCAAAGAATTTAATGAAATGATAAAACAGAAGGCACCAGAAATCAAAAAAGCAATTTCATCTCAAAGGAAAACAGATAACCAATCAAATAATGAAACAGAATGAGAAGAAATTAGGCATAAAAATAGCTAAAAATGTAAGTAAAATAGTAGAAATTTGCAGTACAGTTTAATTTGAATTGTGAAATGATAAAATTATGAATATTGACGGTAGTAAAATCATTTTTAGTCTAGGGGTAACAGCTGCAATAGCAACAGCCGTAATTGCACTCTATTTTTCAATTCGTTAGAGATAAATCATTAAGATAAAATCAATAATTTATGTCAGCAACAAATGAATTCAAAATTACACAGATAGTAGACAATGGACAAATTATACAATTAACATTAATTGAAAATGTATCAACTGAACCAATTTCCCAAAAACAATTAATCATTGAAAACGTATCCAAAAAATTGGATACAGAAACAAAAGAACAAGTAATGCCGCTATTAGAAGCAATTTTACAAGCTCAGCCAACTGTAAATATGAAATCATATCAACAAACACAAATTACAATTGCAATGCCAAAATCAAGATATGATGGAATGGGAAGACCACAAGTTGGAAACACCATAAATGTAGATTTAAAAAAAATCTAAAGTTCTGAATTCACTTCATCTAAAGTATGTAATGGCAAAGAACAAGAAAAATTTTTACAAATGAAGACAGAAGTTTGATCTTCAAAGGATTTACCTGAAAAGAAGGGATAATCAGAAAGAGCATTCAATTGTTCAGAATTTTCAATGGTCACCATAAAAGAACTAGGCAAATAAGTTGTAAATAGAGAATTACAAATTTCAGAATTTTCAGAATTTATAATAGTTATTTCAATAGGTTTTTCCAAATATACAGAAAGTGTATTTAACAAATATCCAAATCCAAATGGGTTTTCTGCTGCCATTTGTGCCTGAGATTCCATAATTTTAATGGAAATATCAAGAAAAGATTGTTCTTGAGATAGATGATATAGTCTTAACATTACAAATGACGAAACAGAATTTCCTGAAGGCAAAGATAAATCATAATTACTCTTTGGACGAATGATTAGTTTTTCATGATTATCAGAAGTCATAAAGAAACTATTATTTTCTGAATCCCAAAAATGATCAATTAAATGAGTACCTAATTTTAATGCAAGTTTAAGATATTTTTGATTAGGTTCAATTTCAAATACATCCAATAGAGCATTAATGAAATAAGAATAATCTTCAAGATAACCATTAATTTTTGCATTACCATTTTTGTAAGTTCTTAATAGATTATCATCAACAAACAAATTCTTTTCAATAAAAGAAATACAATTTTTGGCAGCATTTAGATATCGTATGTCATTTGTAACACGATATCCTTTTGCAAAAGCAGTTATCATCAAAGAATTCCAAGAAACTAGAATTTTATCATCTAATCCAGGAGAAACTCTTTTTGATCTTACTTTTAATAATTTTTTTGAACAAGAATTTATAATTTCATGAACCTTTTGTTCAGATATTCCAAAATTAAATGCAATTGTTGAAGTATTAAGATTATTACAAAGGATACTATTTCCTTCCCAATTTCCACCATCAGTTACGTCAAAATAAAGACAAAATATTTCAGCATCATCACCAAGAATTTCTTTAATCTCATGTTTAGTCCAAACATAAAATTTTCCTTCTACACCTTCAGAATCTGCATCATAAGCAGAGTAAAATCCTCCCTCTGATGAAGTCATTTCACGTAAAACAAAATCAAGAGTTTTTTGTAAAACATCCAGATAAAATGGGTCTTTGGTAATTTGATATGCTTCACAATAATTTACAGGCATGAGAGCATTGTCATAGAGCATTTTTTCAAAATGAGGCACTAGCCATTTTGTATCAGTTGAATACCTGTGAAACCCTCCTCCAATTTGATCAAAAATTCCACCCTTTGCCATTTTTTTCAAAGTTTTTAATGCAAATTCATTAAATTTTGATAAATTTGCCATTTTTGCATATCTAAATAGAAATGAAATATTTGCAGCATTTGGAAACTTAGGAGCAGAACCAAATCCTCCATAAGTAGGATCTCCCAGTTGGAATAAATTCATTGCAGCTTCATCAAGTAAAGTGCGTTCTAATTTTGAGGGAGTTGTAATTTTTTCAGTTTTCTGTAATGCGTAAAGAAAACTCTCTGCAGATTTTTCAACATCTTTTGGTTTCTCTTTCCAAGCTTGTGCTAATTGTCTACAGATACTTCCGAATCCAGGACGTCCATAGGAATCCAAAACAGGAAAATATGTTCCAGCATAGAATGGTTTTTGATCAGGTGTAAGAAAAATACTCAGTGGCCAACCACCTTGACCCGTAGCTATTTGACAAACTTTTTGATAAATATCATCAATATCAGGACGTTCTTCACGATCAACTTTTATGTTTACAAAATGTTCATTCATAAATTCAGCAACATCATTATTTTCAAATGATTCATGTGCCATCACATGACACCAATGGCATGCACTGTATCCAATACTTAGAAAAATAGGTTTGTTCTCATCTTTTGCTTTTTTTAGTGCTTCATCGTTCCACCCATACCAATCAACGGGATTATCAGCATGTTGAAGCAAATAAGGACTGGTTTCATGAATTAGATTATTTCCAGCCATAATTTATCAAAGTATTTTCAATATTTGTACCTACATGTGGAGATAATTACCAGATTCCCTTACCCTCAGTTAATTCATAAATTCTAACATTAATTCTTTTGAGAAATTTTGTTTTAGATTTGTCTGCTTTTTTATCATGGCTGTAATCTTTTTTCTTTAGGAGCTCCTCTAGTCTTGCCAATTGTTCTAGAGATAATTTATCAAACTCATGTTTGGAAGAAGAAATTAAGGTTAGTAGTTTTACTCGTTCACGATCTTCAGAAGTAACATCAGTCATACCATAATGGATACTTTTTTTAAAATAAATCTTATCTTGATTGAAATAATTCAAAGAAAAAATTAAAACAGTATGTTAAAATTCAATGAAAAAATTTTTGAATTATGGAAAAAATGCGTGCAATGGTGCTTTCAGAATGTGCAAAAATTGAAACTAATCCTTTGAAATCAACTGAAATAGATAAACATGAAATTAAGGAATCAGATGAAATTCTACTTAAAATTGAAGCATGTGGTGTTTGTCACTCACAACTTCATGGAATAGAAGGAGATTGGCAGCATATTGGAATTCCAGCAACATTACCGATTGTTCCAGGACATGAAGTTGTTGGAAAAGTAATTGAAATTGGAAAAGATGTGACCAAATTCAAAATAGGAGAAAGAGCAGGAATCACACCGTTACTTGAAGCATGCAAAGAATGTCAATATTGCGAAGAGGAAAAAGAGTACCTTTGTGAATCGTCAAAAATAACAGGTGAAACTCTGAAAGGAGGATACTCTGAATACATTACAGTTAAACAAGATTTTGCAACTAAAGTTCCAGAAAAAATGAAATCAGAATATGCAGCACCACTATTTTGTGCAGGAATTACAGCTTACAAAGCAGTCAAAGCAGCAGAGCCAACATTAGATAAAAAAATAGGAATTTTTGGAATTGGAGGAGTAGGTCACATGGCGATACAGTTTGCAAAAATTGAAAAAACAAAAGTAATTGCATTTTCAAGATCACAAAATCATCTAGATGTTGCAAAAAGATTAGGAGCGGTAGATGCAATGATATTTTCAAAAGAACAAGAAGAATTTTTGAATAAATTAAATCAAAAACATGGCTTATTGGATGCAGCAATAGTATTTGCTCCAGCAGATATTGTAACAGATACTGCAATAAAATCAGTCAAGAAAGGAGGAACAATTGTCATTGCAACAATTGGAGAAAGGCCAGAATTCATTGCATTTGAAGAAAAAACAATCAGAGGCACGTTGATTGGCTCTACAAAAGATATGGAACAAGTTATCAAAATATGCAATGAAAATGATATCGAAGTAATTTATGAAACATTCCCATTAGAAAAAGCAAATGAAGCTTTGAAAAAATTAAAAGATTCTGAAATTGATGCTCGTGCAGTATTAGTTCCAAATAATTAGAGGTCATAAAATAAAATGAATTGTCAAAGATGCCACCACACAGATGAAGCTCATATTCCAGATAAAGAAAGCAAATTAATGATAAAATTAGGAAAATGTAAAATTCCAACGTGTACATGTACGCAATTTATGAATCCAATTGAAGAAATTGATGAAGATTTGTTGTAAATATACTAAATAATTCCTAAATCATTTAATTCCTTTTGTATTTCTGAATCAACTCTTGCACCAGAACCACATTTACTACACATTCCTGTTTCATCGGGATCCTCAGACATTTTTTTCTCACACTCCACACATTTCTCAATACCTTTTTTGAATCCCATATCTAAAATTCAATAATTTCATTTACATAAATATTTTCAAAATACATTTTTTATCAATTCATTAGAACTATCAATGAGAATTTTACCATCCAGTTTGATTATTGACTATTAACTTAGCAATAATTCATATACGAAAAAGAAATCTGAATTCTATGGATAAACACAAACCTTCTGATGAAATGATTAAAGATTTGGATAATTTATTATCAAAATTAAATGGAATGGAGATTGTTGCTTCAGATGATTACCAAAAAAATTCAATCAAAGTTATGAGAGCACTAGTAGAAGGACAGATGCATTCTATTAATGAATTTCAACATATGAAAAAGGCATTAGATTTACTAACTTTACAATTATTTGATGTACAAAACAAAGTTAAGAATTAAGTCTAGTATCACTAATTCCACAATTATTACAACGATATAGATTAGATTTTTGAAGTTTTTTTTCTAAATTCATTTCATGTCCACAACAAGCACAAGAAATCTTATCTGAATCTTTGTCTGATTCATAATTCATCTTTGTCTGATTCCTCTGAATCTTTGTCTGATTCCTCTGAAACCCTTACAACATAATCAGGCTTTGGCTCAGAAATCTCATCATTGTTACATAGAGGTTTGTATTGAGCAATAATCTTTTGAATTACATTATGCCGTTTTGCTTCACTTGATTCAAACATTGGATAAATTGCAAGATACAAGGATTGTTCAGAACCAGATTTTTGTAACCAACATTTGAATTGATCATGAGATGTAAAAAAGGACTTTTCATCAGTTTTTGGACAATCACCAACATAGACCATATCAAATTTATCTTTGGTTCGAGATAAGATCAAATAGACTAATTTTTCCATCGGAGGACCCCATTCAGATAAAGGAATTGGTCCTAGAAACTCATATTGGAGAATTTGAATGCTCAACAAAAGTAGTTTGAACTACTTTCTTTTCTTTTTATCGGAAAAAACAGTCTAGTGATAAAGATCTAACTAGGAAAAATGACTTGAAAAGATTAAATTCAAGCCTTATTGATTTCACGTGAATGAAAAAATCCAAAAATTTGAGACAAGTTGGATATTCCATGATATTAGTATCAGCCAGTTTGTTGGCAGTGTTAATAATTGGTGTAGTTATAGGCGAGGATGTATTGTATGCAGATAATATGTCCAGAAACAACACAGCCCATTTTAATGAGTGTAAAGCAAATGATTTCAAAACAGATGGCTGTGAAATATACTGGGACAGAATAAATAATGAAATTTCAGGAATTTACGTAGATCTAGAAAACTAGTTCTGAATTACTATTAAAAACTAAAAATTATTTTTAATATCATTAGCCTTATTTTGATAGAATTTTGCTTTAGAATCATCATTCAATTCATTCAGATAAATATCTGCTAGTTGTTGAAGAGGATAAAAATCACGTGGTAAAATTGAAGATAATTTTTCTAAACATTCAATTTTCTTTTCAGAATTTGATGTTTCAACATAACATGTATACAATTCAAGTAAAATTTTAGAATCATTAGGATTTAGTTCAGATTCCTTTGTTAATTTTAGAATTTTATTTTCTGTCTTTTCAATTGAAGAAATATTTGGAGAAGGATGTTTTAGTTCAATACTTTTTTTAATTTTATCAACTAATCCCATAAGACATGAAAATATCTAGAAAGTAATAATGTTTATCAAATAAAAAATATGAAATCAGTAACCATTAGCAAAATCAGATACCATATTCTTATCTTTAGTTAATCGATTCATTGCAAAAAATGCACCACCTACAATTCCTGCTTGATAAAAAGTGTACAAAAATATACCTGAAGAAGTAGGATCTGATTTTGTGAAACTCAAAGCCAGAACAGTAACAAAAACAAATGTACTAGCAGATGAAACTAATCTATTCAAAAATCCTGAATCCAAACCAACGATTCTTTTTGTTGCAGCTGCCATCAACATAATACTTGAGATAATAAGAAAGGTTGCACCTCCATTAGCCATTACAAAGGTATGAACCCACGTGATTAAACCATCTTCAAAAATAGATACATCCGGCATTACGCTACCACCATTTATTGCAAAATTGACGGAACTGAACATACCACCCATTACAAAAAAGAACAGGAAAATTTTTACAATTGATCTTTTGATAGGACTTCTAATTTCAGCAGGATTTACAGCTCGTTGAGTAATTTTAATTCCATAAAGAAATCCAACAGCCATAGCAGGAATAAACATCAAATTAATTAGAATTGGGGATTCTCGATTTATTTCATCAATTTGAGGATGAAATATCAAAAAGAGTAATAGAGCCAATAAGGCAGATGAACAAAATAATATCAATCCAAGGTATTTGTGCCCACCAGATTCAGATTGACCGCTCCAATTGTACATTTTATGATGTCTTAAGAAAATGATTAAAAATACAGCCCAAAAATGATTTGCTCATTGAATCAATTCTGTTTACCCTTTTTAATGGAAATTAAATGAAATGAACATGGGGAAAGGATATTCCGTTATTGGGATTGGGAGCATAGTATTCATTTTTGGGTTAATTTTTGATCTACAAGGACAAGCCATAGTTGGTCCTGAATCATCTTTCATGTATGCCAATCCTGATTGGATAACATATGGAATTCAAATAATGGTTTTAGGAATAATAATTATTGGGATTGGGGCATTATTGAAAATTTTAAAAAAATGAGTCCCTCAAAATCCGGCGAGAATAGGATCACTAGGCTTCATTATTTCCCTTAACAGAATAGTTGCAAATGAACCTCTAGATAATGAAAATTCAACTTTATTTTTCTCAGATATATAATCAGTACAATGAATTGCGGCTTGTCTAAACCCACCCTCGCTACTAACTTCTTGCATTTCTTTTATGAAAAAATCTTTTGGAGAAATTTCTTCTTCAATTAAAATTTTAGAAATGGAATGGTCAAATCTAGTTTTTTTGTAATACGAATAACCAACAAACGGTAATGCCAGATATTGTTCAACTCCATCTTTGAATTTTCCAATTATACTTTTAGAATCAAAGCAGACATCACCAGATTGAGATTCAAATAAATCTTCACCATCTAAAAATGCCGAACTTAGAGATTTATTGAAAATGTATGATTCGTATGCTTGAATGTAAAAACGTCGTAAAGATAATGGAATTGCACGTATAGCACGAATGGAATCATCATGTTCAATCATTTCTTTTAAAACAATTTTTTCAATATCCATTTGAGATGGAACTTTATCATAATATTTTACATAATTTGTTTTGTCAGAAAGTTTTTCACGTATCTCTGTATTTTCTGCAGAATCATATGAAGAAGTGAAGGATAAAATCAAGTCAACAGCCATATCAAAATCTCTTTGTAAAATTGACTTTCCAATTAAATGAGTAACAGGTCTTTTAGAACCAAATCTTTGATACCCATAAAAATTTAAAATCTGATCATGTTCAGCAAATGAAGACAGATCATCTGAGCAATCAGAAATTTGAATTTTAAAATTATTACCAATCATATCTTTTTTAGATAAGGGTTTTTTTGTAAATCCAATATTTGTAAGAGAATATTTTTCAGTAGAAAAATTGTCAATAGGCTTACCCTTATGAGGTGAACCAACAAATTGTTCAGTTACAGCTGAAGCATCTTTTAGTCCTAAAGACTTAAGACGAACACCAGTTTTTCGAAAAACTCCAGATAACGCATGATTAGTATCAATTTTTTTCTTTTTTAGTTTGTAAACAGCATAACCACTTTCATCAGTAATAGAATTTGTTGCACGCTTAGAAATTAATTCAGAAACTTCAAAATCTTCAGGATTAATCCTAATTTTTCCACCAATACCAGAAAATTTTGTAGTATAAACAGATATTCCTATTTGTGAATCAATTTCAGGTATCACTCTACAATCACTGTAAGATATTTACTAATTGCAACATCTGAAGTTTGTCCACCTAGTAAAATTTTGTATGTTCCAGGTAAAGCAGCATCAGAAGTGGAAAGTTCAATATGTACAGCAACAGAATCATTAGAATTTAATTCAAAGTTTTCAGGAGAGTTATGAATAAAATCAACAGTTAGAAATTCGTGAGTAGTAGAAGTAATTGAAGAAACTTCGATTATGTCATTTTCAAATTGTGGAGAAAATATGATATGATTAGTAACAGAATCATTAGAAGAAAGTTTAATCTCATCGGATTCAAGTTGAATTTCAAATGGTAAAGATACAGATGTATCTACGACACCAATTTTGTTTTCAACCCATTCAGTGAACCAAATTTTTTCACCAGATACTGCAAAATCAAAAATTTGTGCAACACCACAATTTTCCATTACCTGTATACCAGAATCACAATCAGCCCAGTTAGGATTTTTTGAAGGTACATGATACTCTACAAGAGTTTGTTCTTTTGGATCCATTACCGAAATATTATTTGCTGTTTGTGCATTAAACACAAGTTGTCCTTGATCATTATTTTCAATCCAATAAGGTCTAGAAATAGGGGATTTGACAACACCTGTTTGATTTCCAAAGGTTTCAAAGATAGGATCAGATGTCACATATTGAATAAATTGTTCAGTTGTAGGGTCAAAACTGAAAAACGAAGAAGAAGTTGTATCTGCTAGCCACAATATTCCATCATCAGAAAAAGTTACACCATTTGGAGTAAGTAGTTGTACAGGTAAAGGGTAACCCGTAATGTAATCAATTAAGGGCAAGTATGGCATTCCAGAATTTGTTACATCATCAAGATAATCATTTTGATTAAATTGAACTAAAATCCCTCCTTGTTGAAATAACCAATTGGTATACCAAATATCGTCATTTCCATCTATTGCAAAATCAGCTGTTACTGAGTCATCTACAGGAGAAGGCACACTCAGATAATTTACTTCAGTGTCAGTAGGATTTACATCTAGAATGGTTAATTTGTTTCCAGTAAAATCATTAATGATAATTTGAGAGCCATCAATTCTAAGTTTTTGAGGTAATGAATTTCCATCAGAGGGATAAGATAATCGCTCATATTCCTCGTCAAATGTAGAAAATTTCCAAACGGAATCATAAGTTTCATCAGTGAACCAAACAGAACCATCAGGAGCATAATCTATTCCCCACATCATTGAACGAGCACCGTCAGGCCATGTAGGATTTTCATATTCAACAAATGTTTGAGTTGTAGGATTGAATTTTGCAATATTTCCAGTATTAGTTTGAGCAAACCAAACATTTCCATCATAATCAGATGTAATGGCTAACGGATTGGTACAATCAGTAGGAATAACAAATTCTTGAACAAACTTTGTGGATTTTGCAATTTTATCAGAACTACAAAATTGAGGCCTTTGTTCATCAGGATAATTATCTGCAGGAGTACCAGTAATTGTTACTTCAGGATCATCCATAGCTGCATAATCTACATCAGGATCATAACCTGTTATAGCAACTAAAACTCCAGAAGTCAACATAAGACCACCTAGAAAAATAAATGCTAAAATTCCCTTAGTCTTCTTTTTCACAGATTTTTTTAAACAATACTGTTAATATCTTATTCCCAGAAAATCATAATAATTTCAAATTACCAGTGATTTTATCAATCAAATTTTCGGGTGCAGGGCCTATAGATATACAAGTTGTAGTTCCCGGTGATAATTGAGTGTGTCCGGCATCAGAAATTTCAGACCAAGGTAAATTCAAATCAATCGCATGTCGTTTTATTTCTTGTAATTCTTTAATTCCTGAAACTTTAACAACAACTTTCTCTTGTCCACCCCACCATTCTGACCACCATTCAGGATGTGATTTTCTGACATGTTCTGAACCCATGACACATGCGTGGCCAACTTGAGCAGCTATCTTACCCTTACCCATTCCCAAATCAGTCCTAACAGCAATTACTTGTTTAATTTCACCCATATTATTTTCACAGATAGGCACAATGAAAAACTTTGGAATTAAATAATTGACAAAGAACCAAAATCTGTGTACTATGATGTAGTTGTTGGAGGAGGCAGTATTGCAGGGTTATTAACTGCAAGAGAAATTTCTTCCAAAGGATTTTCAGTGTTAGTAATTGAAGAAGATTATGAAATTGGGACACCTGAACATTGTGGTGGATTAGTAAGTATTGCAGGCCTAGAAGAATTAGGAATTATTCCATTTAAAAAAACTTTTGAACATATGATTGAATCTGCAAAAATTACATCACCTAATGGAAAAAGTTTCACAATCAATTCAAAAAATCAAAAAGTAGTAGAGATTAGCAGAAGAGAATTAGATAAACAAGTTGCATTTCAAGCTCAAAAAAATGGTGCAATAATAAAAGTTAGAACAAGTTTTCAGGAAATGACAGAAACAGGAATTAGGACAAATGAAGAAAAAATTGATTGTAAAATTTTTGTGGATGCAAGAGGAGTGTCATCATTAATTCACAAAGATCGAACAGGGATTTTATCATCTGCACAATATGAAATTTATGCAGATTGGATTAAAAAAGGAAAAGTGGAAGTTATTTTTGATCAAGAGAAATATCCTGGGTTTTTTGCCTGGGTGATTCCATCAGCTGAAGGAAAAGGAAAAGTAGGAATTGCAGGAAAAGGCATCAATGTATCTGAAACATTAAATGAATTTCTTAAGCAAAAAGGAGAATTTTCAACAATAAGGAAAATTTTTGCACCTATCTGGATTAAGGGTCCAATCAAACGATTTGTGGAAGACAATGTAGTCATAGTAGGAGATGCAGCAGGACAAGCAAAACCCACAACCGCAGGAGGAATTTTCACAAGTGGAATGGGAGGAGTATATGCAGGACAAGCAATATCCAAATTTTTAAAAACAAATGAAAAAACAGATCTTCTAAATTATCAAAAAAAATGGGTTGAGAGATTTGGTAAAGAATTTGATAAACAAATGTTAGTAAGAAAAATTTTAGAAAGGATTGATAATGAAACGATCAATAAATTATTTGAATCAATAACCCCAGAAATTGTCAATGAAATTTCAGAAAAAGATGATTTTGATTTTCATACAAGTTCAATTATCAAATTATTAGGAATCAAAAATTCATTGAAAACAGCTCAAACATTAGTCAGTAGTGAATTGAAAAAAATATTGGGTTAATTCCATTATAATTTCTAAGGAAAGTATAAATGATGTTTCCAGAAAAATTGAGCATGTCATCTACTATATCATTACCAACATGCAGTTGTTGCCATAGAGCAATTATGCCTAATGATAAATGTGTTAAATTCAATTGCCCTGAATGTGGGGTTGACCTTATTTGGAGATGTGAAAGTTGTAGAGAAGCAGCAAGAAACTATACCTGCTCTTCATGTAACTTCACGGGACCTTAAGTAAAATGACAGATATTGTATTAATTGCAAAAATTCTTCCAACAGGAATGGAAGTGGATTTAGATAAATTAGCAGAAACTGTAAAAGCATCACTAAAAGATGGAATTACTCTAAATCGACATGAAAAAGAACCACTAGCTTTTGGATTAGAATGTCTAAAGGCACAATTTGTATTAGAGGACAAAGAAGGGCAAATGGATTCACTAGAAGATACTGTTAGAGCAGTTGAAGGAGTCAGTGAATTTGAAGTACTTAGTATGAGTCGCAATTAACATAACAGTAATTAGCATAACAAGAATTAATTGATTTTATGGTACGCAAAGAAGAGCCTTTGCAAATGAGAATTGGTGAAGCAAAACAAAGAGACGTAGGCAAAAAACGTGCCAGAATAGGTCCAAAAGCAATGGATTTTCTCAAAGCTGAACCAGGAGATATAATTGAAATCATGGGTTCAAGGACAAGTTGTGCCATTATTTGGCCTGCAGATGAGGATGAAAAATTCCCAGATATAATTAGAATAGATGGACAGACAAGAAAAAATGTTGGGGGAACTTTAAACGACATAGTAAAAGTTAGAAAAATAATTTCAAAAATTGCAAAAACAATTACACTAACTCCACTCAACGATGCAGTAACAATTGATAAAGAATTCATGGATTTTGTTAAAAATAGATTAAAAGGATTACCAGTAACTCACGGAGATGAAATTTCTGTAATGATATTAGGAAACTCAATGGACTTTAAAATTACAAAAACATCACCTAAAGGAATTATCAACATAGACAAAACAACTGAATTAAATATTTCAACAGAAACATCAATCGACAGAAAAGTCAGAGTCACATATGAAGAAGTTGGTGGATTAAAAGAAAAAACTAAAGCAATGAGAGAAATTGTTGAATTACCATTAAGACATCCAGAATTATTTTCCAGATTAGGGATTGAACCACATAGCGGAATTTTACTATATGGTCCACCAGGATGCGGAAAAACATTACTTGCAAAAGTTATGGCAAGCGAATCTGAAGCTAACATGTATCCAATTAACGGTCCAGAAATTATGAACAAATACTACGGTGAAACAGAAGCTAAATTAAGAGAAATTTTTAAAGAAGCAAAAGATAATTCACCAAGTATAATCTTCATTGATGAAATTGATGCAATAGCACCAAAAAGAGAAGAAGTGTATGGAGATGTGGAGAAAAGAGTGGTAGCACAATTACTTGCATTAATGGACGGATTAAACGATAGAGGAAATGTCATTGTTTTAGGTGCAACCAACAGACCAGATAGTGTAGATCCAGCTCTTAGAAGGCCAGGAAGATTTGACAGAGAATTTGAGATTAGTGTACCTAACGAAGATGGAAGATATGAAATTTTACAAATTCACACAAGAGGAATGCCAATAAACGAAGAAATTGATCTAAAAGAATTGTCAGCAGAATTACATGGATACACAGGTGCAGATATCAAATCACTATGTAGAGAAGCAGCAATGAAATCAATTCGCAGATATTTACCAGAAATTGATCTTGAAACTGAAAAAATTTCTTCAGAAGTTTTACAATCAATGCAAATCAAATTGGTTGATTTTTACGATGCGATGCACGAAGTTGTCCCTACTGCAATGAGAGAATTTTATGTTGAAAGACCAAAAATTTGGTGGAATGATGTTGGAGGTTTAGAAAATATTAAGAAAAGTTTGACAGATAATATAATTACAGCAGTTAAAGAACCAAGTAAATTTACAAAAATGGGCATCAAACCCCCAAAAGGAGTTTTAATTTATGGTCCACCAGGATGCGGAAAAACATTACTTGCAAGAGCAGTAGCAACTGAAACAGGTGCAAATATGATTTTAGTTAGAGGTCCAGAAATTCTTTCAAAATGGGTCGGAGAATCAGAAAAAGCAATAAGAGAAATTTTTAGAAAAGCAAAAGCATCATCACCATGTGTAATAATTTTTGATGAATTAGACGCACTAGCAAAATCAAAATCAGGAGAAGGAGGATCAGGAGAAACCATACTTAGCCAACTATTAACAGAAATTGAAGAAGGAACTTCATCTCGAGTGGCAGTCATCGGAATTACAAACAGACCAGACATCATAGATAATTCATTATTGAGGACAGGAAGATTAGATCTAGTTCTATATGTCACACCTCCTGATGAAAAGAGTAGATTAGAAATCATTAAAATTTTAACAAAAAAAATGCCATTATCAAATGATATTAAATTACAAGAGATTGCAGTAGCAACACAAAATTACACGGGTGCAGATTTGGCAGCACTATGTAGGGAGGCAGCAATTTGTGCAATGAGAAACAAATCATCTAAAATAAACAGTCGTGATTTTGCAGTTAGTCTGAAACAAATTAATCCATCAATTACAAAAGAGGTAGATCAATGGTATAACACCATAAGAGAAAGTATATCTAATGTAGTACCCAAGACAGGAGAGAAAGCATTTTACGGTTAATCATGACAATTCCATTAAGAAATCAAATATTTGAAAAAATTAAAGAATCTAACTCATTAACAGATGTTGAACTTTACAAGAGTTTAACAAAAGACGGATTAAATTTGCCAGAAGATAAATTTAACAAATTACTTTTAGATTTGGAAATATTGGGATTAATCAAAGTTGCATGGTTTACTAAAGATGAAAGAAGAATAGAAGTTGCAATTATTGAAAAAGAAGAGGATCCAATAGAAAAACAGAATAAAGAAGTAATGGAAAAAGATTATGAAGCAAGTTTTCCAGGTGTAGATAAATAATTAAAAAATTAGATCAAAGGAAAATGAAATGCAGCATCTAATGCAACAGCTACAAAAATAATTGTCAAATAAGGTGCAGTTACTTTGTATGCTTTCCAAGCAAATTCAGATGTAGGAGTTTTTGTTAGCTTGTAATGATATACCAACATCAATCCACCAGACACAGATGCAATAACTGTGTAAACAATTCCCAATCCATCAGGAATCAATACAAGTAACAAAGAGTAAGGAATTAAAATTAAAGTATTACCCAAAATAAATTTAGATGTTTTTTGCATTCCAATTACAACAGGTAACATTGGAACTTCAGCTTGTGCATATTCATCTTTAATTTTCATTGCAAGACACCAAAAGTGGGAAGGTGTCCAAACAAATACTAAAAAGCCAACTAAGAATCCCAATAAATCCATACTACCAGTTGCAGCTGCCCATCCTGCCCAAGCTGCAGCACTACCAGCAATTCCACCAATTACAATATTGGAAGTGTTTCTACGTTTTAGCCAAACTGTGTAAATTATAACGTAAGAAAATATCCCTACTGCAATAAAAAATGCAGATATTGCATTAAGTGCAAAGAATCCGTAAATTACAGAAATACAACTTACAGTTAATCCGTATAACAAAACAT
>CP054849.1:372682-392144 GCA_044358425.1 Marine Group I thaumarchaeote | reverse complement strand
ATTCGTGGTTTCGATATTTCTATTATTTCATTAATTCCCAATTTACTCTACCCAGTTTCAAAGCCGTTTTATTCCTTGTTGTAGATCCATTATATTTCAAAAGGAATAAGTATCTCACTCTTACCAGCTTATTTTAATGAGTAATTGGGACCTATTAATGCCAGGCATGGGCCTTACAGGCGTAGGATTAGCGGGTCTCATTTTATCATATGCAGGAATTGCACACACATTCATCGACGGAATGCACGCACTAACAGGTCTAACAATGTTTGTAGGACTAATTTTCACAGCAGCAGGTATTCTAGATGGAGGAGTATCAACTAGTAACAGAGCTAAAATTACAACTTTAGTTATTGTTGCTATTTCAATAGGATTTGGACTTTATGCATTAAGTACAATGAATTCTTCAGATTACACATTTTCATTAATTCTTGTCATATTAGCAATTGCACTTCCATCTGCAGGAGTTGCATGGATAGCAATGAAAAAACCAGGAAGCATTAAACCAATTGGTTTAGTTTTAGGATTAGCAGTTGCAAGTGGATTAGTTATTTGGATTACAGCTGGTTCAATGAGCGAAAGTGAAGCAGAGTTAGCTGAAGAATTAATTGATGAAGAAGCAATGGAAGATGTTCCAGCTGGACCAATTTTTGAAATTGAAATTCTTAAAGAATCTGCACAAGAAGGTAATCCAGATTACGAACCAGACAGAGCTGTTGTTACACAAGGACATACAGTTGTATGGACAAATGTAGATGTTGCACCACATACAGTTACTAGTGCATCTGATTATGGAGAGACATTTGATTCTAGTTTAATTAGTGAAGGAGAAACATATACTTTAGATACAACTAACTTAGAAGTTGGCGAATACGAATACTTGTGTATTGTACATCCATGGATGATTTCAACTTTAGTTATAGAAGCTCCAAAAGAAGCAACTAAAATTATCATTCCAGAAGGTGCAGCAATTCCAGAAGACGGACAAATATACTATGATCCAGAAACAATTAACATTTCAGTAGGAACACCAATTCAATGGGTTAATGAAGATCCAGCAATGCATACAGCTACTTCAGGAAGTCCAGATAATGGAGCTGATGGAGTATTTGATTCACAAATATTGAATATAGGAGATACGTATGAATTCACATTTAGTGAAGCAGGTAGTTTTGATTATTATTGCATACTACACCCATGGATGATTGGCACAGTTAATGTAGAATAGATTTGCAAAAAATTATTCTTTCAAAATTACAAAAAAAAATTCTCTTAGACCACACTTGGAAAGAAGAACCAAATGAGGCATGTGCAATTTTATACGGAAATGTAATTGGAGAAGAAAATACAGTGAAAGAAATATGGTTAACAAAGAACGACACACCATCTCCAATAGAATTTACATTATCAGCTGAACAGACTTGGGAAATGGATCAAAAGCGCAAAGAATTGAGTTTAGAAATTATTGGAATTTTTCATTCACATCCAAAAGGAGAAGCATTTCCTTCAACTACAGATAAAAAATTCATGCAAAATAATCCATATGTTTGGATAATCTATTCAGGAATAAACAAAAATTTCAGAGCATTTATTCTAGAATCAGATAGTGTAGAAATCCCAATTGAAGAGAAATAAGAATTTAGAAAATTCAAGCATATAGAATCATCTTTGGAATTAAATATCCCCTTTTTTAAGAAAAAATATGGAAATTCACGTATACGACACTTATGTCAAAGCAGCAGATGGTCACACAATGCACTTTGATGTAATTACGGGTGAAAAAGATCATCCTAAAGCCATAGAATATGGCAAAGAATGGTTGAAAGAGATAGGAGAAGGAGAAGCACAAATGACACAAAACGAATGTACATTTTGCCACTCACAATCTTGTCCAGAGCCTGTAGAGCAGGCAATTAAGGAAAAAGGCTATTTCATTCAAAAAATGGAAGGCTGTCCTTAAACATTTTTTTTCTTTTTTAAGAAAATATTTTTAGAAGAAATAACAAGATAATTTATGAACAAAAAATATTCAAAAATCACAATTGAAGGAGATAAAAAAATAAAATGGATTTGTGGTTGCTTTCAAACAGCAGATGATTATTTTAAATTTTGTAGTAAACATAATCAAACATTACAAAAAGCCATTCAAGCACAAGTTGATGAATTAGATATGACTTTGAGTATTGATTAAAATTTTTAAATTGAAAGAATTGCGACAAATGCAGATACAAATACAATTGCTATAGTATTTAGTAATTTAATTACAGTATTTAGTGCAGGTCCTGCAGTATCTTTGTAAGGATCACCAATAATATCACCGACCACTGCAACTTTATGGACTTCAGAACCTTTCTCACCTTTCATTTCAACCAATTTCTTTGCATTATCCCATGCACCACCAGTATTTGCTAAATGATATGCTAGTAAAATTCCAGTTACAACTGCACCCATTAACAAACCAGCAACTGCAGTAGGGCCCAGTAAAATTCCCAAAATTATAGGCGAAATAATTGCAACAATTGCAGGTTTCCATAATTCTCTAATCGAAGCAACAGTTGCAATATCAACACATTTTGCATAATCAGGTTTTGAAGTTCCTGCAAGAATACCAGGATCAGCTTTGAATTGTCTTCTAACTTCATCCACCATTTTACCTGCAGCTCTAGAAACACCATTGATTAATTGACCAGTTATAATAAATGGAATTAGACCACCAACTAACAATCCAACAATTATTGCAGGATTTGTTAAACTATAATTTAATTCCAAAACACCTTCAAAAATATGGGCTGCTTCAAATTGAAAAGCTTGAATCATAGCTAATGCAGCCAGGGCAGCACTAGCTATCGCAAATCCCTTAGTAACAGCTTTAGTTGTATTTCCAACAGCATCAATTTCATCAGTTACTTTTCGATTTTCTTCGCCCATTCCAGTCATTTCAACAATTCCTCCTGCATTATCAGCAATTGGACCAAATGCATCAATACTTAGAACTATTCCAGCAAGACTCAACATTGCCATTGCAGTCAAAGAAGTTCCAAAAATTCCATAAAGTACTGGATCTGCACCTTCAGGAGCTGCAGAAGAAGCAATAGAGTACGAGATTATAATTGCAACAACTAGTGCAATCATGAATGGTCCAGTTGATTGCATTCCTTTGATTATTCCCATTAAAGTCAATGATGCATAACCCCATTTTGCAGAATCTGCAATTTCTTTAACTGGGCCTTTTTTGTAACTAGTATAATTATCAGTGATTTTTTGAATTACTGGAACTAATATCACACCAATTACAGTAGTTCCAAACAAAGCATATGCTGCATCGGATTGCTCAATAAATTGTGTAATAAAGACATAGTTTAATCCAATTGCAATTGCAGCTGAAACATAAAATGAACGATTAAGAGGTTTCATAACATCAGTTACACCCTTTGAACCAACAATTACAACACCAATTATAGATGCAATCATTCCAGAAGAACCAATTAGAATCGGATATAAGAAATAATTTGGTGCACCAATTAATGCAGCAATTAACAATGCTGCAAGAATTGTAACAATATAAGATTCATAAACATCAGATCCCATTCCTGCGGCATCACCAACATTATCGCCAACATTATCTGCAATAGTAGCAGGATTTCTAGGATCATCTTCAGGAATATTTGCTTCAACTTTACCAACTAAATCAGCACCCATATCAGCAGCCTTTGTAAAAATACCGCCACCGATCCTGATGAATAATGCAATTAGACTTGCACCAATTCCCACTCCTGCAATTGTAATTGGATCAGGGTAAATTAAATACAAACCAGTAATTGCCAAAAGAGCCATTGCAGGTACTGCTAATCCAACGGTGGCTCCACCCCGAAACGCCATAGCAAATGTTTTTCCAAGACCTTCACTACTTAGATTTGCAGCTCTTACTGCTGCTTTTACTGTAATTTTTAATGAAATAATTCCTGCAACTGCAGATAATGCTGCACCAACTGCAAATGCTATTCCATTTGAGGGTTGTAAAAAGGCACCAATAATGACTGAAAGTGCAATTGCGACAGGAACAATAATTTTCATTTCACGTCTTAAAAATGCAGAAGCTCCTTCTTTTACAGCATTTGAGATATCCATCATTTCTTTGCTACCAGAAGGTTGTTTGGTAATCCAAGCAACTAAACCACCAGCTACAAGAAAAGATGCAATTCCAGCTATGAAAGGCAGAACCTCAGAAATATCCACAGTATATTGAGTTAGTTCAATCTTAAAAGTATTAATCAAAAAGAAGGAATTTTACTTCTTTTTTTATAAGGAGAGAAGGTTTTTCCTTTTAATCCTTGTCTAACTAATTTATTGAATCTTTTTCCATGTGCAAGATAAGGAAATCGCATATGAATTAATTCATGAACAAGTGTGTTTTCAAGTGTTTTTTCATCAGGAATTTTTCTAACATTAAGAAAAACCAAATTATGTTGTAAATAAGAAACACCATAGTATTTGTAAGCAGATGTTCGTCTACCTTCAGTCATTTCTCTGGGAGCATCAAGAACTTCTTTTGTAGTTAACAAAATCACAGGTTCAGGAATGGAAAACCTTTGGGAGTATATTCCAACTTTTTCTAAAATTTGTAACTTTAGATCATCATCTATTTTCATAGTTTGTTGTAAAGCAATCTATCTTTATCTTGAAATGTCAATTCTTGTAAGCAAAGAGTCAACTTTTCGTTAACTCTTAAAAACAACCATTAACAAAAACTTACAAATTTCTGTAAGACGATTGGTTGATTTTGATTTCGTAAAATTATGAATAAATAGGGTCAGAGGTTATGTGGGGTAATCACGAATCATACAGCCACCGTCTCATCACACCCCATTAGTTCATTAGATCAAGTAATGTTTGTGCTTTATTTCTAATTTCTGTAGTAATTTCAACTAAAACAAGCCCCTCATTTGGCTGGCCATATAAGACAACTGAATTGTCAGGAGCATGAATACAAACAGGAAGTACTAACAAATCTTCTTCACCAAATACAGTTATTCGGACAGGAGAAGTCATAGTAAATGCTTTTTTGATCAAGCCAATACTTTCTAAAGTAATTTCAGATGCAGGATTGTCAATTTTCAATTCAGTGGCATTTCCAAGTTTTGGCAAATCACGTTTTTGTCTTTTTTCAAAACCATCAATAATTTGCAAAGAAGGAGTTAATCCAAAATTAATCATTTTTTCAGTAGTTTGATCTCCAACGGTTACGATATAGGAATTTTTTGAGAGATATTTTTGAATATCTTCTTTATTATCCTCTCCAATTGGCAATAAAATACCTAAAGGGGTTTTGAATTGGTCTCTAATAGAATCAGGTAATTTCACAGGAATCTCAATTAAGAAGTGCCGTTATTTGTAGAATCTTCATTAGATGATTCAGAGTCACCAGATTCAGATTCCATTTCTTCTTGTAAATTAGATGCAATAATACTACATTGTGCAGCAACATTTTTTGCACTAGCACGAAATGCTTCAGCACTTGGTGAATCAGTATTTGTGCTCACGATTGGCTTTCCAGAATCAGAACCAGACATAATTCCATAATTTAATGGGATTTCACCCAAAAATGGAATTTTGAATTGTTCACTAATTTTTTTAGCTCCACCATTTCCAAAGATGTAATGTTTATCATCACATTTTGGACAAACAAAATGACTCATATTTTCAATTACTCCGATAATAGGAACATTAAGTTTTTCAAACATTGAAACTGCTTTTACTGCAACATTACTTGCAACATCCTGAGGAGTAGTGATAACAAGAATTCCAGTAATTGGAATTGTTTGTGCAAGAGTTAATGGAATGTCACCAGTTCCAGGTGGAAGATCAACAATTAGATAATCTAATTCGGACCAATTAGTGTCAACCAAAAATTGTTTTAAAATTCCAGAAATAATAGGGCCACGATATATTGCAGCTTGTTTAGATTGATCTGCAAAAAAACCAAAAGATACTACTTTTAATCCATTAACATCTGCAGGTTGAAGTTTATTATCTTCAACTTCCATTGAACCATCTTCCATTCCCAACATTAACGGAATACTAGGTCCATAGATATCGGCATCAAGTAATCCAACTTTTGCTCCAGTTTGAGATAATGCAAGAGCCAAGTTTAATGATACAGTAGATTTGCCTACACCACCTTTACCGCTGGCAACACCGATAATATTCTTGACAGTTGCCATTTGGGTGTCTGCTTCAAGTGAACGACCCTCCATTACTTTGGCAGTTACATTCAAATCAAAAGCTTTCAAGTCAGATAATTCAGCAATTACTTTTCTCACATCATCTTCAATTTCTACATTGAAAGGACATGCAGGAGTAGTAAGTTCTAAAGTAAATTTGAGATTTCCATCATTAAGTTCTAAATCTTTAATCATTCCCATAGAAACAATATCTTTTTTCAAATCAGGATCAATAACAGTACTTAATTTTTCAAGAACTTGATCTATGGCAACCATTGGATAAAAAAATCAAAATACGATATTTAAAGTAAGTTGGACATGGAAAAAATTGTGATTTTTTTCAAAAATCATCAAAATCTTTAGAAATTCAAGTCAAATCACCCAAAGATTCATAAATTGAAATTCAAGAAAAAATTACAGTTGTTTTCTATATCTACCCTAGTTGATGTCGTTAGGATACCTCCAAGCTTATTTGGAACTACACTCAAAAAGGCAGCAGTCAACATCCTCAAAGAAAAATACGAGAGTATGATTAATGCAGAATTGGGCTACATCATTATGATTTTAGATGCTAAAGTAGACGAAATGGGAAAAATGATTGCAGGGGATGGAGGAACATTCCACAAAGTAGAATTTGAAGCTTTAACATTTTATCCAAAATTACAAGAAATTGTTCAAGGTGAAATTGTAGACATTACAGACTTTGGAGCATTTGTAAGAATTGGCCCAACAGATGCATTACTACACTTATCACAAGTTATGGATGATTATCTAAAGAGTGATGTCAAGATGGGATTAATTTTAGCAAATCAAAGTGGAAGAACATTAAAAGTTGGTTCAACATTGCGTGCAAGAATTACAGCTGTTTCACTAGGTAAAGCTGCTGCAATGGGTAAAATTGGTATTACTTGTAGACAACCATTCTTAGGTGCAGATGAATGGATTGAAGAAGAAATTAAAAAAGCCGGAGGTTCAAGTGAACCTGCAAAAGAAGAAAAAGTAGAGGCTAGTTAAAATGGCACGAGAAATGGCATGCAGAAAATGTAAACGTGTTACAACAGAAAAAGTTTGTCCAGGTTGTAAATCATCAGACTTAACACCAGATTGGAACGGAGTTGTACTTGTAGTTGATCCAACTAATTCAGAGATTTCTAAAACACTAGCAATAACACAAAAAGGCAAGTATGCAATTAAAGTTACATAAAAAAATTCTAAATCTTTAAAATCATAATAACATTAATCATAATATTGTCATTTAATCCTAAAAAACAATTATCACAATTTCTTGCAGAAGACATAGGTAAAGGGGACATAACCAGTCAATTATTATCAAAAAAGAAAATCACAGTAAAAATAATTTCAAGAGAAAATGCCATTATAGCAGGCACAAAATATGCAAAAGAAATTTTTGCAATTAAAGGATGCAAAGCAAAAATCATAACAAAAGATGGAACAAAAATAAAACCCAATCAAGACGTAATAGAAATTACAGGAAATGCAGATAAAATCTTGACATGTGAAAGGACTGCACTAAACATACTAACAAGAATGAGTGGAATTGCAACACAGACAAATGAACTTGTAAAGAAAATTCCAAAAAGAACAAAATTGTATGCAACTAGAAAAACAGCACCAGGCTTAAGATATTTCGATAAAGAAGCTGTAAAGATAGGAGGAGGAGAAAGACACAGATTAAGATTGGATGAAATGGTAATGATTAAAGATAATCACATAGCAGTAGAACAGTCATTATCATCATTAATCAACAAAACTAAGAAAAAATATAATAAATTCGAAGTAGAAGTTGAAAATACAGATGACGCAGTTCTTGCTGCAGAAAAAGGAGCAACTATCATCATGTTAGATAACTTCTCTCCAAGTCAAATTACCAGAACAATCAAAGCATTAAAAAATAAAAAATTACGAAATAAAGTATTGTTAGAAGCATCGGGCGGAATTAATTCTAAAAATATTTCAAAATATGGTAAGACAAATGTGGATATCATCTCAATTGGAAGTATAACAAATTCAGTTAAAGGAATTGACTTTAGTTTAGAAATCTAGGACTTTAGTTCCGATAATAAATTAATCATAGATTTATTTTTTGGATCTATGCTTTGAATTTTTTTACAACAATCAATTGAAATTTCAGTTTCTTGTAATTTTTGATGTGTGTATGCCTTTAACAACAGAACCTCAACATCAGTGTCTCCAGTCTCCAGAGCCCTATCAAAATAAGATATTGCAGTACGATATTTATTTTTCAGGTAATAGATACCTCCAATAGTAAATAGTGCATCATGATTGTAAGGTACTTTTTCCAAATAATCTAAACCTAATTTCAAGGCTTCAGGATATTTTTTCTTTTTAACAAGTTTTTTGAATTTCTTAAATTGATCAATATTATTTTTGAATGCAATATCTTCAGGTGTTTTACTAAATAATCCAACCAAAATAATCACATGTTAACTAATTTCAAGCATTCTATCAATGGCTAAACGAGCTTTATCAGCAATTTTTTTTGGAACAGTAATCACATTTCGCTCATTGATCAAGGCATCATACACTTTTTCAAGAGTAATCATTTTCATATATTCACATTCAGCCTTTTCTGAAGCTGGAATGAATGTTTTCTCAGGATTTTCTTTTTTCATTCTATACAGAATTCCTGTTTCAGTTGCAACAACAAAATTCTTTGATTTAGATTTACTAACATGATTTAGCATTCCCTCAGTAGAAAGAATTGAAACTTTGTTATCATCATAACTTCCATCAGCAACATCATACATCATTGGTGTTGTACAACTACATTCAGGATGAATAACAAATTCTGCATCTTTCATAGATTGTAATTTTTTAGTAACATCCTCAGGAGTTATTCCAGCATGCACATGACATTCACCTGCCCAAATGTGCATATTTTTTCTACCAGTCATTTTTGCAACATAAGAACCTAGAAACATATCAGGTAAAAACAAAATTTCTTTATCTTCAGGAATTGCTTTTACAACATTTACAGCATTTGATGAAGTACAACAATAATCAAGTTCAGATTTTATTTCAGCAGTAGTGTTAACATATCCAACAGAAATTGCATTTGGATGTTGTTTTTTCCAATTTCTTAATTCTTCAACTGTAATTGAATCTGATAACGAACAACCAGCTTCTAATGAAGGCAAAAGTACTCTTTTTTCAGGACTAATAATTGAAGCAGTTTCTGCCATAAAATGAACACCACAAAACAGTATTGTTTTTTGAGGAACAGTAGCAGCCAATCGAGACAATCCAAGAGAATCACCAGTAAAATCTGCCACATCCTGTACATCAGGAATTTCATAATTATGAGCCAAAATCACAACGTCTTTTTCTTTTTTTAATCTCATGATTTCATTTTTTAAAAATGAAGTATCTTGAACTTGCATGATTTACAAAAAATTGAATGTGTGTAAATTTAAAGAATAGGAAGTAGTCTATAATGATCTATAGAATCTCTAAAAGCGGCAAGTTTTGCCATTTATGTTCCAATTTGAATATCATCAGAACAATATTGTCTCAAAGTTTCGATAGCAGATAAAATAGCTAGTCTACTAGTTTTTGGATTTTGTGGGTCAGGAGTATTTTCAATAGTAAAAGTCATTTTACCAGATTTACCTACTGCCTCAATATGATGAGTATTCCTATCAGTATCAGGATCAGCAACAATTTTGACAGATGTCTTATCACTACCAATTCCAGATAAAGAGACAAGTGCTGCTACATTGATGTTTGCAGGAAATAATGAAACCGCATCACGTGCAGTTCCTTCAAAAATAATAGTTGAAGAATCTATAGAATCTAAATTAATTTCAGAAGTTTCAAAAAATTGTGCTCCCTTTAATGAACGAGGATGTTTTGTTGTTGTAATAGATACAGATTCTAATTCATCTTTAATGGATTTTAAACCATCCAATCCTGCAATTGCTCCAGATGGAAGATAAATTGTTTTTTTGAAATGTTCACATGCATCATACAAAATATCATAAATAGATTCATCCAGTAATGCACCCACACTCATAATCATAAAATCACGTTTATTTTGTAAAATGCTTAATCCATCATCTCTTACCGCATTTTGAGAAGCTGCTTCAACTACAATATTAACAGAATGTGATGAAAGTAAATGAGAGTTTTCAACAATTTCAGGTTTATTATTTAATTTTGAAACAAGTAAAGAGGATGCTTCTTTAGAATCATCATAAACATGTGTTAAAATTCCAGGGATTTTACCAGAATCAATAGCTAGTGCAATTTGAGTACCCATAACACCACATCCCAATAAACCAATTTTTTTCATGTGATGACAATAGAAAAGTTCTCTTAATTAATGATAGTTTAAAATAAAAAATAGAATCAGTGAAGTGATGACAATTAATAAAAAAATAATTTTAGGAATATCATTTTTTTTAATATTTTCATTTATGTGCCCCATAAATGGGGATATAGATTCCCCAAGAAAGCAAATGAAAGAAGGTGTTGCGGCAGAAAATGTTCTCTGCAAAGGAGGATTAGAGTTAGTAATTCGAATAAATGGAATGCCTGCATGCGTAAAACCAGAAACAGTTGATAAAATGCAAGAAAGAGGCATTCTACTTGCTACAAAAATCATAAAATCAGGTCCAGATATCGAGACAGTTCCAGCATCAAGTATGTCTGTGGTGAATTTTTACATCACAGATCATGATTTGAATTTGTCACATCGAGGGATTGAAGTATTATCTACTGAAGGGCTTTTTGAATTTACAATAAATGGAATTTCAATTCAAGGGCCTGAAAAAATGATTGAAACGGGATACAATACAGGTAAATTTTATCTAAAATTAGAATTACCTGAAACAATTAATGGTAAACAACTAAGTCAAGACGATATTGTTTTGATAAAATACCTAGACAAATCCAACCAATCTGGAGAACAAAGCATTCAACTTAAGTCAATTCCATTAACAAAAACATTTGCTGAAATTGAGACTTTTGGAGGAGGTTCAAGAATTGGACATGAGTTTATTCTAAGATTGTATGAACCAGATGCAAATAGAGATTCTAGAGATGAAGATAAAATTTCAATTAGTCAATTAGAATTTAAAAGTGAAGGAGGAATTAAAACTACTCTTGCTAATCCAAAATTTGATGCCAACTCAAATTATTTGATTGAAACAGGACCTAACACAAACATCTTTGAAGTACAAATCAAAATCCCACGTCAAATTGACGGTAAAACTATCCATATTGGGGATTGGTATGAAATAAAATACATCGATAAAACCACTCCATCAAATACAAATGAAAAAGTGGTTTTCAAAGGTAAGATTGGATGAAGTTGTTTTAATGGATCACCTTAGTCAAATATCGACATAACCTAAAGATTTTATTCAAACATACCAAGTATTGTTGTGCTCAATACAGTTTACAAAGATGCCATCATCAATAGAGAAAAAATGTTATCAATTCTAAAAGGTCCCAAATTTGAACAAATTTTACATAAAGCACAAGCAAATTGGAATGATTTCACGCCTACTAAAGAAGAGGTAGTCACAGCAGGTATTGACAGTAGTTTCAACAACACTAAATTTCAAGGAATTGAATTATGGGCAACTACAGCAGTTTCAATAAAATCAGATGGAGACATCCTTGTTGATCTTCATGATTCAGGTTTAGGATCAGATACAGATCTTTCAAGAATTGCAAGTAAAATGGAGATTGATGCATGTGAAAAAACAGTGGACGAAGTGGATTTAGTTTTAATGGATGGTTCACTACACTCCCAATTTATGACAAGACAATCAG
This sequence comes from Marine Group I thaumarchaeote, assembly GCA_044358425.1. Taxonomy (GTDB): domain Archaea; phylum Thermoproteota; class Nitrososphaeria; order Nitrososphaerales; family Nitrosopumilaceae; genus Nitrosopumilus. Next base: position 380,103 of record CP054849.1, on the reverse strand, counting down.
CACTGGATGCACAAGTTGTTAGAACAATGAATAAAAAAAGGAATGTTATTTTTATTGCAAAAACATCAAACACAAAAAAACAATTTGAGAATTTAGGATCACTTGCAGGAGATATTTTTTATTATAATCATGTAACAAACGGTCCAGGTTTTAGTGAAATATTTGTAGAAAGAAATTATGGACCAGACAAAATAATATCATCAACATTTGTAAGATTGAGTGATTCAACTCCAATAATCAAATTAGAATTTTTAGGAGGAAAACACGATAATGACGAAGTAAAATCAATAATGAATAAGCTGTTTAAAACTAGTGTTGGAGGATACCCATATGCACTAAAGCTTGCACACAACAACTGTAAAATATCAGACAAAGAACTTGGTAAAATGGTTAGTTTGTTAGGATTGAGTAATGAAATTGGTTCAAGAGAGGTATTAGGATGAGTTTAGGATTTGTTGTTGGAGAATCAAAACCAACCTCAGTGACAGCAATTACATCACGTTCATTATCAGTTGGAGAATATATCAAAATTAGTATTGATGAAGGGGAAATTTTAGGATTAGTTGAAAGATCATCAGTATCAAGTGCAGCATTTACAGATGTCAGAAATTTTCATGAAGCAGAAGAAAGTACAGAAATTGCAGACATCAATAAAAGAGACAAAACATTCACAGCACATATAGGAATTTTAGGGTTTTTAGAAAATTTACGTAGAGGTCAGTCAATAATTCCTGCAATTCCACCAATTCCAGGCACAAAAATCACACAACCTACCAATCAAGATTTAGAAGAAATTTTCAGTCCAAAAAAAGATGGCTGGTTAAAAATTGGGAATCTATTACGAAATAAAAAAATTGAAGCTAAAATCAATCTAGACAGAATCGTTTCAAGACATCTGGGAATTCTAGCTATGACAGGAATGGGTAAAAGTAATCTAGTTTCCTTAATTACAAAAAAAATTTCAGAAGTAAAAGGCACAGTAATAATTTTTGATTATCATAACGATTACACAACACTAAACATTCCAAACGTAAATGTAATTGATGCTAAAATTAATCCAAGATTACTTGAAGCAGATCAGTTTTCAGAAGTACTAGAAATTAGAGAAAATGCAGATGTGCAACAACGAGTTTTAAGAATGTCGTTTACTCAAGAAGTAAAAGAGGCAGGAGAGTTTTGGAACAAATTAGAATACGAAGTGGACTTACTTGTAAATTCTGAAGATAAAAAATTAAAAGAAATTAGAACATCAGCATACAGAGTGCAAGACATCATAGAAGATGCACAAAGAAGATTTGATGATATTTTAGATCCTGAAATTGGAAATCCAATGGATTACATTAAAGAGGGATGTACTAACATCATCAACATTTCAGAGTTATCAGAAAAACAAGCAAATGTAGCAATGGGATTTTATTTGCAACAATTACTAAAAGATAGAAAAAATGCAACTATAGCAAAACATGGAAAATCAAAAAAACAAAAAGATTACAAATTCTTTGAACCAGTTTTCATAATACTTGAAGAAGCACACGTATTCATTCCAAAAGATCATGATACTGCGGCAAAATATTGGGCTGCAAAAATTGCTAGAGAAGGAAGAAAATTTGGAGTTGGCTTAGGCATAGTATCTCAGAGACCTCGCAGCGTGGACTTGAATATACTCAGCCAGATGGGCACATTTGCAATTATGAAAATCATTCAAGAAGACGACCAGAGACAGATAGCCTCAGCCACAGAGTCTACCAGTCGTGAATTGATATCACAATTGACATCATTGAACGTAGGGGATGCAGTTCTTGTGGGACAATGGACTAATTTGCCATCAATGGTTCACGTTGAAGAAGTCAAAGAGAAGAAAATGGGAGCAGATCAAAGTGCAACTAAAGCTTGGATAAAGGCAGATAAAATGAAAAATGTCGGAGTAGAATCCACACAAGGATTAGTTCAAAAAGATTTGTTATTAGACTAATGTTATTTTCACATATTTCAGACACACATTTGGGATTAGTTCAATATGGTTCCAATGAGAGAGAGCAAGATGTGTATGATGTTTTCAATCAAGCAATCGATAAATCAATTGAAGATAAGGTAGATTTTGTAATATTTGCAGGGGATATTTTTCATATGCCAAATCCAAATGGAACTGCAATAGTACAAATGGGAAATGCATTAAAAAGATTAAAAGAAAACAACATAGACTCATTTTTCATTTTAGGTGAACATGATATTAGTAGAATTAGAACAACACCCATTCCATACATTTATCATAATTTAGGATTTTCAAAATACATAGGTAATGGTAAACCAATAGAATACAAAGGAATAATGTTAGCAGGATTAGACAAAATTAGAAAAACAGAAATGTCACAATATGAAGAAGCATTTTCAAATCTTGATAAAAGTGTAGAAAAAATTTCAGGACACAAAATATTGGTACTACATCAAGGAATTACAGAATTTAACAAGTTTGCAGGAGAATTGCAATCAACAGATTTACCAAAAAATTTTACATATTATGCGATGGGACATTTACATGATAAAGATATTAAACAATTCAATCATCTGAAAGGTCCAATTGCATATCCAGGGTCAATTGAATTAACAACTAGTGAAGGAATTAAGGATATCAAAAAAGGATTTTTTGAGGTAGATATTTCAGGAGACGAAGCAATACCAAAATGGATTGAATTAGATACTAGACCTCAGTTTTCATTTGATACAGAATACAAAGAATTATCAAAAAGAATTGATGAAATCATAGAAAAAATCACAAATCTTACAAAAAAACCAATTATTGAAGTAAAAATACAAGGTGAAGAGATAGAAACAGACCAAATTCAGGCACAAATTGCCAGATTAAATACATTATCACTAAGATGTTTTTGGAAAATTACTACAAAGCAAATATCAGATTCATCAGTATTTCTAGACAGACCAAGTGCAATTGAAGATGAAATGTTAAGACTATCAACAAGCATATTAGATTCTGAAAAGGATGCAGATTTTGCAATTAAAGAACTTCTACCAACACTGACAGCAGATGGAATGAATGAAGCATTAGAGATAATTTTGCATGATTATGAGAAATTCAAAAAAGAGGAAAAACAATGATTACTTCAATTGAATTAGGAGATTTTTTAGCACATTCAGAAACAAAATTAGAGTTTGAAAAAGGAGTAACAATTTTTGTAGGAGAAAACGGTGCTGGAAAATCAAGTATTATTGATGGAATTACATTTTCATTATTTGGACAACATACAAGAAAATCAAACAAAGGATTGATCAAAAGAGGATCTAATCAAGGGTATTCAAAAATAGAATTTTCAATAAATGGTAAACAGTATGAAACAGTAAGGAAAATAGATAGTAAGGGAGGATTAGTTGCAACATTTTCTGAAATAACTAAGGAAGGTAGAGTGGAAATTGCAGCAGGAGAAAGAAAACAATTTGGAGAATCAATGACAGAGCAAGTCGAAAAAACAATAGGAATGGATTTTGAAAAATTAAAAATAGCATCAATTGTACAACAAGGGGAATTAAATTCAATAATTAATGCAAAACCAAAAGAATTCAAAGAATTACTCAATGCAATTATTGGAATAGACAAATTAGATGTTGCATCAGAATCCATGAAAAAAGTGACTAAAGAATTTCGTGAAAAAATTAAAACAGATTTAGGATACGATGATACACATATTGATATTTTAGAACGAGATTTTGAAAAATACCAACAAGATATCAAAGAATCGGAACCTGAGAAGAATCAATTAGAATCAGAACAACAACAAATTCAAGATGAACTAAAAAAATTAAAAAAAGAATTAGAAACTGAAACACCCAAAATTGACAAAATCAACCAATTAGAACTAAGAAAAGATGAGTTATCAAGATATGCTAAAGATACAATGAAAGGAATTCAGGAAAAAATTAGTGAAAATGAGCGTAAAATAAGAGATTGTGAAGGATGTTTTGACGTAATTGAACAAAAAATTGATTTTGAGACAAAAATCCAAAAAGTGGAAGAAGCATTAGAAGATTCATCAAATAAAATTCAAGAAATGTTAAGCCAAATTGCATCCTTAAAAGAAAAACAAATTCTAGCATCAAAATTACAATTAAAAGACAATAAATGTCCTGTATGTGATTCAACTGTAGAAAAATTAAATCCATTTTTCCAAATAGAACATGTTAAAGAAGAGACAATCAAATTACAGGAAAATATCAAATTAAAAGAAAAAGAACGGGAGATGTATAATCAAAAGAAGAAAGAATTTTTCGAAAAGGTACAAAAAACAAGAGATGCAGAAGCAACTCTCAAAGCACATTCAATTAATACAAAAGAAGAATTAATTAGAATTCAAAAGGAAACACAAATTCAAAAGAAAAAAGTACCATTGATAAACAATAATGATTTAAAACAAATATCACAAATAGACGAACATACAAAATTAATTTTTGAAAATATTTTAAAATTAGAATTAGAAACAAAAGGATTTAATGAAAAAGAATTTGTAAATCTAAAAAACACAATTGAAGAAAAACAAAGAAGTTTATCTCAAATTCATCAACATATAGGAGGAATTTTAGAAAAAATAGATAAAGCTGAAAAACAAATAGATAAAATTCAAAATTCAATTTTAGAACTTAAAAAAGTTAAAAAATACATTTCAAAATTAGATAAAATTCAAACAAATATTTTCAGCAGAGATGGCGCTGTTGCAACAAGTTTAAGATCATGGGCATTAAATTCAATTTCAGTTAAAGCATCAGAGTATTTGTCATTTCTAAATACAAAAATTCAGAGAATTGCATTATCAGAAAAAGCTAGAGACGTATCAATTGCTTGTTATTCAAAAACAGAGGTTTTAGAATTAGAATCACTTAGTGGAGGGGAAAAAGTAAGTGTAGCATTGGCATTACGGTTAGGAATGGCAAGTTTGCTAGGCTCATCAAATCTAAATCTGATGATACTTGATGAACCGACAACACATCTTGATGCTGAGAGAAAGAAATCATTGGTCAGAGTATTATCTCAATTAACAGAAATTTCAAACTCACAAACACCAATGCAATTTTTAATCATCACTCACGATGCAGAAATTTTTGAAGATTCAAACGTTGAACAGATTTACAAATTTGAATCAAAAGAAGAAGGAAGTAAAGTTATTCCACTTTAACAGATATTTCAACCTGATTTATCATAAATCTCAAAAAGTCAGACAAAGGTTGCCCGGCATGTCTTAAATTCCATTCCTTTACTAATTGATCATAAAACTTCCATTCAGATTCATCTTTTTGTAAATGAGGTACCATCATTTCTTTAAAGCCAGTAAGATCCCAATCCGTAGGGCACATAATATCACTCATTTGAGATAATTCACCATTTTTCATTTCAAACGGATATGATTTACACACACCAGGTTTGAAATCATTTACCGTACATCTAAAAACATCATTAAATTCTTCAAGAAACTCACATGCTCCATTTTTTTGTTTTAAAGCGAGATCTACTAAACCTTCTTCCACTTTAATTCCAAGAGAATAATCTTTAGCACCAATTAACTCCAAAAAAGTTTCAGGTTTAGAATTCAAACCATTGGAAAGTCGATAAACATCATGGGCATTTACAAAAATTGTATATTCTTTACAACAATCAGTATGACAATCAACACAAGGAAACTTTGGAAGTTTTTGATTAGACAAAATTAATTATTTAGTTTTAGAATTAATGTACAAAATTATTCTACAATAATTGTTCCTTGCATCCAAGTGTGTAGTAAACAATAGTAGGGTACTTCACCAGCACTTTCTGGAGTCCATTCAAAAACATCATCACCATTCATAATTCCAGTATCAAAGACTCCACTTGGAGAAGGAGTAAATCCATCAACTGTACCTGCTGTAAAGGAGTGCATTGCAGCCGTAGAATCAGAATTTATCATAGTTACTACATCACCAACATTGACTGTAACAATACTTGGGGTGTAACAATCTAAAGATTCCTGACAATCCATACTCATTCCAGAATTATCAGCAGTTCTGATTTCAGTACTTGTTGCAGTTTGTGCTGCAACTGCAGGAGTTAAAGTAAAAGCAGTTTCAATTCCTTTTGGACCATAAATGTCCTCACCATGACCTAAACCTTGAACAACAACTGTAATGTCAATAACTGAATCTTTTAAGGCACTACTTTCGTGAACTGGGTATTTTCCAGGGTGACGATGTGCTGCAGTCTCTGAAAGAATTGAATCAGAATTTTGAGTTGCAAAGACATCATAGTTTACATGGTCGACAATGTTTCCATCATCATCCATGAATTCAACTTCAAACACTAGTGCTTCACCTACATTACTTGTGCTAGTTAGCAAACTAGGATTTACTGAAATTTGATTAAGTTCTTCTTCAATTTGAGCGATATTATTTTCAGAAATTGCAAGTTCACGAGATGCGGGTGTTTCGTTTGGATCAGCAACAATTAAAGCTAAAGATATTGCAATACAAATTCCAACAACTGTAATTACACCATACGTAAGATTCATCTCATCCACCTGTTAATTTAGCAAATTTTTCATTCTTACTTAAAGTTTCCATAAATTCAATATTAGATAGTGCCACAACAGCAGATTCTACTACGGGTTTATCAGGATCATTTAGTGCCTTTTGCAAAGTTTCTTTGGCTTCCTTATTGCCTACCACACCAAGAGCAATTGCTGCTTCGTGACGAACAAACATGCTAGGATCATTTAGAGTTGAATCAATTAATGGCGGAACAGCTGAAGAATAAGACATTTGACCTAATGAAAAAGCTGCCTCATGTCTAACCAATTCATTGTCATCATTTTTTAAAACTTTGGCAATATGGGGAATTTTATCCTCACCACCAAAATCAACCAAAATACAGGTAGCACGTGTTCTTACAACATAATCAGGATGATCTAGTAAAGATACAAAGTACTCAACATCACTATTTTCATATTTTGATTCCATTTCTGCAAAAAGGGCTAATCGTTCATCAGTTACTGCTTGCAATTTACTGTGAAATTTTCTGTGTTCTATATTAGCCTACTTAAAAAGAAATTAAAAAAAATAGGGGTATGTATTTAACGGAAAAAATATGACTCAAAAATGTGACTGTAAAAATAGGTGAAAAAGCACCAAATTTTGGAGTTTCAGAATGGGTACAAGGTGCTCCAACAAATTTTGATCAAGAAAAAGATCACATTGTATTGTTAGAGGTGTTTCAAGTTAATTGTCCAGGATGTTTTATGCATGCAATTCCTGAAGCAATTAACATTTATGAAAAATACAAAGATGATGGAGTTAGAGTCTTGGGTCTTGCAACAGCATTTGAAGATTTTGATAAAAATACTTTAGAAAACTTGAAAATGTTAGCAGAAACGGGAGAAGTAATTGGTGAG
>CP054849.1:364737-367721 GCA_044358425.1 Marine Group I thaumarchaeote | reverse complement strand
TTGTTTTCTCATACCACCAGTACCAACTCTCATTCTTACAACAACAATACCTTGTTTTGCCTTGTAACCTAATCTTCTTGCTCTCTCTAAACGACTTGGCTTATCAATTCTAGTGATAGCGTTTTGTTTACGCCATCCAATCACACGAGAACGAAGTTCAGGTGCGTTTTCTTTCCAGAGACGGATCCATGTTTTATCCTGATGACTAGGCATACTAGAAATGATAAAAATCCCCTATAATAACTGATTTCAGAAAATAAACAAAAATTTCAATTTTTCTCAAATTTTAGCATAAATTTAGTTAGAAAAATTATTCTCCACACCTAAGCAACGCTAGTGAATCAAAATGTCTTTGAGTGATGAATTATCATCAACACAAAGATATGCTTCCGCAGAAAACCCTATGAATATAGTTTTTTAAAGTAATTAAAAAAGATTACCAACTATAGATTTGAGATATTTATTGATGAAAAGAATTGGTAAATACATGATATCTATGAAGATTACATTATTTGTTTTATTGATTGGAAGTGTAGGTAGTGTTTCATCAGCAGTATTTGGAGAACCACAGATGACAGCTATAATTGAGAAAACAACTTACACATATTGTGAAAAATTAGCATATACCATTGAAGTTTCTGAGATTACAGGAGATCTTGCAATAATTCACATCAGAGACGAGACAGATAAAAAAAGTAGTGCAATTCCAATCCCAATAGAAAATTTATCAAATCCAATTCCATCGGCATATCCATTTCAAAAAGATATTTTTCCATCAGGAAAATATTTCATAGATATTGAATATTCAGGAGCAACAACGACTTTAGAATTTGATTTAATTGATTCAGATAATTTGTGCATATCACAGGCAATGAAACCAATAATAATTAGATGGGTAAATGAAGAATTTACAGATGGAATGTTAATGAGTGGATTTCAAAATCTTGTTGATAATAAACTACTAGATATACCATATCAAATTACTGAAAAAAATATTGACAAGATTAAGATTCCCCAGTGGGTTAAAAGTATAGGAAATGGATGGATAATGGGAATAATTTCGGATCAAATGTTTGCTAAAAATTTACAATATTTGATTGATCAAAAGATTATTTCAAATGAAGATAATAGAATAAACGAACAAGGATGAGTTTTTAATCATCAAAATTTTTGATAGTTTAATAATTATTCCATCTGCATGATCAAGGTTTGAGTTTAAAACAAATAGTAAAAAATGAAAAGTTATTTTTGACTATTTCTTTTTATGTGCTTTTGCAATCAAAGCCAAAATAATTCCAATAACTCCAGCAATTCCAAAAGCAACTGAAAAACTCATTATCATTTCTTTATTGGATGAAGGTGACGAAGTATTAGAGACAGTTGGGGAATTGTTGACATTAGAAGAATCTAATACACATACATTATTCTCTAAAACAGTTCCAGGACCACAACGCTCATCAAGTACACATACATTATTCTCTAAAACAGTTCCAGGACCACATTCATTTGTAGGAATTATTTCAACCACAGGGGTTTCAATTACAGGAGTTTCAATTACAGGAGTTTCAATTACAGGAGTTTCAATTACAGGGACTGAAATTACTTTGGAGAATCCAAATTCGGAACCAATTATTTCTAATTCTTCAACACCCAAAGAAACATCAATACTTAATGTTCTACTTTCAGAAGTAGTTTGAATTTCTTTGAAAATTGTTTCATCCCCATCAGATAAAATAAAAAACTGATCATCAATACCATCATAAACAGAGTCAAAGAATTCTCTATCAAAGGTTACTTCTAATTTTCCATTAGAACTGTTTACATCAACATAGAAGATAAGAGACATCGAATCCGTATCAGATTCTATTTCATAAACATTCAATCCAATCGTAGAAAAATTAACATCAAAAGGCATACCATCAACAGTTACTGAAAGAGTTTCAACAATAGCAGTTACAGATTCGGATTCAGTACTAGCTGTTTGTTGAGGATTTCTTTCTTCATCAAGAAATCCAGAATTAATATTATTAGAAGAATTAGAATCAGGGAAACTGTAAATGACAAATTCAATCCAAGGATAATCAGGATCAATGATTCTATAAGTTCCCTCATCAATTAAGGAAAATGAAATAGATTCACCAGGTGGAATAATATCAGTAATTATTCTATTATCTTTGTTAAAATCACATAAATTATCATCTGAACCATAATTGTTACTAGTGGGTTTAACCTTTTCATTTAACTCACAGATAAGAAAATCATCATAATTGGCAACAAGACCAGCATTATTTGAATTTGAAACACCACTAACTAATTTATGAGAAACAATATCATTATTCACAACAGTAATTGTTGTTCCAGGTGAAGAAGAAAATAGAGGATTATCAACAAAATTAGAATTCTTTTGATCATAAGCATTTTCAGAGATTTGAACAGTACTAATTTCTGATGTTTGGCCATAAACTAGAACTGTAGAAATCATTGTAAAAATAATCAACCCCAAAGAAATTTTCATCAAAGTACCAACATTAGGAAAATGCAAAGATTCAGATTTTAAATTATTCATATTTTGTTTTTCTAACACAGGTTTTTTTCTCAAAAATGGTGTTAAAATCAAAGAGCCGATTATTAATCACGTATAAGTCAACTTTTTTGAATATTTGTTAAAGTTAGGCACAAACTATTGAAATAATTTCTAAATTACGCCTCTAAGAATCTGAATAATTTTCTCACCAATGACATTTGCAGCCAATGATTGAGCCTCTTTTGTTTGAGCACCAATATGAGGAGTTAAAATCACATTGTCAAGTTCTGCCAATTTATTACCAGTTGCAGGTTCTTGTTCAAAGACATCCAAAGCTGCCCCACCCAAAGTACCATTTTTGATTGCTTCATACAAAGCATCTTCATCAACAACACCTCCTCTAGAAGTATTAATGATTTTTGCAGTATTTTTCATTGTAGACATTTTTTGTGCATCCAAA
>CP054849.1:356032-364726 GCA_044358425.1 Marine Group I thaumarchaeote | reverse complement strand
AGATCCCTCAATGGGTTAAGAGCATAGGAAATGGGTGGATAATGGGGATGATCTCGGATCAAATGTTTGCCAAAAATTTGCAATATTTGATTGATCAAAAAATTATTTCAAATGGAGATAATAGAATAAACGAACAAGGATGACTTTTTAGTTATCAAAATTTTTCTAACTTTAATTATTATTTCATTTGTATGCTCAAGATTTGAATTTAAAATAAATAATTAAAAATGAAGAGTTGTTTTCGACTATTTCTTTTTATGTGCTTTTGCAATCAAAGCCAGAATAATTCCAATAACACCAGCAATTGCAAAAGCAATTGAAAAACTGATTATCATTTCTTTATTGGATGAAGGTGATGAAGTATTAGATGCAGTTGGGGAATTGGGGGTACTAGAAGAATCTAATACACATACATTATTTTCTAAAACAGTTCCAGGACCACAACGCTCATCAAGTACACATACATTATTTTCTAAAACAGTTCCAGGACCACATTCATTTGTAGGAACTATTTCAACTACAGGGGTTTCAACTACAGGGACTGAAATTACTTTAGAGAATCCAAATTCTGAACCAATTATTTCTAATTCTTCAGTACCCAATTGAACATCAATACTTAATGTTCTACTTTCAGGAGTATTTTGTATTTCTCTGAAAATTGTTTCATCTCCATCAGATAAGATAAAAAATTGATCGTCAACACCATCATAAACAGAGTCAAAGAATTCTCTATCAAAGTTTACTTCTAATTTTCCATTAGAATCACTTACATCAACATAGAAGATAAGGGACATCGAATCGGTATCAGATTCTATTTCATAAACATTCAATCCCATTGTAGAAAAATTAACATCAAAAGGCATACCATCAACAGTTACTGAAAGAGTTTCAAGTGAAGGAGAAGTGACAGGTGTTGGTTCAGAGGATACGGTGGGTTCAGAGGATACGGTGGGTTCAGAAGTGTTTTCTTCTATGGAGTATCCAGAATTTACATTATCAGATGAATCAGAATTTTGGAAACTATAGATTACAAATTCTATCCAAGGATAATCAGGGTCAATAATCCTATACGTTCCAAGTTCATTTAATGTAAAAGATACAGATTCGCCAGGAGGAATAACATCAGTAATTACTTTATTATTTTTGTTAAAATCACAGACATTATCATCATCTTGATTGGCATATGATTGATCATCATTAGGATCAAATTCACAAACTAAAAAATCATCATAATTGATATTTGAATTACGATTGGAATTTGCACTACCACTCACCAACATATGAGAAACAATATCATTATTGATAACAGTAATTGTGGAACCAGGGGTAGATGAAAATAAAGTATTATCAAGATGTCGAATATTTTCTTCAAGATAAGCATTATCAACAATTACAACAGTGTTATCAGATGTTTGAGCATAAACCATTACTGTAGAAATCATTGTAAATAAAATCAATCCTAGTGAAATTTTCATTAGCGAACTAACATTAGGAAAATGTAAAGTTTCTGACTTTAAACTATCAATACTTTGTTTTTCTAACACAAATTTTTAACTCAAAAAATATGTTAAAATCAAAGAGCCGATTAATAATCACGTAAAAGTCAACTTTTTTGAATATTTTTTAAAATTAGGCACAACAAGTATATCTAAATTCTAGATTACGCCTCTAAGAATCTGAATAATTTTTTCACCAATGACATTTGCAGCCAATGATTGAGCCTCTTTTGTTTGGGCACCGATGTGTGGAGTCAAAATCACATTATCAAGTTCTGCCAGTTTATTACCAGTTGCAGGTTCTTGTTCAAATACATCCAAAGCTGCCCCACCCAATGTACCGTTTTTGATTGCTTCATACAAGGCATCCTCATCAACAACGCCTCCTCTAGAAGTATTGATAATTTTTGCAGTATTTTTCATTGTAGACATTTTTTGTGCATCCAAAAGATGGTGAGTTGAATCAAGTAATGGAACATGAATTGAAACATAATCGCAACTTTGTAACAAAGTATTCAAATCAGCTTTCATTAATCCAACTTCTTTTGCAAATTCTTCATCAATTGGCATTACATCATATCCAATAATATTCATGTTTAGTGCACGTGCTAATCTACCTAATCTTTTTCCAATATTTCCTAATCCAATAATACCCAAATATTTTCCACGTAGTTCTGTTCCCTTTAGTTCTTTTTTGAGCCACTTTCCATCACGGATTGCTCTATCACCTCTAGCAGTTTGTCTTGCCAAAGATAACATCAAACCTAAAACTAATTCAGCAACGGCATTCATTGCACCCTCTACGGCATTAATTACACGAATGTTCTTTGCCTTAGCAGCTTCTTGATCAACATTATCTAATCCAACACCGACACGTGCAATTATTTTACAATTATCAGCTTTGTCAATCATTTCTTTGGTAATAGTAGTTCTACTTCTTACAATGATAATATTGAAACTAGAAATTTTTTCTAAGATTTGTTCAGGAGTTATTTCAGGTTCGTAAGAAATCTTTAGACCATTGTCTGTTAGGATTTTAGTTAATACTGGATCTACCTCATCACAAATTAATACAGAATCTTCAAAACTCAATAAAATCCAAAATGAAATGCGGCATATAATTCATTAAAAAATAAAAAAAGAAAATAAAGCTGGTCTAGATACGACCTAAGTCTGTCATTACTTCAATGATTGGTCCAGCTAATTCTGGAACAACTTCCCATAGAGGAATTGCACCGTTAGCTTTCAAATCAGAAATAACTTCATCGGTATACATACCATGGATGTTTAATGCTGGGTGAGCAATGCTGTTTTGACCCATTGGTGGGACTGCATCACTTGGATTACCTAAGACATATGCGTATGATGGTACTGCGTCCATACCTAAGCCTTCAACGATTGGGTTTAAGTTGAATGGATCACCTGCAACAAATACTGTTACTGCACCGGAATAGATTGCTGCATAGTCGTGGTTAACTGCTGCATAAACTCCTGGCTCATCAAATACCAAATCTACAATCATACCTTGTGAACCTCCGAGTAACCATGTTTCAGTGGCAGCAGATTGAACTCTGTTACCTTGTGTAATTCTATCCAAGATTTCTCCAACAATGTGGAAGAAGACTGGTTCATTACCTTGGTTCTCGATGAAAATTCTTACGTGTTGATCATTTTCAACAAATAAGAGTTGTCCTTGTGTTTCTTCTAAGTCAAGTCCATCTCTTGCTTGTAAAACTGCACTGATTTTCTTTTCTGGATCACCCATTACAAGTAAGTTGTGTGCCATGTTTGGAACATAACCAAATTGCATGCCGTTGACTACTGTTGCGGTGTTTTGATGAGACATCATTTTGCCCATATCATAATTACCGTCAGTTAAGTACAACTGGTTGTATTGTAGCTGGAACTCTAATGCATCAGCATCGTAGAATTTTCTGTCTAATTCACCGCTTCCGCTTGTTTTCTCAACCATTAATTTCTTGTAACCGTTTGCAGGGTCAACAATTGCAATTCCGTACATGCCGGAAAGTACGTGTTGATCCATAGCAGCGAGTTTAACACCAGAACAATGGTATTTGAAAATTCCTGCGGATTCAGCAATATAGCAGTAGGTTGTGGATTCACCTGGATTAACGGATTCAAATGCTCCTGCAGTTATCTGAGATGCGTGCATGTCATTTCCGTGTCCTACCATTTCAGTTGATGGAATGGTTAGTGTCATCTTTACAACATCACCTTGTGTAACTCTTAATGTTGGACCTGGGATTTGTCCACTAAAGGTCATAGCATTGTAAGTTTCACCGTTTAAGAGAGGCATTTCATGGCTCTCACCGGTTAGTTGAAAGTCGTGTACTGTTCTTCCAGAGGATTCGAGTACTCCACAATCGGTTTCTGCGAATGCTTGTGGCATTACAAGTTGTAAGCCGCCCATTTGATGGATTTTCTCAAGTACTTCAACATCCATTTTGTTGATGTCGAGTGATTGTCCACTAATTTGGGTATTTGTGTATGTGCTTCCGAATAAGGTTGCTCCCATTACAGCTACTGCTGCAATTGTAAAGAGCATACTAGTTTTCTTATTCATGGTACAAATACCGAATTTCACCTATAAATACTAAGCCAGTATTTTCATGGTGCTAACGATCATTTCTAGAGGGAAATTTGTATCATCCATCATTCTACAATTATAGAATGATTTCAAAAGAAATGAATAATAAAAGTGAAAATAGTAAAGTCAGCATGAAGTTTCGATTAGATCAAGATTCATTAGGCAAAGTCAAAATTCCTGCAGATGCATATTATGGAGCATTCACTGGCAGGGCAATTAATCAATATCATGTTACAGGTAACAAAGCTCACAAAAATCTGATTGAAGCATTTGTAATGATAAAGAGATCTGCAGCAGTTGCCAATATGAAAACTAAAGTAATCGATGTAAAACGTGGAAAAGCCATAGTTTCAGCATGTGACAAAATATTGTCAGGAAAATTCACTGATCAATTTGTGGTAGACATGATTAACTCAGGTGCAGGAACTGCATTTAACATGAATTCCAATGAAGTCATTTCAAATGTTGCATTAGAAATTTTACACAAGAAAAAAGGACAGTATGAATTCCTACATCCAAATGATCACGTAAACATGTCACAGTCAAGTAACGATACATATCCAACTGCAATGCATGTTGCAATTTTGATGAATCTCAAAGAAACAATTCCCGCAGTAGAAATTTTAATTAAATCATTATCGAAAAAAGCAAAAGAATTTGCATCGTTTAAAAAAATTGGAAGGACCCATTTGATGGATGCATTACCAATTACATTAGGTAGTGAATTTGCAGCTTACACTACATCCATAACAAAAGCTAAAAACAACCTTGTTGCAGCACAAAAAGAATTACAAAATGTTGCACTCGGCGGTACTGCAGTAGGCAATGGTGCAAATACACCAAAAGGATATAGAAAAATTGCAATAGTAGAACTAAGTAAAATTTCTAAACTTAAACTAAAACCAGAACCAGATATGCAATTTAGTTTGCAAAGCAAGTATCCAGTTGCAAATGCATCAGGAGCATTGAGAAACTTGGCATTAGAAATTGGAAAAATTGCAAATGATATTAGACTAATGGCATCAGGTCCAATTGCAGGATTAGCAGAAATTGGAATTCCTGCAGTTCATGCAGGCTCATCTATTATGCCAGGCAAAGTCAACCCATCATTAGCTGAATGCATGAATATGATTTGTTTTAACATCATAGGAAATGATACTGCAGTCTCATATGCAGCACAAGGTGGACAATTTGAGCTAAATGTAATGCTACCAGGAATGCTAAAATCAGTATTAGAGTCAACAGATATGCTCAAGAACTTTTTGCCAATATTTTCTGCAAATCTAATTGACGGATTAACAGCAAATAAACAAAAACTTCAAGAGAATATCGAAAACAGTCCAGTGATAGTAACTTTACTTACTCCAAAGATAGGATATTTGAAGTCAGCAGAATTGTTCAAAGAGTCACTAAAAACTGGAAAAACAATTAGAGAATTAGTAGTTTCAAAGAAACTAATGACCAACAAAGAAATAGATTCATTATTTAGATAAATTATGGCAAAAATTTTTGTAGAAGCCTATGGCTGTTCTGCTAGCTTTGCAGATTCCGAAATGATTTCAGGATTAATTGTTAATGGAGGTCACACGTTAGCAACGAATTCAACAGAATCAGATCTTAACCTAATTGTTACCTGTTCAGTTAAAGATACAACTGCAAATAAGATGATGTATAGAATAAAATCATTAAAAACAAAACCACTAATTGTTGCAGGATGTCTGCCAAAAGCTGAAAAAGAAAATGTTGAAAAATTTTCAGAAAATGCCAGTTTACTTGGCCCAAGTTCATTAGGAAAAACATTAGAAGTAATCAACTCCACATTAGGAGGTAGAAAGCAAATAGCCCTAGAGGATTCAGATTTATCAAAAGTAGGATTACCAAAAGTTAGACTAAATCCAACTGTTGGAATCGTGGAAATTGCAAGTGGATGTATGAGTGAATGTACATTTTGTCAAACCAAATTATCAAAAGGAGATCTTTCAAGTTATAGATTAGGAGACATAGTAAGACAAGTTCAAACAGAAATTAAAGAAGGATGTAAAGAAGTTTGGTTGACATCAACAGACAACGGATGTTATGGATTAGACATAGGAACAGATTTACCTTCATTGGTAAATGCAGTTACAGAAATTCCAGAAGATTTTATGATAAGAGTTGGAATGATGAATCCAATGTATATGCCAAGAATTAAAGAAAAATTAATTGAATCATATGATAACAAAAAAGTTTTCAAATTTCTACATATTCCAGTTCAAAGTGGAAGTGATAAGGTGCTAAACGATATGAAAAGAGGACATACTTCTCAAACATTTAGAGAAATTGTAAAAAAGACAAAAGAGAAATTTACAAACTTCACAATTTCCACAGACATAATTGTGGGATTTCCATCAGAAACAGAAGAAGATTTTCAAAAAACTATTCAATTGTTAGATGAAACAAAACCAGATGTGGTCAATTTATCAAAGTACAGTGCGAGACCTGGAACTGATGCTGCAGAATTAAAACAAATTGATGCAGCAGAAGTTAAAAGAAGAAGTAAGGTCATTTTTGATCAGATCAACAATATATCCCTAGAAAGTAATAAAAAATGGATCGGATGGGAAGGCAAAGTATTGTTTGATGAAAACACAGAAGAAGGGATCAAGGGAAGAAACTATGCTTACAAACCTATTGCAGTTGATGAGCAAGTCAAAATTGGAGCATCGCACATAGTTGAAATCACTGATGCCACCAGAAAAAGGCTAATTGGGAAGATCGCAAGCTAAATTTTTTCGATCTAAAATTTGATAAAAAAAACGTAAGAAGGTTTTTTATGTAAATCTGAGAATAAGATTAGAATGAGTTTTCAAGTTAAAGAACCAGTGCTAGTTATAGGATTAGGCGGAGCAGGCTCAAAGTTGGCAAACCAAGCAAAAGATGCCCTAAATTCAGATTGCTTAGTAATTAGTAACGATTCAAAAGATTGTTTATCAAATAGTGACTCAATTCACATATCTACAGATTCAATAATTAATCCATCAGTTCAATTGATAAGAGGTTCAACATATAAAAAATCTGAAGATATCAAATCTAAGATTTCACAGTATTCTACAATTGTTTTAATGAGTAATTTAGCAGGAAAAGCTGGTGCAGCAATAGCTCCAGTCATCTCAGAAATATGCAAGGATACAGACAAAGGCTTAATCACATTTGCAATAATGCCATTCAAATATGAAAAAGAGAAAATATTCAATTCAGGAATTTCATTAAAGAGAGTTAGAGAAGATTCACAATGTACAATTGTATTAGATAACGATTCATTATTGGAAAGTAATCCAGATTTAACCCCCAAAGCATGCTACAGTATTGCCAACTCAGCAATAATGCATGTAGTAAAATCACTTGAATCAACTGAAATAGAGTCAAAAACAAATATTCTGACAACAAGTAAAGATGGACAAAATATGGAAGAATCTCTAAGAGATTCATTAAAAATGCTATACGAAAATGCACCACCAAATACGATAAAGAATTCAATTTTGTATGTTGCAGGAGGGGAAAACATCCCAGTAGGAGTAATCAATTCAATTAAAAATATTTCAAATGGAATCACAAATCAATCAAATTCACAAATTAACATGTCATCTTCAGATGAATCCAAAGTAGTAATGCTATCATCAGTACAAACAATGACAAAATTTGATAATTATGATCCATTAGCAATAATACCAAAAGAACAAACTCTTGATTGGGATACTCCAGATTGCAGTATAGATTGTAAATTAGATCTATATCAATTAGAATAAATTATTTTCAGAAATTCTAAAAATTATTTGTTAATTTAAAACACCATTGTCATCTGTTGAGTCAGAAGAGACAATTGCTTTCATTTGTGAAGTATCAGAGCAAGTTTTTCTAAATCCAATATTGTGCTCTAAAATTCTAACCATTCCATATCGCCTGTATCCCTTAATGGATTCATCATATTCCTTTTCATGAACGGTTAAAACTACAGCTTTGACTTTTTTACTACAGGTTTTACAATAAACAAATATCTCAGGCATGTTTTATTTTACTAGAAAAGACCTGAACTTAAAATTTGACTTATTTTGAGACTAATGCCAAAACAACAAGGAAATATGGAAAAGAAAGAATTCCATTACCCTCTATCATTCAAATCTGCAAATGACAGTATTTTCTTGTTACAAATGGTAAGTGAAAAAAATATTTAAGTTTGATCTAATCATGTGCAAAGAAACACAGAAGAAGATAAATCAAAGAAAAACATCATAGATCAATGAAAAATGAATTAACAAATACTATCGAAAAAAAGGTATTTTGTTTCATTATGGATTTACCCGAATCCAGTTCAAACAAAAAAATAGAATCTAAAATGAAAAGTCATCAAATAGATGATCATTATTCATTTTAGTTTAACTAATTTTATTAGAATTACGAAAATTTTAATTTTTAATCTTTAGCTGGTGCTTCTTCTTTAGCTGGTGCTTCTTCTTTAGCTGGTGCTTCTTCTTTAGCTGGTGCTTCTTCTTTAGCTGGTGCTTCTTCTTTAGCTGGTGCTTCTTCTTTAGCTGGTGCTTCTTCTTTAGCTGG
>CP054849.1:306825-356027 GCA_044358425.1 Marine Group I thaumarchaeote | reverse complement strand
ATTTTAGTCTAACTAATTTTATTAGAATTACGAAAATTTTAATTTTTAATCTTTAGATGGTGCTTCTTCTTTAGCTGGTGCTTCTTCTTTAGCTGGTGCTTCTTCTACAACATCTTCAACTTTATCTTCAACTTTTTTATTTTCTTTTGCGGGACTAGCAGCTGATTCTACATCGTCAGTAAATGGAGTTACAAGAACATAACCTTCATCAGTTTTACTCATTCTAACTTTAATTTTTCTTGGAGGACTACGAACACCTCTAGCCCAAATTTGATGAGATAACTCTTCATCAATTTTAATGGTTTCCACTTTCATATGATGTTGGGCAAATTCCTTAATCATATTGATAGCTCTAACTGCTCGATGTTGTGATTGTGAAAGTAATACTTTACCTAATGGGATTGTATAAACACGTTCTAATTCTTGTGACAATTATCCAACCTCCACATCAGTTGATCTCCAAGCTCTACGTTTTGGATTAGTTCTAACTGTTCTGTTAGTTTTTAGTATAATCCAAGCTGGTACTGCAGTAGCCTGCTTTGTTTTTTTTAGCAGACGAATTTTTCTTGGAGAGGACTTGCGTGCAGCCATAGTTTTTCAGGCACGAAGAGCTCTTTTTAAATGAATCTCAGTGTATTCTCAATTTGTTTTAATATTCTAGCAGAAGCACCCCAAACAATCTGTTTTTGATACTCAAAGGTGTACATTTCATTCATTAAGTTATGACTAGGATCGCAATCTTTTGCAACAGTTTGTAGAAATGGGCTTAATGGAATATGAAGAATTTTCTTAACTTCAGAATTAGTTACAAGAGGCGGGATTTGTTCCAACATACAAACAAATGGCAAAATTAGAAATCCAGTAGTCAGAGTCTTGACAGGATTTAATTGACCAACTATCTCATTTTTTGAGACATTTAATCCAATTTCTTCGCTTGTTTCACGTAATGCAGTATCCAAAAGATTAGAATCATTTGTGTCCAGTTTTCCACCAGGAAATGAAATTTCGCCGGCATGAAATTTCATACTTTTTGGTTTTTCAGTCATAATGATTAGCGGAGTTTTACCATAAATTATAACTAAAACAGCAGCTAATCTGTAATCCATGTCAGATTGAATTTCTGGGTTTATGGGAGTAGATAAAATAGATTTTAATTTATCAAAATGCATAATATTTTCCTACAATTATACAGAGGTTTTAGTATTCAAAGGTTTTAACCAAGTATTGAAAAAATGAAAATATGACGATTAGATATGAAGCAAATCCACCTAAAATTTTACCAAATATCAACAAGGATGAATCTATTGAAAAATTTGTAGAAAAAATTAAAACAATATCTAAAAAATGTGACGCAATTCACTTAACTGAAAATGTGTTAGGACATGAAAGAGTATCGCCATTAGAAGTTGGAAAAATTTTGAAAAAAGAAATACCAAATCATCCAATTACAGTAAGCCTAAGAGTCAGAGACAAAAATGAGGAAGAAATTAAAAAATTTGTAGAAACCTGTATTGTTACAAATATTGAAGGAATTTTGATACTTATGGGTGATCCATCACAGTCAAAATCACAAGATTTAGGCTTAATTCCCAGTGCAGTAGTATCAAATTTGAAAAAAAAATATGGAACAAAAATTGATTTGTATCTTTCAATATCAAATAAACCAAATTTCCTAAAAATTGGAAAAAAAATTAAAGCAAATCCCAAAGGATTCATGACTCAAGTAATTCAAAATATTCAACAAGTTCAAAATCTGTCAGATAATCTAAAAGAATTTTCTATTATTCCAATTATATTATTTCCATCAGAAAAAAATCAAAAATCAGCAGATTTTTTGGGATTGAATTTAGAGGAATACAATAATGAATTTCATAAATTAGTAACTGAAACATACAAAATTACAAAAGATATTCTAATTACATCACCAAACGATTTTAATGGATTAAGAGAGTATTTAGAAAAAAACTGGTAACTAAATTACAAAATATTGTGCATTTGGATGATGAATAACAATAGCTGCAGTGGATTGCTCAGGAATTATTTGGCCAGATTCAGTAATAGTCATTCCAGATTTCTCAGGTTGTAATAATTTCCATACTAAATGATGTTGAGACACATCAGGACAACTAGGAAATCCCCAACTATATCTCAAACCGCCTTTATCTAACTCTAATTCAGATTTAATTTTTACATTAACCCATTGTGCTAAAGCTTCTGCTAATTCAACAGCTAGTCCATGAAGATAGTAGGCATCAGAGTATTTATCCTCATCATTCCATTTTTCAAGGACATCAGCAACCTTTGTTCCAACAGTTACAGATTGAAATGCAACAATATCATCATCTCCAAAATAATCAGTCAAACACAGATGTTCAGGGCGAGTAGAGCGCGGAAAATCAAATTCAACATCATCTCCAGAAGGATTTTCAACCAATAATTTTTGTCCATTATTATGACATTTGAAATATCCATACACAATTTCAGGTTCAATTAATTTATCTCGCAGTAATTTCATTTTCCATTCAGTAAGTAATTGTTCATGTTCTTCTTCGGATTCAGAACCTGCTTTTCCACGCAATCCCCAAGATAATTTGAATAGAGATTTTTTATCAATCATTGTCCAAACCTCCGCCATATTGATTTGATCCAATTTCAAACGAATTGGTTGACCAATTATTTTTGGAGTAGGGGGAGTTACAGGTTGAACGTTACTTCTTGGAAGAGTGGATGGATCAACATCAGTGTTTGATTTCTCCTTCCAATTTTCTAATTTTGTCTTCCATTCTTCCAAAAGTTTTGGTTTGTCATCAGAAATTAAGGCATCCATAGTTTTTAGGCCTTCAAACATCGTATTACAATAAAACACACCAGGATCATAAATTCCGCCATCCTTAGCGATTCGATTAATGTAATTACTGTTAATTGCAGCTCCGCCACAAAGAATTGGAACAGTCATGTTATTTTTTCTAGCATGTTCAACAAAAAATTGCATTTGTTTAGAAGTTGAAACCAATAATGCAGATAAGCCGATAGCATCAGGTTTTACTTCATCAATTTTTTCTAAGAATTTTTGAAGCGGAACTTGTTTTCCTAAATCATATACAGAATATCCATTATTTTGAAAAATTGTTTTAACCAAATTTTTTCCAATATCATGAACGTCACCATAAACTGTTCCTAAAACAAGTTTACCCTTACTAGTTCCTTCTTCCTTTACTAGATATTTTTCAAGTTCCCCAACAGAGGCTTTCATACATTCAGCAGATTTTAAAACAAATGGTAAAATTAATTCGCCTGCTCCAAACTTATCACCTACTTCTTTCATTGCAGGCAGTAAATCTTCATTGAGAGTCTTGATAGCTCCAGCATGAGTCACATCTTTAGGAAGATCTAGGCTCAATATTCCATCATTGTCTAAAATTAAGTCAGTTTTTCCAAGTTTATCAGCAATTGCACAAACAACATCATTTTGAATTCCATCTTTGAGTCTATTTACAATTCTGAAATTAGCTCGTTTCCCAGGAGGCCACGAAGGATCAACATCAACTTTTTTTACATTATTACTGGTTTGAGGTCCTGCCTTTTCAAAATAAGAAATTAATTCAGATAAAGCATCGGGATGAGTATTAAAAATTAAATCCTCAGCTAGTTTTTTTTCTTTAGAATCAATTTCACCATATGGAATAATTTCTTTAGCATTTACTATTGCAGAATCCAATCCTACTTTAACTGCATGATGTAAAAATACAGAATTAACAATTTTTCTAGCATAAGGCATTAATCCAAAACTAATGTTACTTAATCCCAAAGTAGTAAAACAATTGGGAAATTTTTCTTTTACAAGACCTATTCCTTCCAAAGTATTTTTACCAGCATCAAGAAATTCATCCTCACCAGTTGCTAAAGTAAATGTAAGTACATCAAAAATAAATTGTTCAATTTTTAATCCATAATTTTTACCGGTTTCATAAAGTAATTCCGCAGTATCTAGTTTTTGTTGAGGAGTTTTTGCCATTCCATTAGGACCGATGCATAAAGCTATTGCAGGTAGTCCATACTTTGCCATTACTGGAGCTAGTTTTTCAAATCTACTACCATCACCCTCTAAATTAATAGAATTGATAATGGGTCTGCCAGGAATTTGATTAACAGAAGATGCAATTACTTCTGGATCAGTTGAATCAATTACTAAAGGAGCATCTATTTCTAAACTTAATTTTTTGACCAAAGTTAACATAAATTCACGCTCATCCGAGCGTTCAGTTGTAGCAACACAAACATCCAAACAATGTGCACCATCTTCAGCTTGAATTCGTGCCAAGTCAACTAAACCATCAAAATCATCAGCAAGAACCAATTTTTTGGCTTTTCTAGAGCCTTGAGTGTTTATTCGTTCTCCAATAATCAAAGGTGCAGGGATTTGTTTAAGATCAACTGCTTTTAATGCAGAACTTACTCTTGGAACAGTCATACTCTAAAATCACATCAGTTTTTCTAAATACTTAACCCTTGATAGAACTGGCTTTTTCGTCAATAATTTTTCGTAAAGACTGAATATGTTCAGGATTTGTGCCGCAGCATCCGCCAATTATTCTTACTTTGTTGTATTGATCAATAAAATCACCCAAGGCATCAGCCATTTTTTCAGGAGTCATTTTGTAAACAGCTTTACCTCCTTGATTTTCAGGCATCCCAGCATTTGGAACTACCAAAAGATTATGTTCATTTTGTTCATCTAGCCATTGAACACTAGGGTTCATTTCAATAGGACCAGTAGAGCAATTTAATCCAAAAACATCAATCCCCATATCAGATACGGTGGTGTATGCAGATTGAATGTTAGTACCAAGTAACATTTTTCCATATTGATCAAGTGTAGTATTAGAAATAATTGCAACCTTCTTTCCAGTTTTAGACATTGCATTATGACATGCCTCAATTACTAATTTGACTTCCAAAATATCCTGACTTGTTTCAATTAACAATGCATCTACACCACCAAGAATTAATCCTTCAGCTTGTAATTCAAAAGCTTCACGGATTTCATCAAGAGGTTTTTGGCCTAAATCAGGATCATCAGAACTTGGTAAATATCCAGTTGGACCCATGGAGCCAATTACATATCTGGGAGTGTCAGAGTATTCAGCACAAACTTCAGATGCAAGTAAAGCAATTTTTTTATTGAAATCAACCGTTTGATCACCAAAACCATATTCATCTAATTTTATTTTGTTAGAACCGAAAGAATTTGTTTCAATACAATCAGCACCAGCATCTAAATAATTTCGATGAATTTGTTTTATCCAATCAGGATGAGTTAAAATCAAACCATCGTTAAATCCATCTTGATTATTTGGAAAATCTTCAGGGGCAGGATCATATTTTTGAATTTCAGTTCCCATAGCTCCATCAAAGAGTAAAATTCTATTTTTTAATGCATCTAAGAAAGATTCTTTTTCAGTCAATAATTTTAAAAAATACTTGGACAGTTTAACTCTTTTCAGATAAAGAAAGGAACTAGACTCAAATGTACACGTATGTTGAAATTAGGTGAAAATGGAATTTTTGTATATTTATGTCAAAGTTACAGATTAACAACTTAGTTCGTATTGCTACATTTTTTCAACATGCAGGAATTTCCATTGTATTTGTATTCATGCCAATTATTGGAAAAGGAGTTACAGATTCCATTTTTGAAATTGGGTTATTGATAGCCTCATTTAGTTTTGCACAAATTCTGTCAGAAATTTATTTTGGAAGATATTCAGATAAGAAAGGAACTAGACTCAAATTTATCAGAATTGGATTCATAGGATGCGCCATAGCATTTGGATTGCATTATTTTGCCGATGATCTAACTTTATTATTCCTAGTAAGAATTGCTGCTGGAATAGCAAGTGGAATAATGATTCCAGCAATGATTGCGTACACATATGAAGCAAATATTGACAAAAAAAGAGCAGCAACAGTCATTTCATTTCATGCTTTAGGGTGGTTAGCAGGAATAGCTGCAGCTGGAATAGCAAGT
This sequence comes from Marine Group I thaumarchaeote, assembly GCA_044358425.1. Taxonomy (GTDB): domain Archaea; phylum Thermoproteota; class Nitrososphaeria; order Nitrososphaerales; family Nitrosopumilaceae; genus Nitrosopumilus. The sequence goes on along the minus strand of CP054849.1, from coordinate 349,999 downwards.
GATCTTAGATTAATTTTCTTAATCAGTGCAGCATCATTTGTAATTGGTTTGATTTTTACAATCAAACTTCCAAACCCAGAACAAAAAAAAGAGATTGAACCGGGAACAACAAAACTAGTTATTTTAAAAAATAAATTCCTATTTTTATCATTATTACTAAGACATATTGGTGCTGCAGCTGTATGGACAATTCTTCCAATAATGATTGTTGAAAGGTGGGGAGGTGATTTGTACCATATTTCTATAGTGTATGTTGCCAATACACTGACAGCATTTATCTTGATGAATGTAATGGCAAGTAAAATTCATCTTTCAAATATTACAAAATTCAAAATAGGAATTGGGTTTACAACTTTTGTCTTTATTGGATTATCATTTGTTACAGAATGGTGGATGGCAATGCCATTCATGTCATTGGTTGGTGCAACATGGGCATTTTTGTTTATTGGAGGAAACTTTCACCTAATGGAAAACAATCCACGTTCAACATCAACGGGCATATTTAGTTCAACACTATCAATTTCAACGGTAATAGGGCCAATCATTGCAGGAAGTATTGCATTCATGTTTGACTATGTTGCTGTAATGTATTTTGCAATCATAATAATAATTGGTGCATTTTTGGTTTCATTAAAAATTGGTAAATAGGATTTATCGTAATCCCCATCGAGACATTACTTTATTTTCTAAACGTTTGAAGATCACTCCATCAATGATCAAACCAATTAACATAATGACAACCATTATTCCAATTACTTGAGATACATCATTGAGTGAACGTCCAGCATTGAGTAAAAATCCCAATCCCAAAAAGGAGAATAAAATTTCAGCTCCTATCACTCCCCTCCATGCAAAAGCCCAACCTTGTTTAAATCCAGAAATCATGTACGGAAAAGCAGCAGGAATGAGCACAGAAGTAACTAATTGAGTTCCTTTAGCACCCATATTTCTTGCAGCCTCGATAAAATGAGGATCAATATTCTTGACTCCGGTATACGTGTTAATGGTAACAGCAAAAATGGCTCCAATTGCAGTAACAAAAATTATTCCACCATCAGTTAAACCAAACCAAAGAATACCTAATGGTACCCAAGCGATTGAAGGAATAGATTGTAATCCCAAAACTAGGGAACCTACTGTCTGGTTAATTACTTCAATTCTTGCCATAAAAATTCCTAAAACAATTCCACCAGCTATTGCAATTGCTAATCCAATGGATAATCTCCACATACTAGTAGCAATACCATAAAACAAACTTCCATCTGCACCACCATAAAACAAATCTTCAGCTACTTCATATGGTGAAGGAAAAATATTATCAGGCCATATTCCAGCCATAGCAATTACTTGCCATAAAACAATAATTCCAACGTAAAATGCAATTCTATGAGGAGTAAAATTTTTTGCCATAATTATCACTCGATGTTTTTCTTTACCTCAGGTCGCAATTCTAGTAAAATATCTTGTTGAAATTTTGTCAATGATTCATCTTCAGCTGTTCTAGGTCTAGGAAAATCATTTTTGAATTCTTTTTTAATTACAGATGGTCTATTGCTGAATACTGCAACTTTAGTTCCAAGAACGGCAGCTTCTGCAACATTATGTGTAACAAATAAAATAGTTTTTTTTGTTTTTTCCCAAATTAATTGCATTTCAACTAATAACAAATCTCGAGTTTGCGCATCAAGGGCTGCAAAAGGTTCATCCATAAGTAAAACATCAGGATCCATAACAAGAGCTCTAGCAATAGCTACACGTTGTTTCATTCCAGTTGAAAGTTGATAAGTATATGAATCTGCGAATTTTGTCAATTGCATCATATCAAGATATCTGTGAGATATTTTTGCACGTTCTTCTTTTGAAATTCCAGCCATTTTCAATCCAAATTCAACATTGTCTTGAACCTTCAACCAAGGAAACAATGCACCCTCTTGAAAGACCATGATTCTTTCAGGTCCGGTTTCACTGACAGGATGACCATCAAAAATTATTTGACCATCATCAGGTTTTTCCAATCCAGCAACTATTCGTAAAAAAGTAGATTTTCCACAGCCCGAAGGTCCAACTAAACATACAAAATCACCAGATTCAATTTTTAAATTTACACCTCCTAGTGCTGTTAGTTTATGAGAATCATGGCTAAAATATTTTACAATATTTTTTGCCTCTAATTTGGTCATCTACGTATCCTCTCCAGAGTGAGAATTTGAATCAATAGTGTAAAAAATTTCAGATAAATCATATCCATTTCTTCCCAAATATCCTAAAGCATCAGCTTTTTCAGCAAAAGAATAAACAGAATTACTTACAGGGTCGGATGTAATTTCAAGATTAGATAATGAAATGTCAACAACATTGTCAGATAAAGATTGACCCAAATGAGATTTTAAAAAACTGTTAAAAATATTTCTAGTTTCAATAGGATTGTTATTAATCCAATTTACTGTTTGTTGATGTGATAATAGAAAATTAGATATTATTTCTGGGTTTTTTTCTGCATAATTGGAATTTACAATTAGTAAAACTGATGCAAATTGTTTGTTAGGCCATAAATCTTCTTCAAAAAATAATCTATTTCCACCCAATTCAGTTTCTAAAATTGTTGCCCAAGGTTCTGCAACCCATGCACCATCAATTTCACCTTTAACAAATAATGTGTAAATGTCAGGATTTGAAATATTATAAACTACTACAGAACCACCTTTTTCAGCGGGTTTCAAATTATTTTCAGATAAATAATGTCGCAAAGAAACATCCTGAGTATTTCCAATTTGTGGTGCAGCAATTTTTTTACCAACAAAGTCAGATGCAGAATTTATTTCAGAATTAGGGTGTACAATGAAACTTGCACCACCACTAGCAGCACCAGATAAAATTTTAATATTTTTATTTTCAGAATTTAAGAATCCATTAATTGCAGGTCCAGGTCCAACATATGCGATATCTACAGAATTTGCAAAAAGTGATTCAATTACTTGTGGTCCACTATCAAAAATTCTACTTTCAATTTCAGTATCAGAATCAATTTTTTCTAAGAAAAATCCTTTTTCAATTCCTACTATGGGAATAACATGTCCAACATTTGGAAAATATGCAATTCTTAGATTATTTTCATTTAATTTTTCATTTGAATTTAATATGATTGCTGCAATAGAACCTAGTATAATTACTGCAATGCCTACTGACAGTATCATTTTAACGGACATAAAACAGCGTTATATTCGGCGGTTAAATAATCATCGAATTTTAGCTCAAGCTAGTCGTAATTTTTTGTAAAAAAACAAAAAAATGAGCACAACACAAAAGATAAATTCCAAAATGCTACGGAAATATTGTTTTATGACTCAAAAAGGAATTTTAGCATTCTCAGGAGGATTGGATACATCAGTTGTTGTGAAATACTTGCAAGAAGAACACGACATGGATGTAATCACAGTTACTGTGGATGTAGGTCAAGGCGATGATGCAAAAAAAATTGCAACAAAAGCAAAAAAATTAGGAGTTAAAAAACACTACAATATTGACGCAAGAAAAGAATTTGTTGATGATTACATATTCCCAGCAATTAAAGCAAATGCACTTTATCAAAAAAAATATTGTTTAGCAACAGCTCTTGCAAGACCATTAATTGCAGAAAAAGTTTTAGATATTGCAAAAAAAGAAAAAGTTACTTCATTAGCACACGGTTGTTCAGGTAAAGGAAATGATCAAGTACGTTTTGACATTACATTACGTTCAGGTTCGGATCTTCCAATTATTGCACCAATTCGTGATAAAAATTTAGATAGAGATACAGAATTAAAATTTGCAAATAAACATGGAATTGAAATTGATTCAGTTGCTAAAAAATTTAGTATTGATCAGAATTTATGGGGACGTGCAATTGAAGGAGGAGTTTTAGAAGATCCATATAACGAACCACCAGACGATGCTTTCATTTGGGTTAAAACAAAAGACTTGCCAGACAAACCAACTTACTTAGAAATTAAATTCGATAAAGGAGTACCAATAGAAGTTGATGGGAAAGTAAAAGGTTCTCAAAAAATAATTGAATACATAAACAAAAAAGCTGGTGCAGCAGGTGTTGGAATAATAGATCATATTGAAGATAGAGTTGTAGGAATTAAATCACGTGAAGTCTATGAAACACCAGCAGCCACTTGTCTAATTGAAGCACACGCAGATTTAGAAAAAATGGTACATACAAAACATGAAAATAAATTTAAATCAATTATTGACGATGAATGGTCTCATTTAGTGTATTCAGGACTTTGGCAAGATCCACTTAAAACAGATCTAGATGGTTTTATTGAAAAATCACAAAAACCAGTTTCAGGTACTGTCAAATTGAAATTATATAAAGGAAGTTTAAGAGTAGTGGGAAGAAAATCAAAAAATTCATTGTACAGTCACGATATTGCTACTTACGGGGTAGAATCCACATTTGACCAAAGATTAGCCAAAGGATTCGTTGAATTATGGGGAATTCAATCAACGGAAGCTAATAAATTACAAAAGAAAAGGAAATCAAAAACATGAACTGTCCAGAATGTGACGCAAAACTCAATATCCCAGAAGATGCCGCAGTAGGAGAAATAGTCTCTTGTGCTGATTGTGGAGCTGATTATGAGATTTCTAAAAAAGAAGGATCAAACATTGAGCTCAAAGAAGCAGAAAGCGTAGGCGAAGACTGGGGAGAGTAATGTCAAAAATCAGCATTGTTTTTGACCGTTTAAGAACGGAAGAAAAAATGCTCCAAAAGGAAGCCGCCGAATTAGGACATTCCACAGAAATGTTGGATGCCAAAATTACACAAATCAATACAGATACTAAAAAAGAGGATTTAGATTTAGGCGACGTAGTTTTAGAGAGATGTGTTAGTTATTTCCGAGGTCTTCATTTTACATCAGCTTTAGAATTTTTAGACATTCCAGTATTAAACAAATTTGATGTTGCAAGTATTTGTGGAAACAAAATGTTCATGACACTATTATTGAAAAAAAATAATATCCCAACACCTAAAACATATTTTTCATTTTCAAGTGAAAGTGCATCTGAGAATTTAGAAAGTGTAGGATATCCATTAGTTATCAAACCAGTAATTGGTAGTTGGGGAAGAGGGGTAATGCCAATTAAAGATAAAGATACAATGGACGGAATTGTAGAAGTAAGAGAAATCACTGATAGTCCACATGATAGAATTTATTATTTACAAGAAGTTGTAAAAAGACCTCCAAGAGATATCAGAATAATTACAGTAGGTGATCAACCAATTGCAGGAATGTATAGAAAATCATCAGGAGGATTTAAAACAAATATTGCTTTAGGTGCAGACCCTGAAATTTGTGAGATTACAAAAGAAATGGAAGAGATGGCAATTAAAGCATCAAAAGCTATGGGAGGAGGAATTTTAGGAATAGATATGATGGAGGATGAAGAAAAAGGAATAGTAGTTCACGAAGTTAACAATACAGTAGAATTCAAAGGATTAGCAAAAGTTGCTAAAAGAAATATACCAAGAGAAATGATTGAATTTGCTTTAGATTATGCCAGAAAATAATTTAGTCATACATAAAATATTTTAAAAAATAAAATCATCTAGGAAAATAAAACATTACTGCAATGCCAATCAAAACTACAATAGAACCAATGATTTCAAATTTATCAGGTTTTTTCTTATCTATCCAATAACCCCAAAATAAAGAGGATATCACAAAAAATCCACCGTATGCAGCATATACTTTTCCAAAATTTTCAGGCTGAAAAGTCATGATTATACCATATGAAAATAAAATTAATCCCCCAACTAATCCAAGAATTTTTCCCTGATGATTTTTTAACCATCTCCAAATCAAATATCCACCAGTTATTTCCAATAAAGCTGCAAAAAAGAAAAGTCCCAAAGAACTTACTGTGTCAATCAAATTTTTTCTCCTTTTCTAGGAATATAGAAAATTATTAAAATTCCAATTACCGCAATTATTGTTCCAATTATTTCATATTGGTCAGGGATTATTCCATCAATTAACCATCCCCAAAAAACAGACATTACAATAAACACACCACCGTATGCAGCATAGATCCTATGAAAATGAGTTTTTTGAAATGTCGGAACTACACCGTAAAGAAATAAGACAAATCCACCTAATGCACCCAACATCCAACTAAAGTCATGTCTTAACCACAACCAAACAAGGTAACCACCACCAATTTCCAACAATCCAGCAATTACAAATAGAAAAATAGAAGTTAAGATAGTTTTAGGAAACATAATAGTCACAATTATTTCCAAATGTAAGAATAAAAAGTTGCATTAAAAAATATCATTAATCTTAAAAAATTCAAAAATAAAAAATATAAAAAATCATTAATTCTTTTTTAATTTTGATAATAATGCAGAATAAATGAAGGGCAAAATTGTTGTTACTTCTGCATGCAATGTAGCTTGTCGTGCAATTTTTGTAACCTTTCCCCATGAAATTGCCTCTCTAACTAATGCTCCACTTAAACTGCCATCAAATTCTTGTGCGGTTGTAATATAGAATGCATAATCTAATCCTTCTCGATATTGATTCCACCACAAAGTATGATGTTTTGAAATTCCACCACCAATCATAAATGCTCCAGATTTTTCTGCTTTGAAAATATAACCTGAAAGTAAATTTGCATCTCCAACTAAATTTAATTTAAAATCACTGTGATTTTGTGTAAACATCCAGATTTGACTTCCAACTGCACCATCCATAATTCCAGGTACTACTACACTAATGTCATTTTTGTATGCCCAGTAAAGAAAAGAATCCTCACCCATATGTTTTCCAATCATTTTACAAATTTCTGCAGTTGACATTTCTTTTACACCATTGTTGTATTCTTCTTCAAGAAATGATTGCATTTTTTCTTCAATAAGTGGGCCATAGTTATCCATGGGTACTAAGACATTACCTAATCGATGAATATTTTGATCAGCCAATTCATTATCATCCATTGTGAATGAACCTTCATGATATTTTGAGAAATGTTTTGCAATATCATGATCTAATGCACCACATGTTGTAATTGCTACATCAAACCATTTGTTTTTGATCATATCTTTTATTATTCCTCTTAGTCCGGTTGAAACAACTGCACCTACAAATGAAACAAATTTCAAACATTTTTCATCAGAAATCATTTTACTTAAAATATCCAATCCATCTGAAAGATTCACAGATTCAAAACCACCAGATTGAGATAATTCTTCAAAGATTTTTTCAATTGAAGTATTTGAATCAATTTCAATATCTTTCACAGGACGACCAATCTCAACCATAAGAGCATATTTGTCAGACTTCCTATAAATTTATTTTAAAAATAGAAATTTTGTGAAATAAGATTAAATTTTTTCCAGATATAGCCTCTGTTTAAATAAAAAAATTCAACAATCAAGGTTCAATATAACAAGATAAATTATACTACTTTTGATGAGATTTATCATGAAAGTAGGAGTTGTAGGCGCATCAGGATATGTAGGAGGAGAAACACTTCGTCTGCTTGTCAACCACCCTGAGGTTGAGATCACTACAGTAACTTCAAGACAACATGTTGGTGAATATCTACACAGAGTTCAACCTAGTTTGAAAGGATTCACAGATCTAACCTTTTCAGAATTAGATTACGATAAATTAACTGATAATTGTGATTTAGTATTCACAGCAGTACCCCATGGAACTGCAACAGAAATTGTAAAAGCATTATACGATAGAGGAATCAAGATTATCGACTTAAGTGCAGATTATAGATTACATAATCAAGAAGCATATGATAAGTGGTATGGTTGGACACACCCACATCCAGATTATTTAGAAAAGTCAGTTTTTGGCGTTCCAGAATTACATAGAGAAGAAATTAAAAAAGCACAACTTGTTTCTTGTCCAGGATGTATGGCAGTAACATCAACACTAGCACTTGCACCATTAATTAAAAATGACCTTATTGATACAAATCACATAATTGTAGATTCAAAAATTGGATCATCTGGTGCAGGTTCAGGTTCAGGAACAGCACATGCAATGCGTGCAGGAGTAATCAGACCATACAAACCAGCAAAACACAGACACACAGGTGAAATTGAACAAGAGTTAAGTGAAATTGCAGGAAGCAAAATCAAAGTATCAATGAGTCCACATGCAGTAGATGTTGTTAGAGGAATTTTATGTACAAATCATACATTTTTGAAAAAAGATATGGAACAAAAAGAATTATGGAAAATATATCGTGAAGCTTATGGTGATGAAAAATTTATCAGATTAATTAGAGATAAAAAAGGACTTTACAAATTCCCAGATCCAAAATTCTTAGTAGGTTCAAACTTTTGTGATATTGGATTTGATTTGGATGAAGATAATAATAGATTAATTGCTTTGTCAGCATCAGATAATTTAATGAAAGGCGCAGCAGGTTCTGCAATTCAAAACATGAATGTTATGTGTGGTTTTGATGAAATGAGTGGACTAAGATATACTCCATTAACTCCGGTTTAGAAATGATTACGATTAAAATTGGTGGAAGTGTTGTAGATGATTTACATCAATCAACAATTTCAGACATTAAAAAAATTGCAGAAACTGAAGGCATCATAATTGTTCATGGTGGAGGAAAAGAAGTTACAAAAGTATGTGAACAATTGGGAAAAGAACCAAAATTTGTAACTTCACCGAGTGGGATTAAAAGTCGATATACAGACAAGGAAACTGCAGAAATTTTTACCATGGTTATGTCAGGTAGAATTAATAAAACAATTGTCCAGATGCTTCAAAAAAATGGAATTAATGCCATCGGGTTATCAGGTGTAGATGCAAGACTCATTGAAGCCGAGAGGAAAAAGAAACTCCTAATCATGAACGAAAAAGGCAGAAAACAAGCAATTGATGGAGGATATACAGGAAAAATTAAGAATGTAAATTCAGAATTTATTAAATCATTATTAGAAAAAGGATTAACACCCGTTATCTCCCCAATTGCAATTAGTGAGGAATCAGAATTTCTTAACATAGATGGAGACAGAGCTGCGGCATATGTGGCTGGAAGTGTAAAAAGTGACAAAGTATTATTCATAACAAACGTAGACGGACTGTTAATGGAAGATAAAGTTGTTCCAAAATTGACATTAGCTGAAGCAAAAGAAATTAGACCTAAAATAGGTCCAGGTATGGAAAAAAAGATTTTAGCTTCAACTGAAGCACTAGATATGGGTGTAAAACAAGCTTTTATTGCAAATGGTCAAAAAGAGAATCCTATTTCTACAGCTATTGCACATGATAATTGTACGGTGATTGAACATGAGTGAAGATCAACATATGGGTAATCTCTATCAGAGGTTTCCAGTTACAATTGAAAAAGGTGTGGATGCACATGTATGGGATACAGAAGGAAAAGAGTATATCGATTGTATGGGAGGATATGGTGTTGCACTAGTTGGACATCAAAATCAAAGAGTTAACAAGGCAATAAAAGAACAAGTTGATAAAATAATTACAGTACATAGTTCATTATACAATAAAACACGGGAAGGATTTTTGAAAAAACTTATCGAAATAGCTCCTGAAGGATTAACACAAGTACATCTAAACAACAGTGGTGCAGAAGCCGTTGAAGCTGCAATGAAATTTGCAAGAAAGTTTACTGGAAAGAAAGGAATGGTTGCTATGAAAGGATCATATCATGGAAAATCATTTGGAGCATTGTCATTAACATTTAATCCAAAATATAGAAAAGCATTTGCACCATTAGTTGAAAAAGTTACTTTTGCATCATTTGGAGATATGGATTCACTACGTTCTGCAATTGATGAAGATACAGCTTTAATTATTTTAGAACCAATTCAAGGTGAAAGTGGTATTGTAGTTGCCCCAGACGGATTTTTACAAGAAGTCAGAAAATTATGTGATGAAAAAGGAATCTTATTAGTTTTTGACGAAATTCAAGCAGGATTAGGAAGAACAGGACGATTATGGGCAGGTGAACATTGGAATACAGTACCAGATATCTTATGTTTGGCAAAAGGAATTGCAGGAGGAGTACCAATGGGGGCCACATTAGTTAAACCAGGCATTTTAGCTGCCATAAGTAAAGGAGAACACTCATCAACATTTGGAGGTAATCCAATATCTTGTGCAGCAGGAATTGCAGCACTAACATCATTAACAGAAGATGGATTAATTGAGAATTCCAAAAAAATGGGAGAAATTTTTAGAGAAGGATTAGAAAAATTAAAAGAAAAACACACAATGATTAGAGAAGTAAGAGGAAAAGGACTAATGATTGGAGTTGAAATGAAATTCGAAGTAAAAGATATTTTGATGGGATTAATTGAAGAAGGTGTTTTAATGTTGTATTCAGGACGAAATATTCTCAGAATATTACCACCTTTAGTAATTAAAGAAGAGGATGTAACAAAAGTTTTACATGCTTTAGATGTTGTATTAACTAAAGAGGAAGAAAAGAGAAATGTATAAGGACAAAATAGACGAAAAAATAATAGGGTATCTTAAAGAAGATTCAAGAGAATCATTTGTAGATATTGGAAAAAAACTCAAACTTTCAGAATCAGCAGTTAGACGAAGAGTTAAAAATTTAGTAGACAGTAAAACAATTAGTAAATTTACAATTGAAATTGGAGAAGATAATGTTACAAGTGCAATTGTTTTAGTATCAGTTGATTCTGCTACAGATACATCAAAAGTTTCAGCAAAACTTGCTAAACTAGAAGGAGTAAAAACAGTTTATGAAATAACAGGACAATACGATATTACAACAATAATGAGTGGTTCAAGTATTGCAGAAATTAATAACAGTATTGATGCTTTAAGAAAAATTTCCGGAGTAGTAGATACCAATACTGTAATAATTTTAAGAAAAGTTGCGTAAAACGAGTTTCGTTTCAAAAATTTAATTCAAAACTAATTTAGGATCAATTAAAAATATTTCCAACGAAAATAGTACGAATATGTTTATATCATCAATTTTGTTCAACGAATTTAGTAATGAAAGATCCGAATCACTATGCAAATATCTACAATGCATATGAAAAAAATCCAAAAAAAATTAGAGTATTAGATAGTACTTTAAGAGAAGGTGAACAACATCCAGGTGTTTCATTTACAAATAAACAAAGAATTCAGATTGCATGGATGTTAGATTATTTTGGAGTTGATCAAATTGAAATTTCTCCAGTAGTCTCTAAAGATCATCAAGAAGCAACTAAAACAATTATCAAACAAGGATTAACAGCAGACATAGTTTCACATGGTCGTGCACTTAAACAAGATATCGATATTTCATTAGATTGTGATGCAAAATGGTGTGCAGCATATTTAGGAATTTCAGACATACATCTTAAAGATAAACTTCGAATATCAAGAGAAGAAGCATTAGAAAGAGCTGTAGAGACTGTAGAATATGCAAAATCACATGGATTAAAAATTAGATTTACAGTAGAAGATGGTAGCAGAGCAGAACCAGAATTTTTACTTAAAGTTTGTAAAGCAATTGAAGAAGCAGGAGTAGATAGAATCAGTCTACCAGACACAGTGGGAATTTTACGTCCAGTTGGAATGTTTAACTTTGTAAAAAAAGTTAGAGAAGTAGTAGATGTACCATTAGATGCACATGTACATAATGATATAGGATTTGCTGTTGCAAATGCATTTTCAGCTTGTGATGCGGGAGTTGATCAAATTCATACAACTATTGATGGAATTGGTGAAAGAACAGGAATTCCACCACTTGCAGAAGTAGCAGTCGCATTGACTTACTTGTACAAATCACCAAATGATTTTAGATTAGATATGCTATTGGATTTATCAAAACTAATTGAAGATTATACAGAAATCAAACCGTATGATTCAAAACCAATTGTCGGTGCAGCTGCATACAAACACAAAGCAGGCACACACCTTGCAGCAATTCTACGCAATCCAGCAGCATATGAGCCAATCCCACCAAGAGCTGTAGGAAATAGGAGACGAATTGTATTTGGAGAATTAGCAGGAAAAACAGGTGCAGCTTATTTGATGTCATTATTAGGATTAGAAAAAGACGACGTAGGTGCAAAAGCAGTTGCATCAGGGCTAAAAAATCTTAGAATGGGAGATCTAATAGAAATCCCACTTGAAGATAGACTCGAAAAAAAGATTATTGAAGATAAATAAAGAGGAGAAATGAATAAGAATTATGTCAAAATGCGAAGAATGTGATGCAGATATCTCAATACCAAGTGATGCACTTGAAGGAGAAATTGTAACATGTCCCGAATGTGGCGCAAGTTTTGAATTAGCAAAAGGTTCAGATGGTTTTGATCTAAAGCCTGCTCAAACAGTTGGCGAGGATTGGGGCCAGTGAATCCTGATGTTACAATTCTTTACGATTCCATACGTTGGGAAGAAAAAGCTCTACTAGAAGCAGGTAAAAAAAAAGACATCAACATACAGATGGTTGATTGTAAAAAACTTGCTTTAGATTTAGAAAAAAAACCTGAAGATTACGGAGTAGTTATTCAACGATGTGTTAGTTACTACAGAAATTTACATTCAACAGCAGCTCTTGAAGGAATGGGAGTTAAAGTAATCAATTGTTTAAACACAGGAGTTTTTGCAGGAAATAAATTATTCACACATATGTTACTAAAAAAATCAGGCGTTCCAACACCAGATGCAACAGTAGCATTTTCAAAAGATGCAGCTATTCAAGCATTAGAAACAGATGGATATCCAAAAGTCATAAAACCAACAGTTGGCAGTTGGGGCAGGTTAATTTCAAAACTAAATGACAAAGATTCAGCAGAAGGAATTATTGAAAGCAGAGAAACTATGTATCCAATTTACCAAATTCATTATTTAGAAGAATTTGTAAAAAGACCTCCAAGAGATATCAGAGCAATTATGGTAGGAGACAAAATAGTTGCTGCAATATATAGAAAATCAGAACATTGGAAAACAAACATGGCATTAGGTGGAATTGCTGAACCATGCAAAGTTACACAAGAAATGGAAGAAATGTGTATCAAAGCAAAACAAGCTGTACAAGGAGATATTGTAGGTGTAGATTTAATGGAAAGTGAAGAAAAAGGGTTAGTGGTTCATGAAGTTAACAATACAACAGAATACAAAAACACTGTAAGAGTATGTGATGTAGACATACCTTCTCTAATGCTGGATTACGCAATGAAAGTAGAACGATAAAGTTGAACACCCATTTCACTGTAACACCAAAATTTGCAACAAAAATGCTGGAAAAAGCACTTCGACTATACACACCATCACTTAGCGAAAGACCAATGGCAGAATTTTTAGCTGATAAATGCGATGATTTAGGATTTGAAGACATACAAATTGATGAAGTTGGGAATATTATCGCAAAGAAAGGTTCAGGTTCACCAAAAATCATGTTATGTGGACACATGGATGTAGTTCCAGGAAAAGTCAAAGTCAGAAAAGAAGGAGATTCACTTTATGGTCGTGGTGCTTCTGATGCCAAAGCACCATTAATGGCAATGCTTTTTGCGGCTGCATCAATTGAAAAAAATCAAGGAACTGTTACTTTTGTAGGAGCTGTGGATGAAGAAGGAAATGCAGTAGGAATTAAAAATATTGTAAAAAAGAAAATGGATATAGATTATGCAGTATTTGGAGAACCAAGTGGAATCAAACAAGTGACAATTGCTTACAAAGGAAGATTAGCAATCAAACTAAAAATTAGTGCTGCAGATAGTTCTCATGCTAGTGCTCCATGGCTTTCAAAAAATGCAATTGAAGAATCAATAATATTTGTTAAAGAATTAAAAGAAAAACTAGAAGCAAATCAAGAAGACAAAACAAAAGGAATGTTGTTAACAGCGACAATGACAGAAATTAAAGGAGGAACAAGTCACAACATCACCCCTAAAGAATGTGAAACTCTTTTTGACATCAGAATTCCGGTAGATATGAATTGTAAAAGTATTGAACAAAAAATTGCAACACTAGTTAAAGAAATCTCTCAAGAAAGAGAAGTGGATGCATTTTATTCAATTTTAGATGAGACTGAACCATTTGAAGCACCTCATAATTCATCATTAGTAAGAGCATTTACTTTAGGAATTATGCAAGTGGAGAAATCAAGACCAACATTAATTCGAAAAACAGGTACTGGAGACATGAATGTTTTAGGGAATCAGTGGGAAATTCCAGTTGTAACATATGGTCCAGGGGATCCTCACGAAGCACATACAATTGATGAAAAAGTTTCAATTGAGGAATATCTTAAAGGAATAGAAATTTTCAAAGCTACTCTACAGCATTTAAAAAGGCTACATGATAAAAAATTGCAATAATGTTATCGTTTGTAGGTTTAGGAATATCAGGTTTTGAATCAATCCCCATTGAAGGATTAGAAACAATTTCAACTGCAGACATTGTGTATTTAGAACAATTTACTAGTCCCATTAGTGAATCAGATTTAAAAAAAATTCAAGATTCAATCAAAGGTGAATTCAAGCTGGCTAAAAGATGGTTAGTGGAAGATGGAAATGAAATTTTAGAAATGTCAAAAGAAAAAAATGTAGTTTTATTAGCATATGGGGATCCATACATTGCAACAACACATATCGAATTAAGAGCAAGAGCAATTGAAAATAAAATTAAAACACATTCTATCCATGCTTCATCATCATTGACATCTATGATTGGAGAATGTGGCTTGCATTTTTACAAAATTGGGAGAATTGCAACAATAATGAGTGAAATGAAATCACTTACAACACCATATTATGTAATTTATAAAAATTTGATTGAAGGTAATCACACAGTGCTTTTGTTAGAATATAATCAAGACAAAAAATTTTTCTTGGATCCTAAAGATGCATTAAAAGGTTTATTGGAAACTGAACAAGGTCAAACAAGAAATGTAATTACAGAATCAAATTATGCAATTATTGCATCAAGAATAGGTTTTAAGGATCAAGCAATTATTTGTGGGAAAATATCTAATTTGAAAGAAACAGATTTTGGAAAACCACCACATACAATCATCATTCCAGGCAGACTACATTTTACAGAATCAGATGCATTAAAATTATTTGGAAAATGTATTGATGAACCATTTGATAATTCTGAAAAAACAGAAAAAATTTCAAATCAAATGATGAAAAAATATGTTCCAATGGTTAGAGAAGCACTAGAAGAAATTGAACCACTTTATAAAAATCAAAAAGAGTTTGAAGTAATTTTGGATAATGCTGAACGATACATTAAGGATGCAGAGATATTTCTAGGTGAAGGTCGAGATGAGAATGCGATTTTAAGCATTGGGTATGCTGATGGGTTAGTAGATGCACTAAGATTAGCAAAAGGCCTTGAATTTAAAATGTAATATTATCAATAAATTAAAGAGTAGGTCAAAAGGTAAAAAGACATTGAAACAAATTGAAAACAAGATCTTATCAACATTATATCTAAGTGAGATTACTGGAGAAAACCCCATAGAGAAAATTTTACAAAATAATATGATTTCAGAAAAACAAATTTCTGAAAAAATGGAAAAACTAACCCAAGATAATTTAGTTAATCAAGATGAAATGACATTAACTGAAATTGGTAGGGGGTCATTACGAGTAGTATTAGCAGGAGGAGTATTTGATATCATACATCCAGGTCATATTTCTACATTGAATGCAGCTAAGGCATTAGGGGATGTCTTAGTTGTGGTTGTAGCCACAGACAATACAGCTGTAAAAATGAAAAAAAGAAGACCAATTCACAGTCAAGAACAAAGACAAGAATTAGTTAATTCATTATCTGTAGTAGATTTATGTTTGATTGGACAAGAAAATGATATTTTTAAAACAGTAAATTTAGTTAAACCACAAATTATTGCATTAGGATATGATCAAGTTCATCAAGAACAGTTCATTACAGAAGGATGTAAAAAAATCAAATTAGATGCAAAAGTCGCCAGATTACAATCACCTATTCCAGAAAGCTCTAGCTCTAAAATAGAAAAAGAGTACGGGGAATCAATTCACGGGATCTAAGAATCTATTTCAATTTTTATTGAAATTTTTGAACCATCTTTCAATTTAGTGTTTTTACGAATACATGTTTTGGAAATTAATTCAATTACGGATTCATCATGATGAGTTCGTTCAAGAATAATTAATTGACATTTAATTGAATTATTTAGTTTAGCAGAAAAACACTTAACCCAACCATATGTTCGCTTTCCATCAGAAAAACTTTTAATTTTAACTCCATCCAGAGTTTCAAATTGTTTCATTGCTTCTTGATGAATTTTTTTGTCTAAACGAACATTTAGAGTTCCAGGAAATGGAACATATCCAATTTTTGATTTAAACTGTTTTGTATATCCTTTCAATCCCATATAGTAAGCTCCTTCACCCATTCCTGAAACTAAAGTTCCTTGAAGATTAACAACGGAAGGAGAAGAATCCAAACTTTTTTGCAACATAGAAGATAATTTCACAATCTCAGAATACCCCTTATTAGTAATTTTTACAGATAGATTTCTTCCACTAATTATTCTAGAGATGAATTTGTTTTGTTCTAATTCTAACAAATGTTTTGAGGCAGCTTGTTGTGATTTATGGATATTTTTTCCTAATGCAGAAGTTGTTATTGTAACATAGTTGTATTTTGCTCCTTTAGATAATAGATAAGAGAGAGTTAAAAGGTGCTGAATTTTTAGTTCAGTCATCTAAAATCCTAAGATACGCCTAAATCAGCAAATGTTTTTAGTGTCATACCATCAGAGTTAGTCAATTTTGCAACTCTATGTCCAATAACACATTCAATTCCAGCATTTTTAGCGCCTTCTAATAATCTCTTGGTGATTATTCCATCCAATAGAAGATATTTGATGCCAGATTGAGAAGATAATTTACTTACAACTTCACTGATTGGAACTTTAAAGATTTCATTTTGATCACCATCTAATGCAACTGCTTCTAAAGTTTCATTAAGATTTGGGAAAATTTTTGAAGCAACATCTGCAATAGATTTATCATCCTCACTCTTTAATGCAGGAGCAGGTTTACCATTTTTAATTTCATCAACAATTGGTTGTAGAATTTCGTCTAATCTTTGAGGGGTTAATTCTTCAACTTCAACACCAGTGTCAGCTTGTAATTCATAATCTAGAGTTACAACAGATTTTAATTCTTTGAGAATAAAACCACCGGCTCTATCCCCATCAATAAATGCAACAACAGTATCTTTTTCTGAGCATAATTCTTTAATTGATTCATCAATTTTTGCACCTTCAATTGCAAGGACATTATCATATCCAGCTCTCAAAAGATTAATCACATCAGCTCTACCTTCAACTAAAATAATCCAGTTAGAATCAAAGACTCCAGAACTGCATGTTAATTTAGATGGTCCATAACTTGATAATTTTCCAGAATCACCTTGGTGAACATCATTTAACATAGTTTCACCTTCACTAACTGTTTTAGTTGCCCATTTTTGTTTGATTTCTTTTGCACGTTTTACAATATCGTCTTTCTTTGCTGCACGTACATCATCAATTGCATCTAATGCAAATTTACAATCAAAAGGACCAACCTTATCAATACTTTCTATACCAGCTGCAATTAATGCACAAGTATCAATGTCAGTACTCATTGGAATAACAGCATTACCACTTGTAGTATTAGCTGTTGATTTTGCAATAACTTCAATACGTCCTACTTTAGAAACTCGTTGCAGTTCATTCAAATTCATCTCTGGGCCTAACAGTCCTTCTGTTTGGCCAAAGATGGCTCCGATTATATCTGCTCTTTCAACGAGTCCATCAACTTCATAGGAAAGTTTAACGTGATATTTGACAATTCCTGATTGAGGCATAAATTCTTCATCTCCTTTATCATTATATTCTCATTTCCAAACTAGGATATATGAGGGTATCGCAAAATAGAGTAAATTTTCAATATAGCATACGCTAAAGATATTAAAAAATGAAAATAATGATACTAGTTTATTCAGTACTAAATGAGTGACCACATGAACAGGATTTTGTAACATTTGGATTATTAATTTTAAATCCAGATCCCATTAGGCTTTCAATATAGTCAACGTTTGCACCTTGTAAATGATCGACACTGTAACTGTCAACTAAGAGTTTAACTCCATTTTCTTCAAGAACTAAATCATCTTCTTCTGGTGCTTTTTCAAAGCCCATTCCATAAGATAATCCAGAACAACCACCACCTTGAACATATACTCGTAAGTATTCAGGTGATTCGGCTTCCTCTTTCATGAATTCATGAATTTTCTCAGCTGCTTTTGCAGTAACTGTAACCATTTTTTGTGTTTGTTCAGTTGCCATTATGATCAAAAATCAATTTTAAATTATAATAAGCTTTTCCCCTGCAACACACTAGTAATTAAAATAGGCTCAAAATATAATAAAAATAAAAAGAGATTGAAATAGCTTATTTCTTGGATTTATTTACAAATGCAGTCATTCTTTCTTCACGATCAGGATGTGTAAAGCAATTTCTCCAAGCAAGGAGTTCAATAGAAAGACCAGTATCAAGATCTGCATTTCTTCCTTTATTGATTGCAACTTTAGACATCTGAACACCCATTGTTGAACATCCAGCAATTTGTTGTGCCATTTTCAAAGCTTCTTCTTGTAAAGATGCAAGAGGTACTACTTGGTTAACTAAACCAATTTCCTTTGCCTCATCAGCTTTGATCATTTTTCCAGTATAGACAAGTTCTTTTGCCTTTGCTATTCCCACAATTCTCATTAATCTTTGTGTTCCGCCCCATCCTGGAGGGATTCCGATTGTTACTTCTGGTTGGCCTAATCTGGCAGTATCAGCTGCAATTCGAATATCACAAGACATTGCAAGTTCACAACCTCCACCTAATGCAAATCCATTGATTGCTGCAATTGTTGGTTGTTTAACCAACTCTACAGTTGCAGTAACAAGTTGTCCAGTTTTTGCATATTCGACAGATTCATCTGCAGAAATTTTTGACATATATTCAATGTCAGCTCCTGCAGAAAATGCTTTTTCACCTTCACCAGTCAAAACGATAACTTTGACATTATCGTCATGGTTCAGAGTTTCAAAAGTTTTGATTAGTTCTTTTGCAACATCAGTATTCATTGCATTGAGTTTGTCAGGTCTGTTGATTTTGACAGTACAAATGCCATCAGAAGTAGATGTGGTAACTAGTGACATGAAAATTTGTCAAGACATGCGAGAATTAAATGTTATCTATTTTTTAGAAATTTTTCCCCATTGTTTGAGTGCAGATGCTGCTGCTACCCAAGTTCTGAGGTCTTGGTAAACTGGAACATTATGTTTTTCAATTAATTTAATCATCTTTTCAGTATATGGACCACCATTACCTCCACACAATAATGGTTTCTTAGATTTCTTTTGGAAAGCAGCTAAATGTTCAACAATTGTTTCTTCAAGTGGATCATCTTGGAATACAAACCAAGGCATTGCAATATCAACATTCTTTTCATCCATAAATTGTTGAATTACAAATCTATAATCTTCTGCAGTTGCACCACCACCAACATCTGCAGGATTACCATTATGAATCGGTACAGCAGGTGGGAAGTGTGCCTTCAATTTCTTGACTCCTTGTGGAGATAATTTTCCAATAGTAAGATCGAATTTTTCTAGTTGATCAATTCCACCAATCATTGGACCAGCACCATTACTAGTCATTGCAACTTTATTGCCTTTTGCAGCAGGTTGCCATGCTAATGCCTTTAGTACACCTGCCAATTCTTGATAACTTTCAACTGAAATAATTCCTGCTTGTTTGAATGCACCCATAATAATTGCATTTGAACCACCAAGTGAGCCTGTGTGAGATGCAGCTTGTTTTGCACCAGCAGCAGTTCTACCACTCTTCCAAATAACAATTGGTTTCTTTTTCTCTTTCATTACACGTTTTGCAACATTAATGAATTTTCTACCATCACCAAATCCTTCAACGTATAATCCAATTACTTTAGTTTGAGGATCATTTGCAGCATACCAAATCATATCTGCTTCATCAACATCAGAACGGTTACCAAAACTGATCATTTTTGACAATCCAAATACATCAGCAGATTCTAACATACTGATTCCCATGGTACCACTTTGTGAGAAGAATGCAACAGGACCTAATTTTGAACGTAACATTCTTTCTTGTCCTTGGAATGCGCAATCAAGTCTATTTGCAGCATTGAACATTCCAATACAGTTAGGACCAATAATTCTGATTTTATGTTTTTTAGATAAACGTGCAACTTCCGCTTCATAATCTGCTCTTTCTCCACCAAGTTCTTTTCCTCCACCAGAAACAATTACAACACTATGAACACCTTTCTTTGCACAATCCTCTAAAACTGGAGGAGTCATTGACAAATCTACTGAAACTACAACAAGATCAACATTTCCTGGAATGTCTGCAACTGAAGGATAGCATTTTTGTCCAAAGATTTCGTCAGCCTTGGGATTAATTGGATATACCTTTCCTTTGAAATCATAATTAACTAAACTATCTAAAATTGAATTTCCAATTTTACCAGGGGTTGCAGATGCACCAACAAGTGCTACAGATTTTGGAGTAAAGAATGTCTCCATGTCGGTAATGTTTGGTTTTTCCTTTGAGATAGAATTTTTCTTTTTCTCTTTATTTAGAATAATTTTTGCATCAACTACAAAGTGAGATTTTGGATAAACAATTACTGGGTTAAAGTCAATACTGTTAACGTAATCTGCATTCTCAACACCTAATTTTCCAATGTCAACTAACATTTTTGCAACTAGATTAGTATCAATTGGTTCACTTCCTCTGAAACCTTTGAGAAGTTTTGAACCCTTTAATTCATTTAACATAGATTTTGCATCAGAAGTTGTAATTGGAAGCATTCTGAATGCAACATCTTTCATTACTTCTGTCATAATACCTCCCATTCCGACCATTATGATTGGGCCAAATTG
This sequence comes from Marine Group I thaumarchaeote, assembly GCA_044358425.1. Taxonomy (GTDB): domain Archaea; phylum Thermoproteota; class Nitrososphaeria; order Nitrososphaerales; family Nitrosopumilaceae; genus Nitrosopumilus. Next base: position 329,001 of record CP054849.1, on the reverse strand, counting down.
AGAATCATTTTGAATACCTACAATTAGTTCAATACCTTTTGGAACCATTTTTTCCAAAAGAATTCCTTTAACATCTACTCCTTTCTTTTTAGATAAACGACCAAACATGTCATTGAATGTTTTTTTAACATCAGCAACATTGTCGAGTCCAACTTTAACTCCACCAACATCTGTTTTGTGTAAAATTTGTGGAGAAACTACTTTCATAACAAGTGGGAAACCAATTTTCTTTGCTTGTTTTGCTGCCTCATCAGCTGATGTAACTAAAGCATAAGGTGGTACTTTAACACCATAAGTTTTGAGAATAGATTTTGATAATTCTTCAGTAATTACTTTATGATCGGTTTGAATGGTTTCATCGAAAATTTTCTTGACAGCAGTCATTAGTCGATCGATGAAATCAAAACTCAATATATTAAACTTTGGTCAAAGCGAAAATTGTGATTTAAAATTTTTGTAAAAAGTTCCCATGTTAGATTTAACAGTGGAAATATTTCGATCAACATCTAAACGAATTTGTTGTGGATCTATGTGAGGGATTTTATGCAATTTTTCTTCGGTTTTATCTAACCAAAGATTTACCATTTGTTCATTTACTTCAAGATGAAATTGGAGACCAATTGCACTTTTGTATTGAAATGCTTGATTTTGATAATTTTCAGATGAGGCTAATCTAGTAGCACCTGAAGGCAAATCAAAAGTATCCCCATGCCAATGAAATACTGAAAAAGGATTTTTGAATCCATCAAATAATTTAGAATTACTTGTAATAGTCAAATCATCATAAAATCCAATTTCAGTAATCGGACCCCTATATACTGAAGATCCAAAAGTTTTTGCAATTAATTGAGAACCCAAACAAATTCCCAAGACAGGAATTGAATTTTCAACATAATTTTTAATTAATTTTCGTTCCTCAATTAAATATGGTAAATCATCATTTGCACTTTCTGGAGCTCCCAAGATTACTGCAAATGAAAAATGTCTTTTAGGTATTTTTTCATGTTTTGCATGAACTGATGTAATATCAAATCCATCATCAGACAATAATTGACCTAAATGTCCTGAGCCCTCAATTCTAGTATTTTGTACTAATAAAACATCAGACATTATAGAAATTAAAAATAATCAAACTATGGCCAAATGCCTTTATGATTAAATGCTTCTAGAACACGTTCAACAGCTAAAACCATGGTAGCTTTTCGCATGTCAACTTTGTGTTTTTTGGATAATGCATATGCATCTTTGAATCCTTGTGTGATATTTTTTTCCATCTTTGATGCAACTTCATCAAAACTCCAATAGTATCCCATATTGTTTTGAACCCATTCTAAATAGGAGATACATACACCACCAGAATTTGCTAAAATATCAGGAACTACAAGAATTTTTTTCTTTTCAATTACAGGATCAGCTTCAGGTAATGTTGGCCCATTTGCAGCTTCACCAATAATTTTACAATTTAATTTTTCAGCAATTTTTGCAGTTATTTGATTTTCTAAGGCTCCAGGAATTAAAATTTCACATTTTGCAGTTAGCAATTCTTCAGTTGAGACTTTTTTACTTCCAGTAAATCCTACAACTGATCCAGTTTTGTCTTTGTGTTCTAAAATTTTACTTACTTTGGCACCTTTAGGAATTAAAATTGAACCTTTGGAATCACTGACTCCAACTACAACTGCACCCATTTTTTCTAAATATTCACCAGCAAAAGTAGAAGCATTTCCAAATCCTTGTAAAATTACTTTTGCACCTTTTAATTTTATTTTCAAAGTTTTTGCAGCTTCTCTAACAGTATATGCTGTACCCAATCCAGTAGCAACATTTCTTGCTAAAGAACCACCCATAGGAATTGGTTTTCCAGTAATTACACCTGGAGAGTATTTGTTTCCATTTAATTTACTAAACGTATCCATAATTTGGGTCATTTCTCTACCAGTAGTATAAACATCAGGTGCAGGAATATCTTTCTCAGGTCCAATAATTTCTGCAATTTTGTAAGCAAAACCTCTAGTCAATCTTTCCATTTCCCCATCACTGAGTTTTTCAGTTTTTGGGTTTACGTAAACAGCACCTTTTGCTCCACCTAGTGGAACATCAACAATTGCACATTTCCAAGTCATCCATGATGATAATGCCATAACTTCTCTTTCCATATACTCAACACCACCTTCAGGGGTGAAATAACGAATGCCCCCTTTGTATGGACCTCTATCGTTATTGTGTTGACTTCTAAAACCAGTAAATACTCTAATTTTTCCATTATCCATTTTTACAGGAATTTTAACTCTCAACATTTTATTTGGCATTGCAAGATATTCACGAATGCCCTTATCATTAATTCCAAGTATGTCACAAGCATCATTCACTTGCTTAGTTGCATTGGCAAATGGATCAGATTTTACCATGATAACGATAGTATTCTAATTCAGATTATATAAGTTTGGTTTAAAATTGAATATTAAGATTTTAGATTTTCAAAAATTCTAAAATAATTGAGAGATAATTACCCTTAAATTGACTGGGAATAAAGTTGTATTATCATGATGGCATCACGCGGTTACGACATGACACCAACAATGTATTCTCCTGATGGTAGAATCTATCAAGTCGAATATGCAATTGAGACGGTAAAAAGAGGAACATTAGCTATTGGCATTAGTACCAAACAAGGCGTAATCATGGCAGTAGAAGAAAAAGCAAGAACTTTACAAACTAAAAATATTACACAAAAAATTTTTCAAGTAGATTATCATATTGGAGTTGCAGCAGCAGGATATATTCCAGATGCACGAGTTCAAGTGGATAATGCAAGAGCATTCTCACAAGGAAATAGAATGACATATGATGAATCAGTAGAAATTGCTACTGTTTCAAAATACTTAGCAGATACAGCTCATCAATTTACTCAATATGGTGGAGTGCGTCCAAACGGAGTCTCAATGATTATTGCAGGAATTGATCAGAAAGGAGAAGCAATCTATGTAATTGATCCTAGCGGAACATATGTACAATTCACAGCAGTTGCAATTGGTGCAGGTGCAGATGAAGTCAATTCATTTTTAGAAAAAAATTATAATCCAGACATGAGTTTAGAAGATGCAGCAGCATTAGCTATTGCATGTATAAATTTGAAAGATGAAGTTAAAGATGAAATTAAGAATGTCAAAATGGCCAAAGTTTCATCAGAATCAAAAGTTTTTGAAAAAGTTTCAGAAGCAGATTTAGAAAATTATTCTAAAAATGTATCCAAATTTTCAAACGAATAGAAGTTTTAGATTTGAAAAATATTCAATCAGACATAAGGAGAATTTAGATAATGGGTTTAGGAAGTAGTTACTGGAGCGAAGTAATCGAAGTACTCCGTGAAATCATTCCAATTTATGATAAAGTAAATTCAATAATTTCATTAGGAAAAGATGTAGAACATAGAAATCGAGGAATTTCAGGAAGAGTTCTCAAAGGAAATAAAATTCTAGATGCAGGTTCTGGTTTTGGAAACATGTCAAAAACTGCATTAAAACTAACAGACGGAGAAATTTCAATCACTCTTTATGATCCTCTTGTACCAATGCTCAAAAATACAGGCTCACATTTTGAAAAAATTCCAGATATGGCAAATGGAGTTTTTGAACATATTCCATTCAGAGATGAAGAATTTGATGCAGTATTATGCGGTTATTCACTAAGAGATGCAATTAATTTGAGAGTTGCTATTTCTGAAATTCATCGAGTATTGAAAAAAGAGGGACGAATGGTAATTGTAGATTTAGGTAAACCAGATGAAAGTTTTATCAGAGCAGGGGTTGCATTTTATCTAAGATGCATTTTACCAATTCTTGCTTTTAGTGCAGGGGGAAAATTAGGATTAAAATTTGGAACACTTTATGGAACATTCAAAAGATGGCCACAAAATAAAAAATTAGAAGAATTGTTATTAGAAAAATTTTCACGAGTAGAATTTGAAAAAGATCTTATGGGTGGCGCAATAATGGTTGCGGCATACAAATGAATAGAGTTCTAATCTTAGTAAATCTAACAGGATTAATCATAGGTATTTCATATGGGCTTCATGGTCCAATATTACCAATTTTTGCAAAAAATGTAATTGGTGCAACATATTCAGAATTAGGTCTTATTGGATTAGCAAATTTTGTACCATACATGTTCATTCCACTTTTTGTAGGAATATTACTAGATAGAATAAACAATGCATATCTATTAGCAATAGGAGCAGCAATCAATTCAGCATCAATCTATCTTTTATCCATTGCACAATCAGTTCCAGAATTATTAGGATTTAGAATAATGACAGGAGTGGCTCATGCATTTTTCTGGCCACCATGCGAATCAATTATTTCAAATGAAAGTACAGAGAAAAACAGAGTTAAAAACATCTCTTGGTTTACAATGTTTTTTGTGATGGGTTTCATGATAGGACCACTATTAGGAACTGCATTTTTAGAAAATCTCGACATCACATATAGAATATTATTCCAAATTGCAGCATTCATTTTAGCAGCAGCAATAATTACAGCATTATTAGCATCAAAAAAGAGAATCAAAGTACATCACGAAAGATTTTCTTTTTCAGCAATTAAAGACATGAAAAAATTTCCAGAAGTAATTACATTACTAATTTTCTGCACATCATCATTTGGGATTATTCTGACAATTTTTCCTGCATATCTCAACGATAAAGGAATGAATGCAACTGATGTTTTGTATTTATTTTTTGCATTTGGAATTTCACGAGTAATTTCACTAGCATTAGCAGGAAAATTTGCAAAGAAAACAAGCCATACATTGATTGCAGCCACATTAGCAGTTTCTATAGGATTAGCAATTTCAGTTGTTGCAGATTCAATTATCACATTTGGAATTGCTTTGGTTTTAATGGGATTTGGATTTAGTATATTTTTCCCACTTACTTTAGAAATTATTTTAAGCAAAACAAAAAAAGGTATATCTGGAAAAATAATTGGAGCTTATGAAACAATTTTTGGGTTGGGTTGGGCAGTGGGACCAACTATAGGTGGACCAATAACACAATCATTTGGAGACGAGACACCATACATCATATTTTCAATTATTGGAGTAGGAATTACAGTATTAGCTATCATATCAAGAAAAAAGTTGGAACCATTGAAAATTCAGGAAGATCAATAATTCAAAATTAAAAAAGGATTAGGCACAATTTGAAACATTACGTTTAATTTTAAATTAGAAAATATCTGAACATGTTAGAATATTCACTAAATATAGGTGGTAGTGAATGGATGATAATCATATTTGTTGCAGTGGTACTAGTTTTAGGAACAGGAAAGCTTCCAGGTGCAGCGAAAAAAATGGGAAAAGTTGTTAGTGAATACAACAACGCCAAAAATGAAATTCAACAACAAATGAAAGAAGTAACTGAGGAAGTACCAAAAATTTCAGGACCAGTTGAGACTGAAAGAGAAAAATTAGAAATGATTGCAAAATCAGCAGGTATCAAAACAGAAGGTAAAACAGATGATGAAATTCAAAAAGAGATATCTGCAAAAATGGGTCAAAAAACAACGGATACATCTGAAAAAAAATGAAAATTATTTTGATTTTTTAATTCGATAAAGATTTTTGTCTAATCTTTTTTTAGCAAATTTGTAATAATCAGGAACAATTTCAAATCCCAGATAACGCCGATTAAGAGATTTACTTACAACTGCAGTTTGTCCAGAACCCAAAAAAGGATCAAAAACAATATCTTTTTTTTCACTAGAATATTCCAATAATTTTTTAATTATTTCTGAAGGAAGTTTAGTCGGAGTCTTTTCATCACCAGACCAATATTCTCTTTTAATATCCCAAACATCCTCTTTATCACGATAATGAAGACTTCGTCCATCTTCAGATTTGTCATCTTTTTTAAATCTAGAAAAAGGAAAAAATTTTCTTTTTTTATCATCTTTACAAACATAGAGACAATGATAATGTGAAGTGACAAACTTCTTTTTTGTAACTACCCCAAACTGATATTTCCAGATAATATGATTAATGGTAATGAATCCAACATCATCCAAGGCACGTAAAATATCTTTGAGGTTATTCCAACCTGAAAAAACATACATGCTTCCAGAATCTTTTAAAATTCTAAACACCTCACTCATCCAAGAAAACGTGAAATCATAATAGTCCTCAGGTTTTATTTCATTGTATCCAGATAGAACTCTGGAAGCAGTTCTATTGTAATTAGCTTTTTTTGCTTTAAAATTAATAGCAAATGGAGGATCAGTAATTACAAGATTAATTCTATTTTTAGGGATTAATTTCATTCCATCAATACAATTTTCATTGTAAATTTTGTTTATTTCCACTTTCTTCATTTTTAAATTAAAGATTGTTTCTAGGTTAATAATCTCATTGGTTAATAAAGAAATTAAACAATAAATCATCAAATATTTCTAATATAATAGATCTTGAAATTTTCATGTCCAAAATGTAAATCAAAAATTGAAATTCAAAAAACATTCAATAAAAAAATGCATGTGTCGTGTAGTAAATGTGGAATTCAAGATATCCTAGAATTTTCAAAAAATCCTGATGAAGTATTCCTAGAATTTCTAGCAAGATTTGACAAAGGATTAGTTAAACAAAAAGAACTAACTGATGAATTAGCAGATGAAGGGATAATCAGAACAAAAAAAGAAATTAATGAAATGATTGGGGAATCAAATCCCGAAAAATTTCTGGAAGAAATTTTGCATTCAAAAAAAGATTTTATTTCTGATTATAAAATTTTAAAGAATTCTGAGCCTAAAATGGGATGCAAAGTTGAGGAATTAGGATTAGATGAAAATATTTCAAATTTTCTAAATGAATCAAAAATTAAACAATTCTATAAATTTCAAGAAGATGCAATACAAGAAATAGTATTTGGAGAAAATATTGTTATTGAAGCGCCAACCGCATCAGGAAAAACAGAGGCATTTTTAATTCCAGTTATTCAAAGAATAAAAAAAGAATCAAACAAAGGCAAGATTTTTGCAATTTTTGTATATCCAACAAAAGCATTAGCTAGAGATCAATTTCCAAAAATTCAAAAATTTGCAGATAAAATTAAAATTAATGTTAAAGTTTTTGATGGAGATACAAAATTAGAAGAAAGAAGAGAAATTATTGATACACCACCAGAAATTATAATTACCAATTTTGATGTTCTACATTATCATTTATGGCATCAAACTAAATTTTCAAATTTATTAAATTCAACAGAGATTTTAGTGGTAGACGAAGCACATGTTTATTCAGGAATTTTTGGATCTAATGTTCACTATATCATAAAAAGACTAAAACGAATTTGCAAAAATAAATTACAATTTGTTGCCGCATCAGCAACACTTGAGGATGCTAAAACATTTTGTGAGCAATTATTTGGAGAAAAAATGCAATTAGTAAAGGGTTCAGGCAAAAAGGGGGAAACCGATTTTGTGATGATATTTCCAACACTTAGAACTCAGAGAAATCTCATGGTAGAATTGACAAAAAAATTAACAGATAAAAATCATAAGACAATGATTTTTAGCAATTCTCATTTGAATGCTGAACTTCTAGCAATGCAAACAAAAAAACAAAAAATCAACATCAAAGTACATCGAGCAGGATTAATGGCAAATTATAGAATGTCAGTTGAAAAACAATTCAAAGAAGACAAATTACAAGCAATTTCATGCACACCTACCCTAGAATTAGGCATAGATGTTGGAAATGTTGATTGTGTTATTTCATCTACAATTCCAGTAAACAGACTGACTCAAAGAATAGGAAGAGCTGCAAGAAAAGGACAAAGAGGATATGCATTTTTAGCATTAGGCAATGATCCCATTTCACAATATTACAAAAATCATCCTAATGATTATTTTGAAGATATTGAAAAAACATACATTGATCCAAAGAATCCATTTGTAGAAGAATTTCAAATTCTAGCCATTGCTTGTGATAAACCAATTTCAAAACATGAATTAAAAGAGCATGAAAAAATGATTGAATATCATTTAACAGAAGGAAATTTAATAGAATCAAATAATAGATTAGTTCCCAATTTTGAAAAAATTAATTCAATTTTAAATGACTATAGCATTAGAGGTATTGGTAAATCAATAGATATTTTTCTAAATGAAAAAAAAGTAGGTGACAGAATACTACCTATTGCTTTAGAAGAATTACATAAAGATGCAATCTATTTTCTAGCTGGTTCACGCTACAAAGTAAAAGAATTGAATTATCCAAAAAATAATTATGCTAAAATTGAAAGAGTACAAAAAGATTATCCATACTATACAAAATCATTAACAGAAGAATGGCCAACAATTGAAACAATATTTGAAAAAAGAAATGCAGGAGGAATTGAAATAGCATTTTGCAAATTGCACATAGAGAAAAAAGTTTATGGTTATGTGAATATAGAATTAGGGCAAGAAGTTGCACAAGGTGAAAAAGTGATGTTAGACACACCACTAGAATACGACTTTATTACAAAAGGAATTGTATTTCATGCACCAAGACCTCTAAAAATCATGGAAAAATCTGAAGATGAAGAATATACAGAAGCCAGTGGATATCATGCAACAGAACATGTTGTAATTGAGGGAAGCAACATGATTACAGGAGGAGTATCTCAAGATTTAGGAGGAATTTCTTTAGGCACATCAGGCTTAATTTTCATTTATGATGGTGCAATTGGAGGAAGTGGTGCTAGTAAGGCATTATACGATAGATTTGAAAAAGCACTAGAAAGAAGTATGCATATTGTAAAAGAATGCCCTTGTAAAAATGAGGCAGGATGTCCAAGATGTACATTTTCATACAGATGCGGAAACAATAATGAATTTTTACATAAATATTCAGCATTAGAAATTCTAGAAAGAATCAACAATGGAGAGAAAACAGAGTTGATTGATCCAATGGAAGGAGACAAACCATTAGTATAAAAAAATCAAAATGGGATAAATATAAGAAAAAAAATAACATAACTATGGAAAAAGTTGCTCTTGTAACAGGTAGTTCATCAGGTATTGGACTAGAAACAGCATTAGCACTAGCTAGAGACGGTTATGAAACATATGCAAGTATGAGAGATGTAAAAAAATCAGCAGAATTAGAATATGCTGCAAAAAAAGAAGATCTCAAAATAAAAATTATCCAATTAGATGTAGATAAAGAAGAATCAATAGTTTCAGCAATTAAAGAAATTTCAACAGAATGTGGAAGATTAGATGTTTTAGTAAATAATGCAGGATACGGTCAGTTTGGATGTACTGAAGACATTACGTTAGATGATTTTAGAAAACAATTTGATACAAATTTTTTTAGTATTGTTAGAATAATTCAAGAAGTTTCTCCAATAATGCGAAATCAGAAATCAGGAACCATTGTAAATATCAGTTCAGTTGTTGGAAAAATTGGATTACCAGGTTCGCCAGCCTATATTAGTACAAAATTTGCTTTAGAGGGATTTAGTGAATGTTTAAGATATGAGCTTGGTCAATTTGGAATTAAAACCACTCTAATTGAACCAGGAGTAATTAAAACAAATTTCTTCAATTCAATGAAAATCCCAGAATCAAAAACAGATCCAAAATACAAAGAATTAACTGATCATATTTTAGCAGGTCTCAAAATGATGGCTGAAATGGGAACTCCACCATCACAAGTTGCAGATGTGATAGTTAAAGCCATCAACAGTAATGAAATCTTACCACGATATATTGTGGGTACTGATGCAGCTATGTTTATGGAGGCAAAGCAAGCCAAAACTGACCTAGAATTTGAAAAATATATGAGTAAAGAGCTATTTCCAGGCTGATAATCACTTTATCTTAAATTATATACAGATACGGACGAGTTTTTGTCAAAGTCCACAGATCTAAAATGAAATGGAAAAAATTACAACATAATGGAATCTTGTTTCCTCCGGAATATGAGAAACAAGGAATTAAAATAAAAATTCAAGGAGATACTATCGATCTTGACATAAATCAAGAAGAAATGGTATATCAGTGGGCAAAGAAAAAAGATACACCATATGCACAAGACAAGGTTTTTCAAAAAAACTTTACAGCAGATTTTGTCAAAACATTAGATTCAAAATTTAAAAAAACATCATATGAAGACATTGATTTTTCAAATGCATACAAAATTGTAGATAAAGAAAAAGATCTCAAAGAAATGATGACAAAAGAAGAAAAAAAAGAACTAGCTAAAAAAAGAAAAGAATTACGTGAAAAATTAAAAATAAAATACGGAATTGCCATCATGGATGGAAAAGAAGTTGAAGTTGGAAACTATATGGCAGAACCTCCAGGAATTTTCATAGGCAGAGGAGAACATCCACTAAGAGGTAAATGGAAACCAAGAGTTACAGCAAAGGATGTTACACTAAACATGGGAAAAGATGCAAAAAAGCCAGAAGGTAATTGGGGCAAAATTATTCACGATAATGATTCAATGTGGTTAGCAAGTTGGATGGACTTTCTTACACAAAAAAGAAAATATGTATGGTTGGCAGATACTGCAGGACTCAAACAAGATAGAGACAAGGAAAAATATGAAAAAGCAGTCAAACTTGGAAATGAAATTGAAAAGATAAAAGATAGAATCGTCAAGGATATGAAAAGTAAAGATCCTAAAATTAATAGAATATCAACTGCATGTTATTTGATTTATAGAACTGCTATGAGGGTAGGAGACGAAAAAGACCCAGATGAGGCAGATACCGTAGGCGCAACAACTCTTCGAAAAGAGCACATCAAAATTACAGCAAGTACAATTGAATTTGATTTTCTAGGTAAGGATAGTGTCAGATGGCAAGAAACAGTAGTAGCTGAAGGTCATGACGAGCAATTTCATAAAAATCTTAAAAATCTCATAGAAAAGAAAAAACCAAAAGATGAAATTTTTGAAGGAATTACATCAAGACACGTTAACCAATATTATTCAGGAATTGTGAAAGGATTAACTGCCAAAGTGTTTAGGACATACCTAGCAACTTCAGTTGTTAAAAAATACCTACTAGAACATGACACAATCAAATCAAAAACAGCAAATGAAAAACTATACCATGCAAAATTAGCAAACTTGGAGGCTGCAATAATGTGCAATCACAAAAGAACAATTCCTAAAACATATGAACAAACATTACAAAAGAAAAGAGATTCTATTAAAAAATTAGAAAAAGAAAAAGCATGGGTAAAAACTCAAGACACTCTTAAAAAAGTGGAATTAAAGGAACCAAAAACAGATATCCAAAAGAAAAGTAAAACAAAAAGAATCAAGACACTAAATGAACAAATCAAGAAACAAAAATCAAAACATAAAGAAAGATTACAAAAATTAGAACTTCAATTAGATTTATCAGAAAAAACCAAAGATTATGCAATCGGAACATCCCTTAGAAATTACATAGATCCACGGGTTTTCAAAGCATGGACTGATGAAGTGGGAGCAGAATGGGAGAAATTATACACAGCAGCCTTACAAAAGAAATTCCTCTGGGTAAAAAACGAGGATGTGGAATGGAAAGATCTAAAATAAAATTCAGATGTCACTAAAATCAAAGAATAGGACATAATTTAGCACCGTAGAATCATTTAATTTCCCATATTTTCGACCATATAGTATGCCGGGGTAGCTCAGCCTGGTTAGAGTGCCAGTTCAATTGGTAAACTCTAACGGTTCTCCAACTAAGGCAATACTCATAATCTGGAGGTCGCGAGTTCGAAACTCGCCCCCGGCACACAGATTATTATTAAAAATCGTAAGATGGGGGTCTCTATGAAAAAATTTTGTGAATCGAATTCTAAGAATAGTATTCTTTGAAGCCCTTATCTGTAGGGACTAATTCAGTTTTCATACCAAATAATCCAGATTTTTGCTGGGCTTTCATCAATCCATTACTTTCTAAATCTTCTAAAATGGAATTAAGTTCCTCAGTAGTCAAACCGGTATTTTTTTGAATATTTTCAAACAATCTAACTCCTCTATGTAACTCGCCTAAAACTAGCATGTTTTTGGTTTGAGGTTTCGAAGATTTTGGAGGTTCTTGATATTCAGCAGGATTTGATTCAAATTGCTCATCAGACTGTTTTTCAAATCTACCAAAATCAGAACCATATTGTCTTTGTGAAATATTTTGGGAATCAAAATCACCGGTTTTGAATTTTCTTAAAACACGTGGCAAAATTCGTGCTAACGGAATCATTAAAAAGAATATCAAATAAACCCATGAAAAATCTGCTTCCATACCAGTCTGATGTATTAATAAGATAAATTTGTTGATGAGTTTTTTCCCTAGTTTAAGAATGGAATAGTGATGGGTATAATAGTAGGAAAAATTCTACCATTTTAGATGTCAAAATATCAATCATCTCCAGTTAAAGTAAACGTAGGTGCAGCCAAATTAGTTGTGGGCGCTATTATTCTATTAATCATAATTGGAGTTGTAGCAGGAGCATCAGTTAAAATTGTAGAATCAGGTAACAGAGGAGTACTTACACAATGGAGTGCAGTAGATTTAACAGAACCACCACTTCAAGAAGGAATTCATTTTGTAGTTCCGTTCCAAGATGAAGTAGTACAAATTGAAGTCCGTACTCTAAAATATGATAAAGAGACTAGAAGTGCATCAAAAGACCTTCAAACTGTAGAAACTACAGTTACTGTAAACTATCATCCAGAATATGAGAAAGTAAATTTTCTTTACAAGGAAATCGGATTAGACTATGAAAATAGAGTTATTGGACCAGCTGTTGAAGAAACAGTAAAACAAGTTACAGCAAATTATAATGCCGAAGAATTAATTACAAAAAGACCGTTAGTTAAGGCAGATATTGAAAATGCAATCAGAGATAGATTAAACCAATTTTTCGTAACTACAGAAGTAATTTCAATTACAGATTTCGAATTTTCACCATTATTTGCACAAGCAATTGAATCTAAAGTAGAAGCAGAACAAAAGGCCAAAAAAGCAGAAAATGATCTTATTAGAATTGAAGTTGAAGCTAGACAATTAGAAGCCCAAGCAGTAGGTTTAGCAGCAGCAAACATTGCAGAGGCACAAGGTGAAGCAGAAGCAATTTCAATTATCAATAAGGCACTTTCAGTAAATCCATATTATTTAGAATGGTTAAAGACACAAGCATGGGATGGTAAACTTCCTCTAGTAGTTGGAGAAGGTGGAACACCATTTATTCAAATTCCAGTACAACCATAAGTAAATTAAAAAAAATTATTTTCTATCCTTAGAATTTTCTCTTATTGCATCATACATTGCAAGAAATTGTTCGGGTTCGTTTCTAGTATAATTTTTTTCAAGTTTTTGAATTTCATCATGAGTTAAATTTTCACCTTTATTCTCATGATATTCTTTAATAATTTGAAAAGGGGTTTTTTGAATATTATATTTTTCAAGAGTTTGAGAAATTGAACGTTTTGCTAAGAAGTTTTTCAAAAATAACTGATACACGAGATAAGTAGAGATTGCAACCATACTAACGACTAAAATTGGAATTATTATCACAGCAGCAGCCATACGATAACTACAGACAATTGTATATTTCATTGTTATTCTTTTTTGTGACTAGATTTTTCATTTTAAGGGAAATTCAAGTTAATGTTAAATGTAGTATTTCCAAATTTTAATCAAATTGGGAGAATTTCAAGAGTTTACTGAGGCATTATTTGGACAATTATCAGTTGAAATTGATGAAGAAAAAGAGATTATCAAATTAGCAAGTAGAGCAAAAGAAGATCTAAAAGGCAAAGTGGAATTCAATAACTTAGAAAGTATCGCTACAGATGTTTTTTCCACATATAAAAATAAAGTTGAAGAATTTCTAGATGTGAAAATTCCTGAAAATATTGAATTAAAATTTCCAGAGTTAACAGATTTGAAAAGATTGAAAGGGGAAAAAGTATTTGCAGATAAAGAATCAAAAGAATTTGTTACAGAATTGTTTAATGCAGTTGCAAAAGAAGATAAAACAAGAATAGCAGAATTAATGCAAGAGGATACAGCCAAGTATTTAGTATATTCAACATATGCAATTCAATACATTTCTAAAATTACAACAACTTATGGAGATTATCTAGATTCAATTATTTATTTGAATAAATTCATCCTATCAAGATATCCAGAAATAATTCTTCATAAGCAAGGTGAGCCATATGACGTAAGATTTGATAATGTAAATTCAGGATATCTAGGTGCTGTAAAAATGACAGTTGTTGAGGAATTAATTCATGCTGCTCAAGAAAACCTACAACAAGTAAACAAAAATGCTGCTATTGAAGTAAATAAAATTAATGAAGAATTAGCAGGAATAATTTTGTCATTAGATACTGAAACAATTAACAATCTTTCAGAATATTGTCAATTGCAAGCTGTTCCAGATGATTTTCCATTTGCAAAAAAAGCCAATCTATTCTTCTTTTTGAATCCAGATCATTTCTTAATTGAACAAATAGGTCCTGATGTAATGACATTCACCCACGTAGAGATAGATCCAAAAATAGGAGAAGCAATTCCTCAACTGTTAGATATTTACAAAAAATGGTTAGTTCCAATACAACAACATCATGCAGCATTTACAGCAATGGAAGGAATGGCAGCATTTGCAATTGAAAATATTCTAAAAGATGATAAAGATTTTCAAAATTATCTTACAACATTCATGGGTACGGATTTCTCATCATATCAAGTAAGGAAAAGTATGGGGAAAGACTTTACAAAAATAATTTATGAAAAATTAGGCACAAAAACATTCAAAAAAATGATTGAAATTCCTCCAAATACAAAAGAATTGAAAGATCCTCAACTATACCTAAAAAAACTGAGTTAGTAATAATTGAGTGAAAATTTTGATCCACTGGTTGCAGAATGGATATCATTTGTAAAAAATCCCAATTTCAATTTAATTGAAAAATGCCTTAAATTTTCACAATTAATAGAGTATCCAGAATTACAAGTTGATGAATACATTAAAAAAATTCATAGAATGGGAATGTCATTAAAAGAATCAATTAGTGATGTTAAAAATCCAACATATCTAATTTCAATGTTAAACGAACATCTTTTTGAAAATTTAGGATATAGTGGAGATGATGATGATTACTATAATCCAAAAAATAATTTTCTTAACGAGGTAATAGATAAAAAAACTGGTCTTCCAATAACAATATCAATTCTATATGCTGAAATTGCAAAATTTGTAGGATTAGATCTTAAGATAGTTGGATTTCCAGGTCATGTGTTAGTAAAATATAATGAAGAAATGATATTAGATCCATTTTATGATGGTCGTTTATTAGATATTGATGATTTGCAAGAAATTTTAGATGTTAATTTTGGAGGAGAATTAGAATTCAAACCAGAATTTCTTGATGAAGTTAAAGCAGAACAAATTCTTATCAGAATGGTTCGTAATTTAAAAAATTCATATATTCAATCATTTGTTTATGATAAAGCATTACGTTGTGTTGATATGGTTTTAGCAATCGAACCAGAATCTCCAGAAGATATTAGAGATAAAGGAATTTTAGAACAAAGATTACTAAATTCAGAAAAGGCTTTAAAATATTTGAACAAATATTTAGAAATAAATCCTAATGCAGAAGACGTAGATTTTATTTTAGAATTAATTAGAAGTATGAAGAAAAATGATTAATCAATAATGGAATCAACATCTTGACCCTTTTTGATCATAGATATCTCATGACGAGCAATTTTATTTCTTAAAGCTCCTTTCAAGATATCAACTTCACTTCTAAGTAGTGCAATTTCATCTTCAAGTTTTGCAACCCTTTCATAAATGGTTTCAGCATCTGAACTCATAATGAATTATGAATAAAAAATTGTATTAAAAAGTTATGGGTGAATGTTTTAGTGACTGTATAATTTTTTAACTATAATTTAGACTAGGAAATACTGACTTTCTCTTTTAATTACTGACTTTATCAAAAATGGGTGAAATTGTGAGTCATTGGCTTGCACGCCAAATACTGTTTACCGAGTATTGGACAAGAAATGAACAAATTAAGAGTTTGAGTCATTTTTATGTTCTCCAAGTAGACAAAAGATACAAGTATCGTAATAGACATTGGATATTTTTCGTTCACATCCACACTTGCAAGGGCATATTTTGTTCATTGTCGTTAAAAGATATTTTTTATGAACTTAAGTATGATTGACTAGTCTTTAGATTCTTCGTAATTTTCGTCACTTTCATAGTTTTCTTTCAAGTCAAGTTGATGCTGTTCGTCTCTCATCTCTTCTTGCTAGCTGACCTATTTTCAGAATCAGTTGATGTGTCTTTAGTTTTTTTGAATTTGTCTAGAAATCCCATAACATCTATTACATTTTCTAAGAACTTAAGCATATTGATTATTATCAAAAGAGTTTAGAATCTAACCCTAACTATCCAAATAACCTAAGTGACAAGAAAAAGAAACTACAAAGGCATACATGAACGATAGGGGAGTGATAGATATGACTAAGAAATTACCACGTGGGCATAATATTGGCGGTGGCGCCAAACAAAAAAGACGCAAAAAGCATAAACAAGAATCTAAGAAAAACTAAGTTGGAAAATCTTTTTGTGTATAATTCTAGAATAAAAAGCGAGTGTTGATTTCCAAATAACCACGTTCATTTACTTGATAGGCCGTTAGGAACTATGTTGTATTGCCACTTTTGTGAGAAATGTTATGTGTTATGTGAAAAGATTAGAGAGTCAGATACTCAATGGTGGGTTTGCCCTAGTTGTCATTTCCATTATCCAGTTGAATGATTAGAATCTAAGTGCTCTTTATGTATAATGAACTGCCTATTACATTATGACAAAAAAAGAAAAAATCTTTGAAGAAGTTATTTTAGGTCTTAGAAAAAAATTCACTGATTATGATAAAGAATACCTAGAGGAAAAGTATCGAAGACTACCTTTAGACTAGAGTTTAGAATCCAAGTAAAGGTCACAAATCAATCATTCTCTTGATTTAATACATGTCAATTGAACTGAACGTGCCGTCAATAGGTTTGTAGGTAAAACCAAATTAGGCACATACGGAAGCAAAAACATTCATTTCAATCATCATCCTTCTTCATTCAAGTATTCTCCATCATCCTCAAATCCTGTTTTAGGAGTTGTCATGTCAAAACCAATTTCTTTGCTTGTGATTTTATATTTGCAAAGCAAGTCAAGAAATAACCTCAAATCTTTTTTGTGTTCCTTTTCTGATTCGTTTAATTCCTTGAGCAAGTCTTTGTAGTCATAATCTGAATGAGATTCCATTGATTCCTGATTAACCTCGTTTATTGAGATCCTTTTTTGGATATGCCTGATCTTGTTTTCTCCATATTCTATTGTAGAATTAATCTTCTGCATGTACTCATTAGGATTTTGCTTTGAATTATCCTGCTGTTCAGTCATTTTTGTAACTATTTCCTGATTTTGCAGAATCCGATTCCATTCCTCAAGTGTTAATGGATATTTTAGTATGCAAACTTCAGTTCCATCAGGTATGTCTTTGTGCATGTATTCTGTAGTATGTATTACTCTCTCTTCACTCAATTTGGTTTTGCAAGATAACATATTTGATGTCATTGGATAGAGTCTTTCTTCCACACATTACATGCAGGACATCTGTTTGTCAACTTGCTTGCTATTTTTTTTAAGAACACGTTACCACAATTCTCACAGGATCTCAAATCATCATTTGCAATCATGGTCTTATGCTGTTTTTCCTGCAATGGATATTGCCTTTTCTTTCAGATGAGTCTTTTCATGAAGAAGCAGTTTTTGAACATCCCCTTCAGCGAAATCCCAAGTAAATTTGCAGTGTTTACAATGATACGTCATTTATTTTTCTATCCCCACTGGTTTCTTTTCTTCAGATTCTTTGAATGCGTTTATGTCCTTTGATGTCTTTTCTTTTTTTCCTTTTAGTCTTGCAAAAATATTTTCTAACATGATTCACTAGGTCACTACTGGCATATAAAGACAGAAAATTCCAATCACAATACAACAATACATAGCTTAATCAATTCAGTTCTTCCTTGCAGATATGCAGACTCACACCACTACGTTACTGATATTACATCATTATCGGTTAAAAAGTTTCATTTTGTTGAGCTTAAGTATAATGAACGTGCACGTAAGATCATGAATACTGCTCCATCATATATGCAAAAGAGATGTTCTGACTGCAACAGAATTAGATGTCAAGAAGGATGTAATTGTGATTGTCATTGGGAGCCTTGACGAGACATGGATACTCAATTAGAACATAAGCTAAAAGAAGGACAATATGATATTATTTAATTTTGAAAATATTTTATTGCAAATGCCACATTTACTAGATTTATCCGTAATTGCAATAATGGTGAGCTCTATAACTGCAACAATACTTGCAGCAATGGTTGCCATCACTTGGAAAAATATTCATCAAATCAACAATGCAACATACTCACAATTATTACGAGGATTTCATGAGGATTTAACAAATCGTCTTAACAAAAACTCTATTCTTAAAACCACAGATGACTGTAAGAGATATGCAAATGATTATCTCAATACAGTAGATGAAATAGCATTTTTGGATATTACTGATAGAATTCCAAATGGAATTGCAAAATACTTTGAAAAATTTTTTGCTTATGGTTTTAACATTATTGATTGGTATGATAAGATGGTTGGAGAAGACTTTATGAAAACGGTCAAAAAGAACTGGCCAAATTATCTTCTTTATTGTGAAGAACACAAAATAAGTCTTAATCCTGATGATAGGCTTCCAAAAATCATGTTAGACTATAACAAATTACGAGATAGTGAATTGTAATGCGACATAGTAAAAATACGACATTTGAGACATGTATTGATTTTAGGTTTTACATGAAGGGGAAATTAAAACAGTTTTGACACATGGTGTAATTTCTCAAGAAACTTGTTTGCATGATGCCAAAGTCAAAATGCCAGGATACAAGGACATGTACGAATGTACACGGTGTCATAAATTCATTACCATTAGGACTCCTAATGAAATCGATCATATGGCTCCCCAATAGTTAGAGAACAGTTGAGAAGACGATGATTGAATTCTTAATACACATTAGTTTCATCAGGATATAGATGATTCATAAAATTCGTTATTTTGAAACAAAGACACTATCTAAAGGAGTATATCTTCAAGATGTGGTAAATGACTTTCTAGCAGAAAAAGGTGAAAACATAATTGCAGTAATGCCTGTAATGGAAAATGCTTTGATTGTTCACTATCAAGAATAATTTCCCCTTTGTTTGATCTTTTCTCTAGAATGTTCAACTGTCCATTTATCGATCCATTCCAATAATTTTTTTATTTTAATTTTTAAAATTAATTTTAGCATAACATGGATTATTCTAAAAAAAGACACTCCGCCTTACCATTACATATGATAATGTAATACTCGTTATTTGAAATCAGAAAATATTTTATCAAACTCCAAATGTTTGAGATTTATCCTTAGTATCACGAGAGGGTGTCTTTACAGATTTAACAATTAGTATTATTACAATTAGAGCCACAACTGCAATTCCTATCCATAGTAATACCATCTACTATTCAACACACCATGATCATAGAAAAACTCTCTTGTAAAAACAGAATATGAGCCTAAGATTGTTTAACTAAACTGACTAACTCTTTACCAAATTGGGATTATTCTGTTAATTATCCTCAGCAAATTAGCTTCAAAGGACATATGCAGTTGATAACAATCCTAAGTTTAAGATCTTTGGGTATTCTAAAAAAGTCACTCCACCCTACCGTTACGGATTGAAAGAAAATAAGGCTTTTTCAAAACAGAAATAATTTGATAAATATTAGTCATTCTTAGAAAATAAATTGAAATCTGTCTTCATTATCGCAATAGTAGCAGTTGGAGAAAGTCCATCAGTTACAGTGAAAGAAACGGGACACATTTCATTTCCAGCAACATCTGAAATAGTTGATTTACAGCCGCTAGATCCTTTAACTGTGGGGGTATCCCCAGTACCTATTGCAGAATTTAATGTAAGAGTTACAACTCATGGAGAAGTTTCTGCAGCAGCAATAACATCATTATTGCCCTGAATCACAAAATCACTTGCATCAACTGTAAGTGCATCTAAATCCTCACTGAATGTCACATCAATTGTAGTGGTAGTTACAGTCACTGCTGAAATAACTGTTGGAGGAGTTGTGCCCCCATATGCTAAATTCCTTTCCATAAAGAAAGTGTCACTTGTAAAACAAAATATTAAAAAAAATCCTATCCTCGAAATTATTTTTTTATTAGAAGTCACTCAGCGCATCTCAACTTATTTTATTAGATAATTCCTATTATGGTATACAGGATGTACATGGAACAAACTTTTCTTTTATTGCCTGATCCACAGTATCAGGAACAAAATAAAGTCTATTTTCTTTTTTAATATAATAGATACGACAATCAGTAGTCATTTGGGCTAAATGATGTACAATCATACTTGCTTTATCTCCCATGTAACCTGCCATGATACTATTTGCTAATCTCTATGAGAATATTCTCATCTTGCCATTGAATGTTTTCTATATCATCGAAATTATCTGCAATATTTTGTTTGAATATCTTTAATGATTTTTTAAATTCAGATTCACTATACAGATCAAACGTAGAATAATGTTTGTTTTTTGCTTTGTTTACAAGATTTGTTAGAGTGGATGTTCTATCATGTCCAAAGACATTGGTGTGAACAATTTTCATGTCTGCTTTTTTAATGGCATACTGTAATTCATCAAATTCATACAAACGATCTTCCATTTCAGAAAATAATGGAAAATATTGCCCCCAAACATTTCTTGAATTTTGATTTCGTAAACGTGTGTAAATGAATGCACGACCATCATCTTTAAGACATCCATAGACTTCTGTCAGAAATTTTTGAATATCAAAATGATGTATGGCATTAAATGTGACGAGGTAATCTATTGTTTCACTTTCTAAGGGCAATTTACTGGAATGTCCGGGTACCGCAGAAAAATTAAAAATGCCTTGATCCATTAAATATGATTTTAGATATTTAATCATATTTTCATTGAAATCTATGCAGTGAAGATAGCAATCTTCCTCTAAACATTTTAAAAGTTCTAATGAATATCGTCCATCACCACAACCGATATCTGCCATAACTATTTGGGATTTTTTAGATAATTGATTTTTTATGTATTGGATGTGATCAGTATCAGTGGTTCTCAAATTTTTGTATTTTGAAGCAATCCTTGAAAAATGACTATCTGATTTTGGTTGACTTGCAATGTTGCTCAAAACCTTCTCCTTGATTGTTCATAATCAAATTTCAAGCAACTCTGTAAAAGAATAAAATTTTCATATATTGTGTTCTCGCAATTAAAATAACTATGAACTGATAATCTATTCATTAATTGGACCCAGAGGGACTTGAATCGGGAGGATTCTAAATTGAACAGGATTCCAAAAAATCATTCTAAATATAGATATATTCTTAGTTATAAATAGGGTTGTATTAGGTATGTGAAAAATAAGAGTAAATATGAATTTGAAACATGAATAATTACGAACTAATCATTTGACTTTTTGCCATTTCATGTTGTATTGTTTTTTGCATGTTATGTGGTATCTGTTACCTTTTGATTCAATGATTCCCTCAGATATGGACATTTCTTTATTGCACAAATTGCATTTCATTCTATTTTGATACGTCGGTTAGATATTAAAGGAAAAGGATGCAAGAGGAACAAAATCACTTATTCTGCATACATTGCTTCAAAAACAATTTTCTTATTCACTAATGCATCTTTGAATTTTTTAGACATAGTTTCATCCATCCTAGTTTTAAAAAACAAAAATTCTAATTCTAATCTTTTCAATCTGTTCATCTCCTCTAATTCTTCTTCTATTTTTCTACTCATACTCTAAGCACATATCATTCCACTTAAAGATGATTGCTTTTTGAATCACTATAAAATCTCGTAAGAGTTATGAAGAAATTTAATTTGCTTTAACGGTAAACCCGCAATGACTACATAATTCATTTTCAACAGTAGAGTAAGATAAACCACAATTTGAACAAATAATAAAATCTTCCACGTACAACAAAGCAAATCCCA
>CP054849.1:293100-306814 GCA_044358425.1 Marine Group I thaumarchaeote | reverse complement strand
AATTAGGCCTTCCAGATCCAGTAATAGAAAGAGCATCTCTTTTTTACAGAAAAGCAATAGAAAGAAACCTTATTCGTGGAAGAACTGTAAAATCAATTGCCGCAGCATGCCTATATGCATCATGTAGGGACCTGGACTGCATCAGAAGTCTAAATGAAATTGCAAAACAATTTGTAACACAAAGAAAAGAATTGACAAGGGCATATCGTATACTGTTTAGAGAATTACGATTTACAGTGTCTGTAGTTGATCCTATAAAATCAATTAGTAAAATTGCAAGTAAAATCAACATACCTGAAAAAACAGTTCGTAAAGCAATTCAAATCTTAGATGCAGCCCATGATGCAGGAATTGTATCTGGTAAAAATCCAGAAATCATTGCTGCAACTGCAATTTATGCAGCATGTGTGATTACAGGGGAGTCAAAATCTCAAGTTTTAATAGCAGAAGCTGCAGGAACCAGTTCAGTCTCAATAAGACACAGATTTCATGAATTTAAAATAAAATTGAATTTGTATTCCATATCAAGTAAATTCAAATGAGAAGAAAATGAATAATATGTCTAGAGATAATGAGTTCAAGATACAACTATCAGCAGAAGACATTAACAAATTAGATGATGTGATCAAAGGAATGAGTGATGGTTCCAAATCAATTGAAAAACCAAATGAACTAAAAACAAATTCCAAAAATAATCAAAGTACAGTTAAGGGGTTAAGGTTACTTAATGTATGTATAAATTGTGAAAATGAATTTATTCCAAAAAACAGCATGATTAATGAAAAATTATGTAAATCATGTCTAGAAAAAGAATCTAATAAAAATAAAGTTTAGACAGTACTAGGAGTCTTTTTTTTCATCCACACTTGTTCATTAATTTCATGACATTTGCAATCAGATGCCTTTGCCTTGCAATTTGTTTGGTGCAATAATTTTTTACATTTGTTACATTTAGGATCTCTCCAACTGGCTTGATTTCCACAATTTGCACAATACAAATTTAGTTTCTCCATGTATGACAATCAGTTGTTGATTGAAAGTTTTGTTTTGATAATAGATTTTTTAACATACATAATTATAGCGTACTAGTATTTAAGATACAAAATTTTAGAATCCCCAGTTTTACGTAGCTGAGTAGTTAATTCAGTCCTTCCTTACAGATATGCAAACTCACACCACTACGTTACTGACATTACACCAACGTTGCCTATAATGATTCATGTTGGTTGGGTCAATTAGGCTGAAAGCTCCAATGATACCATGTATGCTGCTATTTCTTGGGGACAAAAAATATGTTCAGACTGCAAGAGAATGAACTGCCAGAATGGGTGCAACTGCGATTGTCACTGGGATCGGTACAGGTGAGGTTTTGTCATTCATGACAGTAACCCAAGATACATGTCCTCATGATGCAAAAGTCAAGATGGCAGGATACAAGGACATGTACGAGTGTACCAGATGTCACAAATTCATCCCTATGATTAAATCGAAAGAGATTGATCATGCAGCACCCCAATATTTGGAGAATAGTTGGGAAGACGACTAGAAAGATTATTGTAAAACACTAACAAAATGTGATTTTTGTAAGTGGCATACATCGGATCAAGCAACAGGACAGAATATTTTAGATGTCTTTCAGGTTGGAAATTACCCTTTCAAGGTCTTGCTTTTCATATCTCAGACTCTTGGCAGTTGAACTATCCTGTAGAGTCAGGGAGAATTTTTGCAGCATTGACTTGTTTTCTGGGGTAATCTCAGATGTAAGAATGATATCATTTAGAGTCTTTGATAGCTGAAAAAGTTTTCTCGTATCTATTTTTGCATCTGCATTTTTGACCAAAGAAATCTGATTGGTCAGTTCATTATTAATTTCATTTAATAATTCTATAAGCGCATTTGACATAAGGTACATACCATATGAGTCGTTCTAGTTAATCAATCTTCTCGCCCTTTTTCATTACTGCAAGACATTTTGCATATTGTGGACGAATATCAAATCCATAATCTTTCTTTGAATCAAATTTCTTGAGAACTTGGTAAACCTTCAACATTATGAATAGTCAGAAAATTAAAGATAATAGGTGTATTTGACAGCTTTAACTATAATTCAAATTCTTGGCGGCATTTTTCACATTTTGCTCTTTCTTCACCAGGTGAACCTAAAAGGAAGATTTTTCCAATTGTTTGACATAAAGGGCACATACCAGTTGTAGCATTTTTTGGGCCTGTGCGAATAATTTTTTGACTTTTTCTACGTCCCATGAAAAAACTGACTTATCCGGTCTATTAAGTTTTAATGGCGCGGGGAGAGGGATTTGAACCCACGAGTTCTTGCGAACATAGGATTAGCAATCCTACGCCCTACCAGGCTAGGCGACCCCCGCATAATTAGACCTAGATGTATCTGTAAATAAATTCATTCGTTATCAAATTACACAGTAGTAGAATTAATTAGAAGTGATTTCAAATCTTGCAATAATGAGTAAAAAAGCTGCTGTAATGAAAGGAGATGGAATTGGACCAGAAGTAGTTGATTCAATGTTAAGAGTTCTAAAAGAATGTAATTTCCAATCAGAATTAATTTTATGTGAAGCAGGTTCAGAACAGTGGGAAAAAAACGGTAGAAAAGATGCATCATATATCCCAGATTCAACAATGAAAACATTAGAAGAAGCAGACTGTTGTTTTAAAGGACCAACCACAACAATACCTATTCCAGGTGCACCTAGAAGTGTTGCAGTCACATTAAGGCAAAAATTTGATCTTTATGCAAACATCAGACCAACAAAAACTTACGATAGATTAACACCAGATAGAAAACTTGATTGTGTATGTTTTAGAGAAGCAACTGAAGGTCTCTATACAGGTGTAGAAGCAAAAATTACAGATGACGCAGCAATTGCAATAAGAAAAATCACCAGACAAGGGAGCAGAAGATTAATTGAATCTGCAGTGGATTGGGCAAATAAATTTGAAATGAAAAAAATGGTAGCAATTACAAAAAGAAATATCTTAAAACAAACTGACGGAATATTTTGGGATGAAACCCAAAAAGCAGTAGAAGGTACAGGAATTGAATTATCTGAAATATACATAGACAACATGGCACAGCAAATGGTAATTGCAACTGAACAGTTTAATGGTTCAGTTTTAGTTAGTACCAATTTATTTATGGATATTATTTCAGAACTTGCATCAGCATTAGTAGGTTCTATTGGATTGATTTATTCAGCCAACATTGGAAATAATTATGCAATGTTTGAAGCTGCACATGGAAGTGCACCCCAATTTGCAGGGCAAAATAAAGTAAATCCAACAGCTACAGTATTGTCAGGTGCATGGATGGCAGATTATTTAGGTGAAAGAGAAGTAAGAGATGCAATATTTTCCGCAACTGAACAAGTAATTAACGAAGGTAAAACAGTTACATGGGATATTGGTGGAAATGCAACTACAACTCAAATGACAGACGCAATTATTGCATATGCAAAAAATAATTTAAGAAAATAGATAGTAATCAAAACCACATGGTTACCGACGGGTAACTCCATTACATATTCTAACACCCTAACATGTAATGTTTGGAATTATTCGATTGCTATCAAAAATCAATAGAAGTTAATTGAATAAAAATATGATTTGAAAAAGTTGATCAAATGTTTATTTTAAAAATTATTTTTGAATAGAATTTTATCAAATAACCAATATTTTACAAATATCGAAAGAGGAGTTAATTTCTTGCCTCTACAAGAATTAATTCTTCAAAAAAAAGTTTCTTTTGAGCAATAATTTTTGTGGTTAAGCCTAATTTTTTACTATAGTCTATTAATTTTGAATAATTAGATAATGAAGAAGTTACAAAAATAAATTTTCCATTTTGTTTAAGATTAGGTATGGCAGAATCAAATATTT
Organism: Marine Group I thaumarchaeote; assembly: GCA_044358425.1. Taxonomy (GTDB): domain Archaea; phylum Thermoproteota; class Nitrososphaeria; order Nitrososphaerales; family Nitrosopumilaceae; genus Nitrosopumilus. The sequence goes on along the minus strand of CP054849.1, from coordinate 302,902 downwards.
TTTTAGGAATTTCAAATCCTTCTGAACCACCATCAGTGGCAATATCTAAAATTTCATCTGTGGCCAGATAAGGTAAATTACAAACAATAAGATCAAATTTTATTTTTAAGGCATCAGAACTATTACAACAAATCAAATTATCTGTTTTGTAAGAACTTTGATTTTGTAGTACTTTATAATTAATATCAGTTCCAATCACAAATGAAAAATTTTTACAAAGTAATTTTGTTAAATATCCAGAGCCACTTCCAATATCTAAAGCACATGCACCTTTTTCATTTTCAATATTATTAGCAACAAAAAAGGTATCCTCAGAGGGAGGATATTCATCATTTTTTAAGAATTTGTTTGGCAAGATTAACTATTTCATCTCCTGAAAGATCATCAATACGTTTCTCTATTGTACTTTGTTTATTGAATTGTTTTAGAATATTTTTTACAGTTTTTCTCCTATAAGAAAATAAATCATTGATTAAAGAAATTAATTTTTTATCTAAAGTAGTTTTTTTCGATATTTTCAGGATTACAGAATCAACCTTAGGTGGTGGAGAAAAATTATTCTTTCCAACTACAGAAATTTTTTTAATATCTAGTGTGTATGTTGCAATAATACTAACAGCCCTACGATTTTTTGTTGTTGCAAGTAATTTTTCTGCAAATTCTTTTTGAACCATAATTACCCCATGTGAAAAATAATTTTGTGCCAACCATTCAATTGCATCTTTACTTTTTGAGTAGGGTAAATTAGAAACAAAAATTGAGAAAGCATCTTTTTGCTTAAATCCATCACCAGATTTGAGTATAAGATTATCAAATTGAGAAAAATTTAATCTTGCTTTTTTAATTAATTTTTCATCAGCATCAATAGATATGACTTTTTGAGCATTTTCACACAGCAGAGGAATTAAAATTCCAGGGCCTGTTCCAATTTCAAAAACTACATCACTTTTAGAAATTTCAGCTTCTTTTACAATGAATTCTGCAATAGATTTTGAATTAAGAAAGTGTTGTCCCAATAATTTACGTTTTATCATCTCTTAACAAAGAGATTCATTCTACTTTCACCAGAAATTTCATCCATTATCCGTTCAGAAATATGTTTAATCGGATCTTTAAATCCAACTCTATCCTGTAAATCTAAATAACTTTCAAATTTTTGTTTTTCTCTTTCTTCTAACATTGTTTTCATGTATGTTTTCCCAATTCCTGGAATTAATTCTAGTGCATGAATTCTTGGAGTCAATGGTTGTGCATTATTAAGATATTTTACAAATTTAACTTCATTTTCAGTTACAATTTTTTCTATTACGTTAGATAATTCACTTTGAGCAGAACTTGAAATTTTTTCATAATCCATTTTACCCAATACAGATGAAATTTTTGTTCTACCATCCTTACCGATGTAAATTTTTTCTCCAACTTCAAAAGTAGAATTTTGAATACCTAATACTTCTAAAAGTGTTAAACGGTCTTCGCCAATGGCCGTGATAATTATTCCCTCCCTACCGCGAACAGTTGTAGATTTACCTCTAGGATTAAAATCTAAAACATATGCGTATTCTTCATACTTTCTAGAAGTGGGTTGTGCCCGATACAAAATTTATTGCTCCGGAAAAATTAAGAATGCTCCTGGATTATTTTGAGCATTTTTTCCAGGGTTTCGGCAAGGATTAGTTTTTTCCAACCGAAAGTAAATGAACGTAATTCGGCCATACTTGTTGGTCGGATATTTACAATTTCAACTGCTTCATCTTCTGTCAATTCACAATCTTTGATAAGCTTCTTTTTCATGTCTTTTGCATTTTTTGAATCAATTGTTACAAACTTTGAAACATAATCATATGTCCAACGTTGTATTTGATCCATTTCTTCAACATCAACCTTACCCAAAATTTCTTTTACTTCAGAAAGTGAAATTGCTTGTTTTTTTTGTATTTCTTCCATAATTATACACCGAATGGTTTTATGTGATCTAACCTAGTGATTAAGGTTTTTGGTTTATCTCCCAATTTTACACTTAATGTTATAGCACGTCTGCCTACATTTGTGATAACACCGACTTTTCCATGATATCTTCTATGTGGCAATCCTTTATGCTGTCTAGGATCAATAATGACAAGTGCTTGTTGGCCTTCTTGGTATTCACGTAACAAAAATGATACTCCTCTAGGAGATTTTTTTGTCATAACAGATCTAGATTTATGTTTAAATCCATGTGAACGGCCATGAGACTTCTTAGTTGCCATGAGTGTAAAACCTTGAAAAGCCCTATTTTAACACTTAGGACAATTTTTTAGAAAATTACCCAATCATATCAGTTCTGAGTTGTCCACATGCAGCTGAGATCTCAGTTCCTTTCTCAATTCTAATTGTACAGTTAATTCCTGCTTTGGATAAAATTCGTTCAAACTCATGAACACGATTGTTTGATGGGCGTTTAAAATCACCAGCAGTTGGATTAATTGGAATTAAATTCACATGAGAGCCATTTCCTTTTAATAATTTGGCCAGATTATTAGCAATGTCTGGAGAATCATTAATTCCATCCATTAATGCATATTCAAAAGTAACACGTCTACCTGTTCTTTTAAAATAATCATGACCAGATTCAATAATTTCTTCTACAGAATTAGGAGTAGCAGTAGGAACTAATTTTTTTCTTAAATCATTTGTAGGAGCATGTAACGATATTGCCAAACCAATTTGTAAATTTTCATCAGCTAATCTTTCAATTCCAGACTTAATTCCAATTGTTGAAATAGTTATGTGACGTTGACCTAGTCCAAATCCTCTAGGATGAGTTAAAATCTTTACAGCTCGAATCATTTCATCATAATTTGCCATAGGTTCACCCATTCCCATGAAAACTAAATTTGTCACATGTTCTCCTCTTTGTCTTAAAATTTCTTCAAAATGAATTACTTGTGAAATAATTTGTTCTGCTTTTAGATTTGTTTCAAAACCCATTTGTCCTGTTGCACAAAATACACAACCCATGGCACATCCAATTTGAGTTGAAACACAAATAGTTGATCTTGGATGACCTCCAATTTTGGTTGGTTCATATTGCATTAAAACAGTTTCAACTGACTTTTCATTTGTTAAATTGAGTAATAATTTTGTAGTATCACCATCTTCACTTACAACTCTATGAGTTTCCTGTGCAGAACCTATTGTATAACCAGCATCATTTAATTCTTCAATCAATTTTTTTGGTAGTTGTTTAATATCTGAAATTTTTTTTGGAAATTTGTAATACAAAGGAAGTAAAATCTGATCTGCCCTATAACGTGGATAACCCATGTCAATAACTAATTTTTCCATTTCTTCAGGAAGAAATCGATAAAGGTCTACCATAATACAATATCACATTGTCAGATAATATTAGAATTTAATGAATAATTAAAAAATAAAATAAGAAAAAGAGTAGAAAAAAATCTTCTAGTGACTAGAAATCATCAGATGTGATATCTGCACCGTGATCTTCAACTACATCTACTTCAGGTTCTACAGTAGCCTCTACTTCAGGTTCTACAGTAGTTTTTGTTTTAGTTTCTTTAGTTTTTTTCGTAGTTGCTTTCTTGGCAGTCTTTTTTGTTTTTTTCTCTGCTTCCTCAGGATCAATAATTCCTGCTTGACCCAAAGCAAAGATTACTTCTTCTTCTGGATGATGAGGACTATCCACCATTCTAGCAATTCGTTTTTTACCAGATTTCTTAAAGTAGATTCTGTAGGTACTTGTATGTGCAACTACATTTCCACCAATAGGTCTAGTTGGATCTCCAAAGAAAACATCAGGGGATGCCATGACCTGATTTGTGGCAATTGCAGCACAATCATATGTTTCAGCAATTCTAACCAACAAATGAACAAAATGATTTAGTTTTTGTTGTCTAACAGACAATGTTCCCCTTCCAAGATATTCAGAACGGAATAATCCAACTGCAGAATCTGCAACGATTAACTTTACATTGTTTTCTTCAATTATAGCACCAGCTTCTTCAAGAATTAATGTTTGATGAGCACTGTTGTATGCACGTGCAACAATGATATTATCCAAAACTTTTTCAGGATCCATTTCATGTGCTTGAGCAATTTGAACAATTCTTTCAGGTCTAAATGTACCTTCTGTATCTATATACAAAACACCACCTTCAAGTCCCCCTTCCTCTTTACTTTTTTGAACCATTACAGACATGGTATGAGCAAATTGTGTTTTACCACAACCAAATTCTCCATAAACTTCTGTTAGAGCTCTAGTTTCAATACCACCATCAAATAGAGTATCAAGACAATTAGTACCAGTACTAATTTTACCAATACTTTGTCGAGTTTTATACAATTCACTTGCACTAATGAAATCTTTAGCAAGTAGACCACCTTCAACTAGATGTTTTCTTGCTTTATTGACAATTTTTTCAGCTGTGTCTTTTTCCATTCCAGTGATTTCTGAAATATCAACAGGACCTCTAACGATGAGGTCCATGACGTTGTGGACACCTGCATCGGATAATTTTCTTGTAGTTACAGGACCTACGCCCTCTAAACTATCTAATCTTAAATCTTCAACCATACCGTATAGTACGGTACCTGTACTTTATAAGGGTATTGTTTAAAAATTTGATCGATAAATGACAAAAATACAGACGAAAAATACTCTAACGTTTCTTTCTTCTTTGACCAGGTTTATTTTGACCTGGGAATCTACCTAAAGCAAATCGTTTTTTGAAATTACTTTTATTAGCTACACTAGAACTTGTTCCTACAATTTTTCTACCTTCAACTTTAGGGGTTTGTCCTCTTACTTTACCTGCTTTAGTTAATGAACCGTGTGTTGCCATATCTTACAGTTAGAATTAGTGAATTTATGTATTTGGATAATAATTACCAGTATTTTGCCTTGATAGTTTCAATAACTTTTTCATGTTCTGGACTCTTTCTACGGGCATATTTTTCCATAGCACCAAGAGGAACTCCACCAAGAGATCTTGCAATAGCGTTGAAGAAGTATCTTTGTGGTCCTTTTGCACCAGTTTTAGTCATGAATTTTTGAATAGCATATTTGAAATTATGTTGCCATGTCTTGTAAAGAACTCCCAATTGTGCAGGAGTCATTTCGTTTCCAATATTAAAGAAATTAGAAGTTTCAAGTAAGCCAATTGGAACAAAGGTTAGAGCAGTAGCAGTAAACATAGAATCAGGTTGTTCATGTTCTAATTCACTAAGAAGTCTAATAGTATCCCATGAATCCTCAGGAGTTTCATCGTTATCAAGACCCATAATAAGAGTAAATGCAGGAATCCAATAATTTTCATTCATTGATTTTACACCTTCTTTTACAACCCAGTGCCATTCAGATGGATCATATGGAGCAAGTTTTCTATCAGCGTATTTACCTATTAATCTAAGACTTCCAGTTTCAAATCCTGCTTGGACTCCAATCATATTATCAGGACCAGCTTTCATGATTCTAGATAAATTAGGAAGAAGTTTTTCATCAGCAATTGCACCTGCCAATGTTCCGTGTGTTGGATTTGTATGTTCTACTCCAGTAGACATAATTGCGGTGAATAATTCTTCTAATGCTTCTCTATTTGGTTCCATTCCCTTTGCAGTTCTTGGATCCATACCATAAACAAAAATATCATCACTGTGAATCCATGCAGATTTTGAACCACCTTTTTTGATGTTAACTTCAATTTCTTTTTTCACTTTTTCCGGAGAATAATATCTCAAAGATCTTAAAGTGACATCACAAAACTTACAGCCTCTTCCACAACCACGCATTACTTCTACCATTCCGTGCATACTAGGTTCTACAATATCTGGAATTTCTTCTAAATCAGGTCTATCCCAGAAATTTACAAATCGTCCATGGATTTTTTTATTATTTCTTTCAAATTCTTTAATGTTAACTTTAAAGTCACTTCTTTTTCTAAATGGATCCATATTTTCAAAGTCACCGTTAATCAAATAATTAAAGAATCTTCCAGCATGTCCATCAATTTCAGGTGCAATACCACCAAGCTCTCCTTCTAAAATTGCATAAATTCCAAACTCTTCAATTTTTTCAGGATCATAATTATATTGCCAAGTACCAGATGCGCCAGAAATTACTTTAGCTTTACTTCCAGTTCTTGCTTTAGCAGCTTTAATTCTATGATGTAATTCAGCATTGTAAAACTCATCGTAAGATGTTTGTTTTCTTCCATAAGTAAATGTCATAGTTACAGGACCCATTCCAAGTGGATCCATTTCATAAGTTCCAATAACTTCAGTTTCAGGGCCAATAAATTTTTCAATGTGATTTGGATGAGCAACAACTACATCACTTCGTGCGAAACCATCACGTAACAAACCAGCTTCTAATTTTCTCAATCCATATGGAGCATATTTTGCTGCACCATTGATGTCAGGAGACCAATTACAAATGAAATCAAATAGAACTTTAGGAGTTACTTGTTTTCCCAGTATTTTGTACCAAAAGCTCTTAGGATCTCTGTGAGGGTCTAATGCAGGTGCACATCCAAAAAATGTTGCCAAAGACAATCCCCTATACGGAGACATCAAAGTTCTGTCAGCAGTTAAAACGATTTTTGGAGTTCCCATTCCCTTCACGCAAAATATTTTATGATTGATTTTAAACCTTACTCGAAAAAGTCAATAATCTTCAAGAATTCCAGCCTTATTTCTGTGCGTATAGCCAAATTCTTTGTTTTGAGACAGATGATTTCCATCAAAAATAGTCCCATCTTTACATGCAAGATCTTCTCCGACACAACAACTTCCACAAATTCCAACACCACATTTCATCATACGCTCTAAACTGGCCTGAACGAAAATACCTCTAGAATGAGCAGATTGAACAGTTTTGTACATCATTTTTTCTGGGCCACATGTATACACACCATCAAAATTAGATTCAGTAACCAATTTTTCAACAACATCAGTTACAAATCCTTTTTCACCATAACTTCCATCATCAGTACAAACAATCACATTATGAGAATTATTTTTTAAAAGTTCATTTGCCAAATTCTCAAAGAAAACTTCATCTTTTGATTTTGCACCAATTAAAACAGTGACATCATCAGTGGGTTTTACATGAGTTAATAATCGCATCATTGGAACAAGTCCAGTTCCTCCCCCAACTAGCAAAAGTTTTCCTTGTTTAATATCAAAAGCATTTCCGTAAGGTCCACGAACTCCAATTTTTTCTCCGGTTTTAATATTGAATAATCCAGTTGATGCTAAACCATGTTTTCTTACAGTGAATGCTGCCTTTCCAGATTCATTAGAAATCATTACACTCATGGGTAATTCATTAATTCCAGGAATCCAAACCATTGCAAATTGTCCAGGTAAAACATTAGACATCACATCATCTGAAAAATATAAAGTTCTAACAGTAGGAGTTTCATCAACTACTTTTTCAATTGTAACAATAGTAGTATGATTAGAATTTCTTTGCAAGTCCCACCATCTCCTGTATTGTAGAATAATTTTTCTGTTTCATGTATTGCAATACACCTTTGTTGATATCATCAAAAACATTAATCCAATTATCACCTATTGCACTACCAAGTTGAATAGCAGAAGCACCAGCTAAGAAAAACTCTATTGCATCTTCCCAAGTAGAAATTCCACCACACCCAATAATTGGAATATCATATTTAGAAGAAATTTCATAAACACATCTTAATGCAATTGGTTTGATTGGCGTACCAGACAAGCCACCATATTTGTTACTGAGAATTGGTCTTTGAGTTTCAACATCAATTGCCATTGCTCTAACAGTATTAATTGCAGTTATAGCATCAATTCCTGAATCGATTGCAGTTTTAACAGTATTAAGATAATTAGTAGTGCCCAAACCAACTTTTGCAATTACAGGAGCAGTAGTAGAATTTTTTACAGTAGTTACTATTTTCTTCACTAACTCAGGATCATCTCCAACTTCTAAACCAACTTTTGCAACATGTGGACAAGACAAATTTAGTTCAAATGCAGTAACATTACAATTTTTAAATTCATTGATCATCATTTCAAAATCTTTAGGAATAGAACCAACTAAACTTACGATTATTGGAACATCCTGATTGGGTTCAATCATTTTAGCAAAATTTGAAGCGCCTGGATTTGAAAGACCAACGGCATTCATCCAACCACCACCATTTACACTAAAAATTGTAGGATTTGGATAACCTTCCCATGGCTCGCTACTAAGGGATTTTGTGACAACTGCTCCAGCACCTGAACGATATAATCGATTAAATACATCCAAAGAAATTCCTAGAATTCCAGATGCAAGCATAGCAGGTTTATCTAATTGCATTTTACCTATAGAAGTTGCAAGACTGGGTCCCATCAGGATAGATAAATCTAGTTTCGAATATAATAGTTGATTTAATGATCTAGTACATTTTTTAAAGGTGATCTAGGTTCAACTATTCATGTATTCAGTAATTTTAACCGAATTGGGAATATCAGTTTTTAATGATGGACAAGTAGATGAATCATTTCCATTTTCAAATCCAGTTAAAGAATATCTTGCAATAAAAAATAAAGAAGCAAAATTAAATGAATTAATTAATTATTTAGCTAAGATTCAAAGAGGAGTTTCAGTTAGTGACGAGTCATTACTTGCAATTTTGAAAAAATTTTCAATTGATTGTCATATAATGGATTTAGAAGAATTAGAAAAAGTACAATCTACAAAACCGCAAATTATTGTAGATTCAGGATTTGCATCAAATCTTCAAGATACATTGGGCAAATTAAGAGAATTTGCTTTAGGGTTTTCATCTTCAAAAGTTACAGAAGTATCACAAAGTCCAGATCTTCATATTATTCAAGCAATTAATTCATTGGATGAAATTGATAAAATTGCAAATGGATTAAGTTCAAGACTTAGAGAATGGTATGGATTACATTTTCCTGAATTAGATAATATGATAGATAGCATTAATGGATATGCACAAATTGTAATGGCAGGTAAACGAGAATCATTATCAAAACAAGTTTTTGAAGAAGCTGGTTTTCCAGAATCAAAAGTAGAGATGTTATCATTGATCTTATCAAAAAGTAGAGGAGGAGATATTTCAGATATTAATTTATCAATTGTTCAATCGATTGCAAAACAAATTTTAGATTTCTATGAATTACGTAAAAAACTTGAAGAACATGTAGAATCAGAAATGCAAGAAATTGCACCTAACCTTTCTGCTATTCTAGGTACTGCAGTGGGTGCAAGAATTTTAGGAAGAGCTGGAAGTTTAAAAAGAATGGCATCACTTCCTGCAAGTACAATACAAGTATTAGGTGCTGAAAAAGCACTGTTTAGATCATTAAAGACAGGTTCTCAACCACCAAAGCACGGATTATTATTCCAACATGCAATGGTTCATGCAGCTCCACGTTGGCAAAGAGGTAAGATTGCAAGAGCAGTTGCTGCAAAAGCAGTAATTGCTGCAAGAGTGGATGTGTATGGTGAAGGATTGAATCAAACTTTACTAGAAAAACTCAATATCAGAGTAGATGAAATAGGTAAAAAATATGAAAATCCAACTGAAAAAGACATCAGAAAACCTCAACAATTTAGTCGTGGAGATGGAAACTTTGGTGGTAGAAGAGAAGGTGGTAGAAGAGAAGGTGGTAGAAGAGAAGGTGGTAGAAGAGAAGGTGGTAGAAGAGAAGGTGGTAGATTTGATGATAGAAGAAGAGAAGGTGGTAGATTTGATGATAGAAGAAGAGAAGGTGGTAGATTTGATGATAGAAGAAGAGAAGGTGGTAGAAGAGAAGG
>CP054849.1:288151-293089 GCA_044358425.1 Marine Group I thaumarchaeote | reverse complement strand
TGGAGATAGAAACGAAAGATCCAGTTATGGTAATAGAAGGGAAGGTGGAGATAGAAACGAAAGATCCAGTTATGGTGAAAGAAGAAGAGAAGGTTCAGACTCAAATAGAAAGAGAAAGAAGTTTGGAAGAAGATAATCAATCATATTTTTGGATAAAATCAGAAGGAGAACAAAAAATTTCTACTGAAAATCTAGTTCCAGGAAATCAAGTTTACAAGGAAAAATTAATTATTAAAAAAGGAATTGAATATAGATTATGGGATCCGTTTAGAAGTAAATTAGCAGCATCGATAATGAATGGATTAGAAAATTTTCCGTTTAAAAACAATACAAAAGTTTTGTATTTAGGCGCATCAACAGGAACGACAGTAAGCCATATTTCAGATATCGTAGGTCCAAGTGGATTAGTTTTTGCAGTGGAACATGCTAGTAGAGTTGCAAGAGATTTCTTAGACAGAGTGGCCACATATAGATCTAATATCATGCCAATACTACAAGATGCAAGAAAACCTAAAGAATATTTTTCAGTCTTTGGAAAAGTGGATGTAGTATATGTGGACATAGCACAACCAGATCAAACAAAAATTGCAGTAGATAATTGTGACATGTTTCTAAAAAAAGACGGATTATTCTTTTTAGTGATTAAAACTAGAAGCATAGATGTAACAAAAGCTCCAAAAAAAATTGTAGAAGAAGAAATAGAAAAACTAAGAGAAAGATTTGAAATTTTAGAGTCAATAGACCTACATCCATATGATAAGGATCATGCAATGGTAATTGCAAAATATAAAAATTAATTTTTACCCATTATTTTTTGCACAGGTTTCCAGCTTTTACGCACAAAAACAGGCATGGAATGATTTTTTTTATAATATTTTTTAACAAATTTAACAGTTGTAGAATCAGAAGGATAACCACTTCCAAGATTATGAATTTTTTTTAATTTTTCAATAGATTTGTCTCTAGTAACTTTTGCAAGAATGGATGCTGCAGATACCACTACAAATTTACTGTCAGCATGATGATATGATTTAATTTTACGACCATCAGAAAGTTGAGAAATTTCTTTACCAAATCTTAATGGTTTTACATCACAAGAGTCAACATAAGAAGTATCTGCATCTAATTTTGAAACTACTTTTGCCATGTACTTTGCTTCAAGATTATTCAAAAGATGCTTCTTAACACTAGCATCTATAGAACGTGGGGGAATTTTTGCAATATAGTAATCATCAACAATTTCAATTATTTTTTTATATAATATTTCACGAGATTTAGATGAAAGTTTTTTTGAATCCTTAACTCCAAGTGCAGTCAATTTTTTCAAATTTTTTTTTTCTAAAGAAATACCAGCTATAACTAAAGGTCCTAACATAGAACCACGTCCTGCATCATCAATCCCACAGATTTGCACAAATTTTGTCTTTAAACACAAGTATTAAACCGTTATACGTAATTAAAAACTAGAAAAAGAAATGAAAGATACAAATGAATTATTCCAAGAAATTGTTGAAGGAGATACAAAATTATTAGTTCCAAAAAAATCATTAACAGAAAAAGTACCTCCGATTAAACCAGCATTTTTCAATCCCAAAGCGAAAACAAACAGAGATTTTTCAATAATAGCATATGCAGCATTTTTAAAAAAATTTGAAGGTCCAAAAATTTTCTTGGAATCATTATCAGGAGTAGGTGCAAGAGGATTACGTGTTGCAAATGAATTAAAAATTGAAAAAATGAAAATAAATGATCTTAATCCAACTGCATTAGAGCTAGCAAAAGATTCATCCATACTTAACAATTTGAAGGATATTGAATTTTCTGAAAAAGAAGCATGTGTGTTCCTAAATGAACATTCCAGAAAAGGAAATAGAGGTTCAATAGTGGATATTGATCCATTTGGTTCACCTGCAGCATTTTTTGATTGTGGGATTAGGGCAACTATGCATGGAGGGATATTATCAACTGCAGCAACAGATCTTCAAGTGTTAAACGGTCTTTTTCAGGGAGCATGTAAGAGAAAATATGGCGGAGTTCCAATAAGAGTGGAATACGGAAATGAAATAGCCATCAGGCTAATTTTAGGAAGTCTTAGGTCTGTAGCTGCTAGATTAGGAGTTACAATGATTCCCATGTTCGTTGAAACTGAAATGCATTATTATCGAACATATACGAAAATTTTGAATCGAACAGATCAGGAAGAAAATCTTGGATATATTTTACATTGTAAAAATTGTGGGCATAGAAAAACAGCTATTGAACAACAACAAGAATGTGAATTATGTAAATCAAAAAATAGTATTGCAGGACCATTATGGATAGGAAAAATATTTGATAAAGAATTTGTCAAAACTATGATTGAAGAAAGTTCAAATTTAAAAATACAAAAATCATGTGAAAAAACTATTCATAAATGCTTTGAGGAAACAGAAATGCCAGGATATTATTTTACATTAGATGAAATTGCCAAAAAAATAAAAACATCTCCACCAAAATTAGAAAAAGTCATATTAAATTTAAAAGAAAATGGATTTACATCTAGTATTACATCATTTAATCCTACAGGATTTAAAACAAATGCAAACATAAATGAGATAATTAAAATTTTTAATTTATCCAGTGAATCCCATACAAACACAGTATAATTCACTACTTTGTTTTCTACTTGCATCAGGTTTTGTTAGATTAATTCTGGCAAATTTTTTCTTCACATAATCTCTAAATTCTAAAGAATATTCACCATCAAAAACTTTGAAAACAGCGTTTCCTTTGTGAGCCAAAACTTTGTCCATTAGTTTTGTACAATCATAGTTTAAAGAAATCTGCCTGGCATGATCAACAGACCAATTTCCAGTTACTTGAGGAGAAAGATCACATACTACTGCGCCCACTTTACGCCCAAAATACGATAAAACATCATCAACTAGAGATTCATTTTCAATATTATCCCTAACAATATGTGCACCAGGAATTTCCTCAACATAAGATAAATCAACTCCCATTACTTTTCCTTGATTTCCAACTAACTTAACAGCAACTTGAGTCCATCCACCAGGAGCACAACCAAGGTCTAATACATAAAATCCAGGACCGATTATTCGATAAGATTTGTTTAATTCTTTTAATTTGAATGCAGATCTTGCTCTAAATCCTTGTTCATGAGCTAATCTACGATAATGATCTTTACGTGCATCAGCTAGTTTCATTTTTTAGCCTTAGATGGTTTTTTGTATTCAGCGATTACCCAATCTTCAATTAATTGACATGTTTTTGGACTAATTTCACCATCTAGAGAACATTTTTGTTCAACAGTACAAACCAAACATGGAGAATTTTCAATTGATTGTGTACTGATTGGAGTTTTCTTTAAAATTAATTTGTATGTCCAACGATCGTTTTCAAGAAGTTTTTCTCTATTGATAGTACCCATCCTTTCGAGTTTCAAAGACAATCTAGAACCATCTCGACTTGAAAGTTTCAATTTTTTCCACAATTCACTTTGTAGCATTCCATCAGATTCTTTTTCAGCTAAAATATCACAAATTTTATTTGTCAATCGCTCCATGTCAACTTTTTCAATTTGGAAATTTTCAATTTCTGCTTCAGTTAATTGTTCTTCTAATTCATCTTCAACAGTTCTTTCTGCAATTCTTTTTTCTTCTTCTAATTCTTTTTTAGTTAATTTCTTTGGTTTTACAGGTTTTACTTCATCTTTCTTTGTTACTTTTTTAGCTGGTTTTGCTGCTTCTTTCTTTGTTACTTTTTTAGCTGGTTTTGCTGCTTCTTTCTTTGTTACTTTTTTAGCTGGTTTTGCTTCAAGAATTTTTGTTTTCTTTTTTAATTCTTCAATTTCTGCTTTAATTTTTTTTGCTTCATCAAGTTTTGTCATATAATCACCATTTGTAAATTCAATTTACTACTATTCTCTGAATAATTCATTCCTATTTAACAGTAAATGTTCCAGTAGTAGAAATATTTGTCAAATCAGTTGAAACAATATCTGCAACAATCTTGTAAGAACCAGGAGTGTCAATTATTTTTGAAAAAGTATCATTGTTTGGAAATAATTTACCATCTTTTACACATTGGTTGAAATAACCACCTTGGGTCACCACGTCAGCACTTCCAGAAGCATAAATTGTGATATACAAATCACCACAACTTAGTGATGAATCATTAATTTTTACTTGAATTTGGACAGGTTCAGAAATAGTGTATTGGTTTGATAGTCCAATTATTTCAAGATCTGAGTCATGAGATGACTTTCCATGAGAAGACTCTCCAGAGAAGGTCATAGGCCACATATTCAATTCTCTATCAGGTTTCTGAAGAGTATCAGCCATAACTGCAGAACCAAATACAATAGAGAATATTACAGGTAAAACAAATACAATCATTTGTTTTGATGAGACCATTTTGTACTAAACTAGGTAATTCCCTTATATCTATTTAGCAAAAATTGAGGCTAAGGCTACATTGTGACGAATAAGTTAAATCGTATCCGTGCAGATATTGCATGTGCGACTTAGAAAATTTAGAGTTCGAGCATACAGATGCATTCATGATTCTGGCGAAATAACGGTAGGAGACTTGGCTGCATTTGTAGGGAGAAATGAAAGTGGAAAAACAACCATTCTACAAGCATTGACATTATTAAACAGAGATGAAAAAATTTCAGAATTAGATCTTTGTGATGAGATGACTGAGGAGCTTAAAGAGGAAGTCAAACTAGCTGAAGGGGAATTTGAATTAAATGAATATGAAATGGAAATACTAAAAGAGAAATTCCCAGGATTGCCAGAAATTAAAAAAATCAAGTTATTTAGAACAAATAGAAATCCCAAAGTACAATATGAATTTGAAGGGACTGAAATCAGTGATGCTGATGACGAGGGATTAAATTCATGGGAAAATTTTACAAAAGAAATTCTTGAATTT
>CP054849.1:244576-273328 GCA_044358425.1 Marine Group I thaumarchaeote | reverse complement strand
TATCAGGATTATACAAAATATATGGAAAAAAACTAGAAAATGAAATTAAAACAGGAGACATTCCCAACCATATTGCATTAATTTTGGATGGAAATAGACGATGGGCAAAACGACATTTAGAAATTAATAAAAAAGGACACTGGAAAGGTGCAGATGCAGTTGAGAATTTACTTGATTGGTGCGAGGAATTTAATATCAAAATTGTCACACTTTATGCATTATCAGCAGAGAATTTAGAAAGAAAAGATAGTGAATTAGATGATCTCTATGAATTAATTAGAATGAGATTAGAAAAATTATACAACGATCCTAGAATACACAGATGTGAAATGAGAGTTAAAGCAATTGGAAGAATAGAGTTACTTCCAGAATCAATTAAAGAAGTTTTAACTAGATTAGACAATGTAACAAAAAATTATGATAATCATTTTCTAAATATTGCATTAGCTTATGGTGGTCAGAACGAATTAGTTGATGCCGTAAAAAAAATTGGAGAGACAATTAAAGATGGAAATTTAAAAATAGATGAGATCACAAAAAAAGAGATTGAATCAAATCTATATACTTCACATTTACCACAGTCATCACCTGATATGATTTTACGCACATCAGGTGAAAAAAGATTAAGTGGGTTTTTGATGTGGCAAAGTGCATATAGTGAGCTAGTTTTTATGGATATTTTTTGGCCAGAATTCAGAAAGATTGATTTAATGAGAGCGATAAGAACATTTCAAGAAAGGAAAAGAAGATTAGGAAAATGATTGAAGAGACATCTGCTGGAATTGTTTTATTTAGAAAAGAAGAATCAAAAATTCTATTTCTATTACTGCATTATCCATCTGGTCATTGGGATTTTGTAAAAGGAAAGATGGAGCAAGAAGAATCAACACATCAAACAGCTGTTAGAGAAACAAAAGAAGAAACAGGAATTACAGACATTACATTTGTAGAAAATTTTGAAGAATGGATTCAATATAATTTCAAATATCAAGGGGAATTAGTTCAAAAAAAAGTAGTGTTCTTTTTAGCAGAAACTAAAACTAAAGATGTAAAAATTTCCCATGAGCATAGTGGATATACATGGCTAGATTATAATTCATCAATGGAAAAGACAACATTTGATAATGCAAAAACAGTTCTTACCAAAGCTGAAAGATTGTTATCAAATACTTTGTGATTGCAATTCTTTTGCAACGTTAACAGGATTCTTTGCATTCAAAATAGTTCTACCAACAATTAGATAATCTGTACCAGAAGAAATCACTTCTGATGCATTTCCACCCTGAGTTCCAACTCCAGGTGAAAATATACTTAAATTTTTTCCTGCTTGTTTAGAACAATATTGAATAATTTTTGGAAACGTTGCTCCAACTACAATTCCATCTACTTTTGCAGTTAATGCCCAATTTAGAAATAATTGGTATAATTGTTGTTTTTTGCCCATTTTAATTTCCATATCATATGATAATCTAGCCTCAGGTGCACTCATGTGACATAAAGTAATCACACCATTTTTTTCTTTATGAGATGATTTTACTAAATTCTTCAAGCTATCCAGTCCCATGATAGGATTTGCAATTACAGCGTCAAACCCCAAATTCCATAAATGTTCTGTTGTTACACGATTAGTATTTCCAATATCATTTAATTTGATATCTGCAATTGTTTGTAATCCATAATCATGTGCTGTTTTATTGATTTTAATAATTTCTTTAGAACTTAGAGGAAGTAGTAAATGAAAATTTAATTTAATTGCACAAAGATATGGATTTAGTTTTTTGATGTTTTGAATAGTTTTATTTTGTAAATTTTTTTCTGAAGAATTATAATCATTTGCAAGAATTACTTTGCCATTACTTTTTGAGATCTGTGAAAGTCTAGTTTTGAAGGTGGCCATAATCAACTAGTGGATGAGTATCCTTCAATTTTATTATTTTGATATAAGAATAGCCATGTTCAGAGGGGTTTTGGACAAACGTTGGTTCAACTCCGTTTGTAGTAGAAAATTTGATAAATGGATTTTCAGGTTCACTGTTCAATACAACATGACAAAAATATGATGTTCCTTCATCATTAAAATTCATAAAAACTCCAAGAAGCCATTTGTCATTATGAGGAAATAAAAACAGCGGGAAAGGAACTTCATCAAAACCCCATGTGAGTTTTGCAAGACTAGATAAATCCTCTAGTTCAATAGGCTGATACCGATCAAGTGTTCCATTACCAGGTTGTAATGTTTTTGGAAGAGATTTAATTCTAATAATTGGTGAATATAATTTACTAGAGTCAGAAGTAGAATCTACAATGTCAGATTCTTCTTTTCCAGATTTTAATCCATAACAAAGGTAATCACCATTACGCTCTAAAGGAGTATAGTAAACAATTGGTTTTTCTTTTAATACATCCATTTGCACAGATAAAATTTTTCTACCATCATGATTGTGTGAAAAAGATACACGTGGTGCACGCTCAAGTGCACAAACTAATCTGGTAAATTCTAAAGTTGAATGTACTTGAATGTAACGAGGTAATTTATCAACAGAAGAAGTTTCTAATTTGTCCACAAGGATTTGTAAAAGATTATCAAATTAAACTTATCCAAAAATCTAGAGCCTAGTTTCTTCTATCAACAATATCATTGATAGCTGGACCAGTTCCAATAATTGTTACAGGCGTGTTTAATTCATCTTCAATATTTTTAATAAATGATTTTGCATCTTCAGATAATTCATCAAAAGATGTTTTTCCAGCACAGTCAGTAAAAAGAACATCAAGTTTTGTGATAGAAATTTGTGTTGCGCCATTAAGCATAATTGCACGCCTAGCTAAATCAAAATCAAAATCAGCTGCACGTCTTTGACGACCAGTTACAGTTCCAAATTCAGACCAATTTTTCTTTTCAGCTTCTTCTAGAGATAATTCTTTAGCTAAGGGACCAGTTCCAACACGAGTAACATATGATTTGAAAACAACAATTACTTCATCAACTTTTGTTGGTCCTAAACCAACGTCAGCACAAATTCCAGATGCAGTAACATCTTTAGAAGTAACAAAAGGATATGTTCCGTGCCATAGTGAAAGGAATGTTCCTTGAGTACCTTCAACTAGAACATTTTGATTTGCAGATAATGCTGAATTAATCTCTTCAGGAACGTCAGTAATCAAAGAAGATAACGATTCAAAGTCTTTTGCCATTTTTAAAACTCGCATTGCTCTATCAGAATTTGCTGGACCAGTTCCACTACCAGTACTACCAATTTTTTCTTTCAATTCTCCTTTAGAATCTCGTTGTAAGTGGGAATCTTCAATTACACCACAGTGTTTATCGATGAAAACACGACCAGATGCACCAAAATCCTGAATTTCATTGGCTAAAACTTCAGGATTAATTACAACACCAGGTCCAATCATAACTTTAGCATTTTTATTTAAAAATCCACTTGGAAGCATTCTGACTTTGTAGACTTTATCACCATCCATGATAGTATGGCCAGCATTTGGACCTGCACCTCCTCGAACAATAATTTTAGGATCGTCTTTAATTGCCAAATAAGAAATAATTTTTCCTTTACCTTCATCACCAAAAAATCCTCCAACAACAACGGTAGATGTCATAATTCTAAACATCCATTTCGTTTATTTAAGCTAAAGTATTGTCACATGATTTTATATTCAAGCAACATCAGATTAGATCGATGTCTGAAGATAATTTTGCTGGAAATATTATTGTAAATTTAGCTAGTCTACCAGATTTTCTTCGAGTGCCAATTTTAAAAAAAAGAATGATTGAATTTTTTTCAAAAGATGAATCAGACAAAAAAGAAATTATCTATAATGCTTTAGAAGCTGGTCCAACAATTCCATTTCTTAATTTTTCTAAATTGTTTAAATCATGGTTAAAAATTGTAGCAAGTCTTCCAGAAGATCATAGAGAAGGAATGTTTCAAGCATACATTAACCAATCATTATTAGAACCAGAAAAATTAATTGCGTTTAATCTAGACGGGATTTTAGAAATGTTTTTGCAATTAGAAGAAAATGAAAAAGATACTATAGCAAAAACGATCAAAAAAATTATTCAAAATCTGGATGAAAGTGATAGGAAAAAAATTCTAATCATTATACCAAATAATGCAAAAATTCATTTAAAAATTTAGTTTACTTGAGGCTCATCAGGTTTTCTATTATCTTCATTTGTGTAATCAATGATTTCTCCTTCAGGAGATAATACACCTACAAAGATTTTTTCGTGTTTTTTTAATAATTTTCTGTGATCAGCCATAGACATATCTAATTTCATTTCATTCATGACCATAATCTGATATTCTTTCCATTCAGTCCAACACTTTGTGCATGTAGGATATTTTTCATTTACTGGTCCTAATTGTTCAGTATCAGGAATAGAATTTTTACATTTGGTACATGTACGACTCATAAGAATCAGGAAGAAATTACTCCTTTTATCTTTTTTTGATGTAAAGTAATAATAATTAATGAACAATATCAGATAGCATGAAGATCAAGTGTCCAAAATGTAAAGAAAATGCAGAAGTTGCAATGGATTATTCAGTTGTCAAATGTGGTTCATGTGATTTAGATATGAGTTACGGAGAATATGTAAAATTTGTAGCACATAATCAACCAAGATATTCAGATATTTTAGGAGATTATGCATCGGGTGGTAGCACAGAAGGACATACAGCAGGATCTTTGGATGAATGGGATTAACAAGATGGTAAAATGATTCATCAGATTAAAATAATTACTTTAAGAAATTACTAAACATCATTGGAATTTTTATTAGAAAATATATTAAATCTTGTAGGATTTTTAGTAGGACTTCCAATTGGCATTATGTCTTTTATAGGATTTCGAAATACTGGCAGTCCAACATTATTTAGATTAGCAATTGCATTTTTTTCAATTAGCATAGGATTTTTTGTGATTTGGTCAGGATACATGCTAGAAGATTATGTAATTAAAGCTGGAAACATAGATAGAGGAATTCAAACATTAGGAATTGTAATTCAAACTGTAGGATATTTTTTTATTGCATTTTCCCACAGCATTAAAGCATTTTTTCCAAAATCAAATTACTTTAGATCAATAGGAATTTTACCATTTTTCTTGGTGTCAACAGTTCAACTAGAACATATTTTCAGATCAATTTCATTTATTTTATTGGTGTATGGTGCAATTGAAACAATATTGTCATATAGAGACAATAAAAACAAAGGTGCAGTTTCAGTTGCCTTAGGATTAGGACTTTTAGCATTTGGAGAATTTTTGGGATGGTATTCTTTTGTATTTCCTGAATCAATATTATATTCAATATCTATGACAATCAAAATAGGAGGATTAGTTGCATTATTCATTCCAGTAAGTAAGGTTCCATTAAAGAGGATAAAATTTGATGACGACTTGGATAAAATTTGAAATAGGCTCAAAAATCCAGAGTTGTCAAATTCTTTTATCTTTTTAGTATAGACGAAAATATCATTTGTTTCGTATACAGATTTAACAACAAAAAACACAGGGAAATGGCAGAATATAGAACACAAATGAAAATTATTGGAGACATACTGTCAACAACTAGAGATGACCTTCAAGATGAAAATGGGGCAACAGTAACATATCTAATTAGAAAAGCAAATATTTCTCATTCTAGAATTTCTAGAATTTTAAAAACATTAGTTTCACAAGGCTTGTTAGAACAAGCTGATTCACAAGGTTCAAACAGATATAAAATTAGTCAATCAGGAAGAGAATTTCTTCAAGCATATCATTCATTTTCTAAATTTGCAGATAATTTTGGTTTAAATATTTAATTTCTTCGTGTATTAAATTAATACAAATTACAATAACAAAAAGAAAATAATAATTAAAGAAATAATGAATGTTAGTTATAATGAAAGTAAATTGTCACGATGAGGGAATTAAAAAAGCAGATGAAATTATTGAAAATGGAGGAGTTGTAATATTTCCAACAGATACTGTATATGGAATAGGTTGTAATCCATACAATGCAAATGCAGTAAAAAAAATTTATGAAATTAAATCAAGGGAAAAAATAAAGTCATTACCAGTATTAGCAAGTTCAATACAGATAGTAAAAGAAATTAGCATAATAGACGAATTTACTGAAAAAATTATTAAAAAATATTGGCCAGGACCACTTACATTAATTTTAAAATTAAAAGATAAAAATTTAAAAAAATCATTGAATTTAGAAGATAAAATTGCAGTGAGAATTCCAAATTCAGAGTGCACTTTAAAATTATTAAACAAATGTAATTTACTAGTCGGCACAAGTGCAAATATTTCGGGGGATTCATCATTTACAGATCCTCAAGAATGCATGAAAAATGTCAAAAACTATGATGTTTTTGTTGATGGAGGAACAATTACAAGTAAAGGCGAATCAACAATTATAGAAATAAAAAATGAAAAAATTCACATCATTAGAGAAGGCGCATTAAAAAAAGAGGATATTACGATTTGATGAATCTGATTGTTACCTGTGCAAGAAATTTAGAAGGAGAAGCAGAGGAAGAAATAATAGATATTTTAGACGAGTTAGGAGATTCCGATATTAAAATTTCTGTTAGCAATATGTCTGGAATTATTACTATTCAAACAAAATTAGATCCCATAGAAGTAGTTAGAAAAATGAAGGAGATCTTGTTAGATGAGCCTTGGAGTATCAGATACTGCTTAAGAGTAATTCCAATTCAAAAAATTGTTGAAACAAATCTTGAAAAAATTCAAGAATGTATTTCTAGCATTTCAGATAAAATTGAAGATGATGAATCATATAGAATACTAATTGAGAAAAGAAATTCAGATATTTCAAGTAAAGAAATAATTACAAATATTGCAAATCAAATAAAAAACAAAGTATCATTAGATTATCCAGATAAAATTATTTTAATTGAGATACTAGGAATCGTTACAGGGATTTCACTCATTAAAAAATCAGATATACTTAGTCTAGAAAAAACTAAACGAAGTATGTCAGAGTAAAATAGAAGCTTTTTCGACCAAAATATCTTCTAGAGGAGTTTTTGAATATACTGAATCAATATGTTTTTTTGAAATATTGAAATGTTTTTTAATAAACGAAGTATGATTTTTCAAAAATAAATTTACACATAATGGAGACAATTCAGAATATACTGAATTAAAGTGATTTTTATTTCCAATTACAATTAAAATAAAATTAACTGAAGGTTTCAAACCAACAGAAGAAATTGCATTAGAAATTTGTAACGTGGATGCAAATCTCATTAAAATATCAGTTTCAAGCTTGTTTGATAGTAAAATATTATTTTTTTCTGCATTTATTGAAATCGATAAAATTTTCTTTAAATGAGAAGCATTTAGAACAAAATTACTTGAAATAACTTGAAATTTTAATTTAGGATATTTTTCTCTTAAATTGTCAAGAAATTGAATATCAATTTTTTTTTGGCCACAAATTTCAATAATGTGAATTTGCTTTTTTTCAATTTCAAACGTTAATTTTTTTGAGGAACCACCGTGAATAACAGGGATTATACTTACAACATCACCATCAGAGATTATAGTATCCTTTCCATTCATGGCTGAAGAATCAGAACCATTAATTGCAATTAGGATATTTTCAATATCAAGTTCAGAAGTATCATTAGGTTTAATTTCTAACAAATGCTCAAGTAATTCATTTACTGATATATCAGATTTTTCAATTTGAAATTGTTCAGAATTAAATAATTTTTTTGCACCACCGACTAATTTTACAGCAATCATATCAATATCTTATTTACAATTTAGAGATTAATATTTAATTAATTATTCAGATTTCTCTTCTACAGATTCTGCTGTAGCAGTAATTGTTTCAACTTCTTCGTTTGTAAGAGTAATTTCTTCAACTGTTTCAGAAATATTCTCAGAATCTGTAATCTCTAATGAAGAATCTTGTTCTTCATCATTTGAAGAATCAACATTATCTTGTTTGTATTGTTCGTTGAGAATTTGTTTTTTATTAAATCGTGTGATGTATCCTGCAACTTTATTTTTCAATCCTTTTGAGCGGATAATAGAAACTTGATTTAGTGCTTTTTTGTTTTCAGTGAAATCTTCACCAAATTTTGTCTTATGGTCATTTAATACTTCAAATGAAAGACGTTTTATCCTATCCACGAATGAATTAACGAAGGGGGTATTTTATACCTATATTCCAAGATACCGTTTTGTATTTTCCTCCAATAGACATGACATGTCATCAAATGTTTTTTCAAGAACTTTTGAGGCACAAAAAATAACGCTGGGGATAAAGCTAATCTGTCCAGATTTCATTTCAAAACATCTAGAAAATCTAACAGGTCCATCAGTCTCAACAAGAATTTTTGACTCATTAGCTTTTGACAATAAACTTTGTTTATCATTTGCATAAATCATTACAGGGCCAAACGATACAAAAAAATCCATATCCATGGCTTTTTGAAGTTGTTTTTTACTGCCATCAAACCAATGCAGTAAAGCATGTTTTGTATCATATGAAGTCATTATTTCAAAAATATCATCAAGACTTTTTCTAGAATGAATTGAAACAGGTTTATGAAATTTTTCTGCAGATGAAAGTAAAGATTCAAAGACATGAATTTGTCTCTGAGTATCATCTTTATTTTTACAATAAGTAGGATCCAATCCTATCTCACCTATACCAGAAATAGAATTTTGATTTAATTCAATTAAATCATTTATTTTTTCAAGATCATCATCATTTGAACATTCAGGATGAATTCCAATAAAAGGTAAAACAAGATCACTTTTTTTTGACAAAGATAATGTTGAGAGCGAATTTTCATAATTCATAGAAACACAACATGCCTTAATTTTGAGTGAATCCATTTGAGTTAAAATAAAATCAATTTCAGGCAAATATGCAGAATCAGATAGATGTATGTGAGAATCAAATAACCATGTCATAATCTAATAAATTTTGAATGTTGTCTGTATAAATCGATTCCTTAGTGATATTTTTTCACTCATTAAGTTTTTTCACAAAAAAGAGAAACAAAAATTATGAAATCTTCAGAATTGGGATTATCAGCAATGTATAGAATATTAAAAAAATCTGGTGCAGAAAGAGTTAGTGATGAATCAGCAGATGAATTAAGACGAATTATAGAAGATATTGCTGAAGATATTGCAAAAAATGCTGTTGATATGGCATCACATGCAGGTAGAAAAACAATCAAAGCTGAAGATGTAAAATTAGCTTCAAAATCATTTAGTAAATAATAATCTAAAGAGTTTAATTGTTCATTTCGTGTTTTTCAAAACGGTACTCTGGCAGAACGGTTATGCGTGAGCCTGCAAAGCTTATACAAGGGGGTTCGACTCCCTCGGGTACCTTTATTCTACAATTACCTGAGCAAACATCCAAGGATGTAATTCGCAAAAGTAATCGAATGTACCAATTTCATCAAAAGATAATGTGTAATACTGATATGGATCCAAATAACCGCTATCAAAAAGTTCAGTAGGCTCTCCATAAAACCCAGATGTTACAGTATGAAAAGCAGAATCTTCATTCAACCATGTGATAGAACCTCCTTTTTCTACAATTATTTTCGATGGGATATAACAAATATCTTCAATATCACATCCAGGACGTGAGACCTTGGTTGGTATTAGAACATCTGCTTTCATCATTTCTTCAGTTTCTAAACTAGCCTCTTCAGAGTTGATTTCTTCAGAAGTAATTTCTTCAGAATTTAATCCAGATAATGACAAACCAATAACAGTTACAGATATTCCCAATATTATTGCCAAAGAGATTATTTTTTTTATCATTTCATTTCATATCCATTTGAGAGTTATTACACAATTACCTAATTCTCTAAATATATAATACATTACAAAAATTAATGTCACAAAATCCAAATGGTTTATTAGAATACATACCAGGATCACAGGCTCTATTAGTACAAAAAAATTCTAGTCCACCTCTAGAAGGATTTGCAGAAAACATTAGAGAAAACATTCAGGAATACGCCGAAGATTCAAAAAGTGAAGTAGAAAAAGGTAATAATTTTCTTCAATGGATTTTAACAAGAGTTTTTGAGGCTACAGAGGATGATGCAGCAGATGCAATTGTAGATGGGGCAAACGATCTAGGGATTGATGCATATTTACCAGTAGATTTTTCAGACAACACTGTTAGATTATTCCAATCAAAATATGGAACTTCACATTCTCTTGAAGCAATTGCAAAATTCAAAGAAGATGCAAAAAGATTACTTACAAAAGATATAACAAAAATGAGACCAGAATTAGCTCAACTTGTTACAAAAATCAAAGAAAAAAATCTAAAAATAAAATGTTGTTATGTTACGGATCAAAAAGTCGATTATCAAGATGAAATAGTAGAAATAATTGATGAAGAGAAAATAATTCAAAGATTATGGGACAGAATTAAAAAACCAGCAGCAGGGAAAAAATCATCCATTAAACTTGAAAGAATGCTTAGACATGAAAATACTATTTTAGGAATTTTAAAACTACGTGAATTAACAGAATTTGTAAGTAAAAATAGAGACTATGTCTTTGAATCAAACATCAGACAATGGATGCAATTTAAAACTACAGTAAACAAAGGACTAAGAGATACTTTACAAACAAATCCAGGGAAATTCTTTTTTTATAATAATGGAATTACAATAGTAGTTAGTGATTTCACAGAACTAGGAGAAAATATGATTGAGCTTTTTGCTCCACAAATTGTTAATGGTGCACAAACATCAAATTCAATTTTAGATCATTCAAAGAGAACAAAAAATATGGATGGATCAATGACAGTGACTATAATCAAAGCAGATGATGAACAAGAACAAAACAACATTACAAAATATAGAAATTCACAAAATTCAGTTAGAGGAAAAGATTTAGTTTCATTAATGGATTTTCATAAATCAATTAAATCACAATTGAAAAATTGTGGGTATTTTTATGAAATTCAAGCAGGCTCATTTGATACAAAATCAAAATCTAAACAATCAGAATACAATGGAGACGGGGCTTACAATAATTATTTACCAGATAATCATAAAAAAGTCATTGTTGCCAAAGATGCAATTCAATCACTAGTTGCAGGTATCGAACAAAGACCAACCGAGTCATATAGTTCTCCATCTCAGTTTCTTCCAAGAGGTAGCAAATATGATCAAATTTTCAATGATAATCTAAAAGATGATTATAGAATTATACTATATCCATATCTTGTAAAAGAATTTGCAAAAAAATCTTTGAAATATGGCAAACAAGGAGGTCATAAAACAAAAAGATATGCAACATTATTCTTTGTAGCTGTTTATTTTAGAATATTACATAAAAAAATTTTAGAATCTAAAGGAGATTTTAAATCAGACATTAGAAAATTAGAACCAATTTTTCATAGTTTTAAGTTAAATAATAGAATTTTAAAAATAACAGATATAATTGTGACAAAATTTCTAGAAGATACAGTAGTAGATGATGAAATCGAGCTGGCAAATACAAAACATAATTTCTTCTCACAACATGTTTGGAATGACACAATGCTCAGAGTCATAGATAAGAAAATCAGACAAGAAGAAGATGAAATAATGGCACTTAGAAAAATTGCAAATAATTTATTTTGATAAGAAAGGCAGTAGCCTAACCAAGTAAAAATCTTGCAGGAGGTTTACATTGGTTAAACTAGCTACCTGATTTAATGAGAAATACGTAATATTTAACATAATTTTCTCAAATATGAAGAATCTAGCATGTTTTTTATATTGATGAAAAATAGAAAAAATCGAATTGGGTTTAAAAGAAAAATGTACCATTTGTAATGAGAAAGTAAAACAACGCTACAATCCAATGGATGAATGGGGAATTGAAGGAATAATGTGTGGAAAATGTTATTCAAAAAAAGTTCACGAACATTATCCAGGGGATCACATCAGAGTTAACAAGGATTTAGATTAATTTATTCTGTCTTTGAATATTTATTCACATTAAAACAGTTCCATGCAAGAGGATCATCTTTAACATCATTTTCCTCTAAAAATTTGATATCAGTTATAGTTTTTTTTCTTTTCAATAAATTCACTTGAAAAGTAGAAAATGCTTTACAACTACAATCATTGAATAAACAAACATCATCATCACCCTCATCATGATCTTGTGCTTCATGACCACAACTACACGAATCATTTTTTTTGGCATCATTTAGAGATTTTTGTGTATAAACTCCTAATCTAAGATAGGCTTCACCACCATGACCCTTTTTGAATCGTTCATAATGTTCAGATTTTGGCAATATTTTGAAAAAAGCTAAATTTGCATCAGGTTTTTGAGAATCAGATCCCATGATAAACCAATAATCATTTTCCATTTCAACAAATCTGATTTTAATTGATGGATCTACCCACCAATGAATAGTATCATGCCAGAGGGAAGCAGATTGTTTTCTATCAGCAATTAAAGGAACTACATTCATTCTAAGATCATAGTATCTATATGCAACACCCACAAAATCGTCATACCAAGGTATTGGTGATTGAGAAGACATTATAAAAAAATGCAAGAAGAGCTTATTTATCTGATCTGAATGAATTGTAATACCCTTATATCTGAGTTTTTCATTATATCCCACATGGTAGCTTACAGAACTAGTATGCAAATTGTTGCAGATCTGTTGACAGTCACCCAATTATCAGGCCAAGAAGGTATCAAAACCACATCACTCCTAACTAAAGCAAACTTATCACATTCTAGACTATCAAAATTTTTGAATAATTTGACAGGTGCTGGCCTAATTAACAAAATTGAATATGATGGAAAAAACACATTTGTCATTACATCAAAAGGTAGACAATACTTAGAATCATATGTCAATTTTTCAAGTATTGCAGAATCATTTGGTTTAGAACTTTAATTCTATTTCTTTTTAGATCTTTTTCTTTTAGCATTAAGTTTCTCTCTTGCTTTTTTATCTTTGTATCCACCATAGAAAAGAATGAAGATTATACCACCAATAGAGCCATAAAATAGTGGAAGAAGTGGTTGTTCACGTACTTCTCCAGTCATCGGCGAAACCCAAGCAATAGGAATTCCTACAACCATGAAAATTAAGATGATTGTAAGATACTTGTCCATACCTTACCTATTTTACAAAACCATATATCTTTTTGATTCCAGAGAATAGAGTAGAAAATATGTCAAAAATACTAGAAATAATAGGATTAGTACTTGTGTCAATTATGATTTTAGGATTTGTTGGAGCATTAGATACACTGATACCACTTGGTATTGGAAATGGATTAACACCATTGTTTTGGGGATGTGCAGGTGCAACTCTAATAATCATCTTGTATAGAAAAAGAAAAAGAAAACAAGCAGGATTAGAATAGAAATAATTTTACAAAAAATTATCAATTGATCAATTATTTATCAACCGACAGATCTATTAAGGAGCATTTTAAGAAAGTAAAAGGGATCATGACAGAACAAACAAAACAATGGTGGATAGGTTTAGGCAAAGAGTTAGAAATAGATATTGAAACTCTAGACGAATAATACAACGATTTTTCCAAATGATTTTAAAAATTTTAAAAGAGCCTTGAACGGGATCTGAACCCGCGACCTACTGATTACGAATCAGGTGCTCTACCAGGCTGAGCTACCAAGGCACGAATGAATAAATCCATCAGAGTTAATAAAAAGCCTTTCCGACTTTGGGTAATTGAAAAAAACAATTTCAGGTATCAGAGGAATATTTGGAGAGGATCTTAATCTAAAAGACATAATTGAATTTACTAACAATTTTTCATCATTAATTAAATCTGAAAAATGCGTAATTGGAAGAGATACACGACCTTCTGGAAAAATGATTCAAGAAACAATCGGTGCAGTTCTAATGAAAAACGGAATTGATGTTTTTGATTTAGGAATGGTACCCACTCCAGTAGTATTTAGAGAATCAAGAAAATATGGCGCAGGAATAATTATTTCTTCATCACACAATCCAATAGAATGGAATGGAATGAAATTCATTTTGGATGGAAGAGGCATTAATGAAAAAGAACTCCCCAACATAATTAATCATCAAAAAATTTTAAAATCAAAAATTGGTAAAATTAAGCAAATAAAATCAACATATGTTGAAGATGCAAGCAGAATCATTGGCAATGTAGAAAATTCACCTAAAATTGTAATAGATAACGGAGGAGGAGCAGCAAAAGATTTTGCAGAAAATTTACTAAGAAAAATTGGATGTGATGTAGAAATAATTAATCAAGAACTTTTAGGCTGTTCTAGAGGTCCAGATCCTACATCAGATGAATTAATTGAATTAAGTAAAATTTCAAACGATAAAGAGATTGGATTTGCATTTGATTTAGACGGAGATCGTTTAGTGGTTGTAAAAAAAGGAAAAAAACAGACTCCAGATGTAACACTTGGTTTAGGTGTTGCAAAATCATTGGAATTAGGATACAAAAAGTTTGTTTTGAGTTTAGACACTAGTGTTTCAATTGAAAAATTCATCAAAGAAAAAGGTGGAATAGTTGTAAGATCAAAAGTAGGTGAAGCAAATGTAATAGAAGATATGATAAAGAATAATTCGCAAGCTGGCGGAGAAGGAAGCAGTGCGGGATTTATTTTACCTGAATTCAATTATTGTAGGGAAGGTATTCTTACAAGTGGTTTAATATCATCAATGTTAAAAAATTCAAAATTTACTGAAATAATAAATTATATGGAAAATTATTTTCAGATAAGAGAGAAAATAAAAGTTGATTCCAATCATCATGAAAAAATAATTGAAAATGTAAAAAATAGTTTCATGAAAAAATATTCAGAGATAGATGCACGTGATGGAATTAAAGTAATTATTGATGAGGACACATGGATTTTAATTAGAAAATCAAATACAGAAGACATAATTAGAATTTCAGGGGAATCAAATGATAAGGAAAAATGTAAAATGATTGTTAATGACACTATACGATTGGTAAAAGAGAATTATGAAAAAATTAGATGAAAAGAAAATAATTGATATTTTTCAAAGAAAATTAGGAAATAAAAAATTTATTTCTGAAGATGTTGAAAGATTTACCTTAGGAAAAACAAAAATCATAGCAAAAACAGATACAATGGTTCAAAGTACAGACATTCCACAAAAAATGAGATTATTGGATGCATCACGAAAAAGCGTAATTGCATGTGTAAGTGATTTTGCATCAAAAGGAATTAAGCCAGAATATGGAATAATTTCAATAAACATACCTAAATCTATTTCAACAAAAGAAATTACCAATATTGCAAATGGATTTAAAAAAGCATGCAAGGAATATGAAATTTCAATAGTTGGAGGAGATACAAATGAAGGAAAAGAAATTGTCTTTAACGTTTGCATTTTTGGAAAATCAGATAGAATTGTTACTAGAAAAGGTTCCACTAAAGGAGATTTGATATTTACAACAGGTCCATTTGGGTACACATCATTAGGATTAGAGATTCTTTTGGGAGATACTAAAAAAACAAACAATTTGATAAAAAAATCCGTTAAAGCAGTAACAAATCCAAAACCAAGACTAGATTATGGGTTAAAAAATAAAAGATATTTTTCATCATCTATGGATTCTAGTGATGGTTTATCAACAACATTAAATGAAATGTCAAAACAAAGTAAAAAAAAATTTATTATTAATAAAATACCAATCAACAAGGATTTAGAAAATTATTTTAAAAAACACAATAGAGATTTAAATTCAGCAATATTTAATGGAGGTGAGGAGTATGAATTTGTATTTACAATTCCTTCAAAATATAGAAAAACTATAATAAAAAATTCAATATTATTGAAAACACCAATAATTGAAATTGGTTATGTAGCATCAGGAAAAGGAGTATATGTGCAAAATAATAACGAGGAATTCAAATTAAAAGATTTAGGGTGGAAACATTTTAAGTAATTATTGACCAAAAGAAAAATCTCTCTCAACATTATTTACAATATTAAAAATTGATTCAGTTGGTAAAACCGAAACACATTCTTTCATCCACAAATCATCAAGATATAACAATCGCTCCCTATCATTTTCTAAAAGCTCATCTGGGTTTGAATTGGGGTATAAGGTATGCATTTTGTATCCTTCATTTGCAATTTCTTGACATTTTTTTTCTATAGGAGATAAAATTACATCATTGATCGATGTTAGATTTTGGATCAAAACAGAACCCAATAATGCAGCAGCTACTGCAACAACAATTAGTAATAAAATAATAGAAGCCATCAAAAATATTCATAAATTATAGTATATGAATAATGAATCATTTTAACCCAAGTGACCAAAATCTAATGATTTTCCGAAATCAATGTTTTTTAAACCCTTTAAGATCTGGTAAACATTGTCAGAAATAGAAGCTGAAGTCGAAGCACCAGTTGAAACAACTGAGGCAGTAGTTGAAACACAAGAAACTGAGGCAGTAGTTGAAACACAAAATCAACCTGAGGCTAAAAAAGAAGGTCCAGAAAAATGGGGTATTGCTCACATTTACAGCAGTTATAACAATACAATTATTCATATGACAGATCTCACAGGTGGCGAAACAGTAGCCATCAGTTCTGGCGGAAATCATGTTAATGCAGACAGATACGAATCATCACCATTTGCTGCAATGAAAGCTGCAAATGCAGTAGTTGAATCAACAAGAACAAAAGGATTCACAGGATTTCATATCAGAGTTCGTGCAGTAGGAGGAGTTGGTTCAAGAGTTCCAGGTCCAGGTGCACAAGCAGCTATCAGAGCACTAGCAAGAGGCGGATTTAAAATTGGAAGAATTGATGATGTAACACCAATTCCTCACGATACTACCAGAAAGAAAGGTGGTAAAAGAGGAAGAAGAGTTTAGGTAATAGAATTTACTTTAACATTACAACCTCTAGCAGCAAAATAATCACTCATAAATTTAGTAAATTTTCCTGCGTCATCATTATATTGATATTTTGCAAGAATATCAGAAAATTTTTCAGATATACTAATTTGAAAATTTGACTTGAATTCTAATTTAAAAAATGTCCAACCAAATTTTGATGAAGGTTCACTAAGATTATAGCTAGCATAACAATTCAAAAGACTCTCCATATGAGAAAGATGTTTTTTTATACAAAGTAAATCATCCAAATAATTTTGCGTTCCAATTTCTAGAGTAATACTCATTCTACATCATCATTAGATTTGTTACTAAGTTTATCTGTTAAAGAAACAAATTTTCCATCTTGTTGAATGTTAATTTTAGTATCCATCCTTACACTTAATCCAATTGAACGAAACAATCCTAATAATTTTCCGCCATCAAGATTCTCAGTAATTTCTCCATTTTTAATTAATTCATATAATTTATCAATGATCATTTTAGTCTCATTTGGAAACTGAGATTCAGCATTTGTTAAAACTTCCAATCCCCTAAATCCCAGTTGTTTAACCAACACATCTCTAGGATTAACAGTTTTTTCTTCAGATGATTCTGGAGGTTCAACAGTCTCATCTCGTGAGGAAATATTTTTTTGCATTTCAGCTAAACGTTTAGCCTGTAATCTCTTAAGTTCAGAATCTTCGTCGCTCATCCTTTTATCACTCCTATAGGCACTAATTTTGCAACTTTAGTTGCAATCCCCAAATTATGAGATACATTAACTACAGAATCAACATCTTTGTAAGCTTGAGGAGTTTCTTCCACAACTCCATCACGAGTAAGAGCTTTGATGAATATCCCTTTATCATTAAGAGATTTCTTTACACTATCTTCAGTAAAATTACGTCGAGCCTTTGATCTAGACATTGTTCTTCCCGCGCCATGAGCAGTAGAACCAAAACTCAGATCCATTGAATTGGATTTACCCAATAAAATCCAGCTTGAAGTACCCATCGAACCAGGTACTAAAACAGGTTGACCTAAATCTCGATATTTAGAAGGAATTTCATTACGATTAGAAGGGAAAGCACGTGTTGCGCCTTTTCTATGAACAACCAATTTTCTTTCTTCACCATTAACATTATGTTTTTCAACTTTTGCAATATTGTGTGCTACATCATAAACTAATTTCATATCCAAATCAGATTCTGTTTGAGAAAATACGCGTTCAAATGATTTTCTAGTCCAATGAGTAATCATTTGTCTATTACTCCATGCAAAATTTAATGCAGTAAACATTGCTTTTCTATACGATTCACCTTCTTCAGAATTATTTGGAACACAAGCAAGTTCTCTGTCAGGCAAATTGATGTTATATTTTTCCATAGCTTGTTCAGCAACACGAAGATAATCACTACATACTTGATGACCAAATCCTCTAGAACCACAGTGAATTAAAACAGTGATTGTTCCTTCTTTAATGCCCATTCTATTTGCAGCTTCTTCATCATGTATTTCTTCAACTTTTTGAATTTCAAGAAAGTGATTTCCAGAACCAAGACTTCCAAGTTGAGGAGCTCCCCGTTTTCTTGCCTTATCAGAAACTTTGTTTGGATCTGCATTTAGAATTTTACCATTTTCTTCACAAACATCAGAATCATTTGATGAACCATATCCGTGTTCAATAGCCCAATTTACACCATTAACTAAAACTTCATCTAATTCTGAATTTGTTAAACGAACTGCACCTTTTGAACCAACACCAGAGGGGATGGAACTGAACAAATCATTAACTAAATCTTTTAATTTTGAACGAACAGTTTGTTCATTTAAATTTGAACGGAGTAATCTTACCCCACAATTAATATCATATCCTACACCACCTGGACTAATCATACCTTCTTCAGCATCCATAGCTGCAACTCCACCTACTGGAAATCCATATCCCTCGTGTCCATCAGGTAAAACAACACTATGACTAACAATACCAGGAATTGAAGCAACATTTCGAGCCTGCATTATGGTCCTATCAGATAACATTTTTTGGAGCAATGTCTCATTTGCATAAATCCTAACAGGAACTTTCATTCCAAGATTTGAATCAGCATCAATTTGATAATGATTTTCTCCAATTTTCTTTGGATTTGCTGAAGACATTAGTATCGGTAGAATTTTCTTTCAATCCAATTTAAATCATCATAAGCATTCTAAGAATAATTTTAAATCAATCAGAATTCAAATCAGGTTATGTTAGAAAAATCAATAATTACACAAAAAGCAAATCAATTACTTGCCGAATTAAGAGCAAATCCTGATTGGGCAATTGATGAAAAAAATTTCAAACAAGGTTATTTGAAAGCATTAGAATGGGTATTATCAGATACAGGAATTAAACAAAAATAAGCATAAAGAGATACAGATAGAATTAATCCCATAATGATCGCAAAAACAAGTAGAAAAACAAGTAGATTTATTTTCTAATATACAATTACCAAGATGTTGGCAATTTTACCTATTGATAATGGTCGTTATGGGACCAAAGAAATGATGGAAATTTTCAGTGAACAAAAAAAAGTTGATTATCAATTAGAAATTGAAGGTGCTGCAGCAATTTCTCAGAGTGAAATAGGAATGATTTCAAAAACAATAGGTAAAGAAATTCACAGAGCTGCAATGTCAGGTAAAATTACTGCAAAAAGAATTAAACAATTAGAAGCAAAAAGTGATCACGATACAGCTGCATTAGTAGAATCATTAAGCGAAAAATGTTCTAAAAATGCAAGACCATGGATTCACTATGGCCTAACAAGTAATGATTTAGTAGATACAAGTAATTCCATGCAAATGAGAGATGCATTACAAATTATTGAACCTAAAGTTGCAAAAATGGCATCAATTCTTGCAAAAAAATCTATCAAATATTCAAAAATACCAGCAGTAGGTAGAACTCATGGACAACATGCAAGTATCATTTCATTTGGATTAAAATTTGCTAATTGGGCAGCAGAAATGGCAAAACATGTTGAACGTATTGAAGAAATTAAAAAAAGAATTTTAATTTGTAAAACATTAGGAGTTGTCGGAACAGGTTCCCTAATGGGTGCAAAATCACTAGAAGTACAACGAAGAGCTGCAAAGAGATTAAAATTATTTCCAGCAGAAGTCACAACACAAGTTGTTCCTAGAGAAAGATATGCTGAATATGTATTTGAATTAGCGTTAATTGGAGCAACATTAGAAAAAATTGCAATAGAAATTAGAAATTTACAAAGAACCGAAATAGGGGAAGTTGCAGAACAATTCAAAAAAGGTCAAATGGGAAGTAGCGCAGTTCCCGTTAAAAGAAATCCAATAAAGAGTGAACGAGTATCATCATTATCAAAATTAGTAAGAAGTCAAGTTGCATTATCTTTTGAAAATATTCCATTATGGCATGAACGTGATCTTTCAAATTCAGCTAATGAAAGATTTGTCATACCAATTGTCTCAATCTTAGTTGATGAAATGTTAGAAACAATGACCAGGATTGTTTCTAATTTGATGGTGAATGAAAAGAGAATTGTAGATAACTTATACATTACAAAAGGACAAATTTTTGCAGAATTTGTTTTAGAGGCACTTATCAAAAAAGGAATTCCAAGATTTGTAGCATATAGAGATGTACAAAGAGTTGCATTTGAGGCAAATGATAAAGGAATGCTGTATAAAGATGCAATTAAAAACGATAAAGCATTTACTTCAAAATTAACAAATAATGAAATCGATGCAATTTTTTCACCTGAAAAACATCTTGGGGCATCACCAAAGATCATCAGTAATGTAGAAAAATCAGTTCATAAAACTGTAAAAAAATTTATCTAGTTTTCAGTAACGATTTATGAATTTTAGAACCATATTGTAATGCTTTTTTTCTTTTACTGCAAGAAATTTCAGGAACGCCAACATCATTAGCTAATTTGCGTATGATATGCTTACGATATAGATCATCGGAGCTATGAATTTTTTCAGTAATAGGAATAGTTTTGGCATATTCGATGAATTTGACAGATAGTAATGGTTGTAGAATTTTTACATCAAATTCGGAAGAAATAACATTCACAGCTTTCATCATTTTTAATTCATTTTCTAATTTTAAATCCATGACTTCATTGATTTTAGTTTGACCACCAGCAAAAGCTTCACGATAGGCATTATATCCACAAAATAATTCATCAATACCATTACCTGTAATTACAACATCGAGATTCAAACTTTTTGCAAGTTTTGAAACATAATGAAAAGCGATACAATTTTCATTCCAGGATAAATTATCAGTGGCAATTACTTTATGTATATTTGAAGTAATTTCTGGAAAGGTTTCAGGATCAATTTCTAAAATATGATGAGAATAATTCAGTTGTTCATTAACTTCTTTAGAAAATAAGATATCATGAGATTCAGAGAAACCAATAGTTAGTAAAATAACATCAAATCCCATATCAGTACATATTTTTGAAACTAATGTACTATCAACACCACCAGAAAAAGCAATGCCTATTTTCTTTTTAGGAACTACTTCAGAAATAGAATTTTTAATATTTTCTAATAAAATTTGATTAATTGATTCCATTTATCATCTAAAGTATTAAAATTAATTTTACATATATTTCCATAAACTAGAAATGCTTAAAGAAAATAGTCATAAGCACGGTAATAATTAAGAATTTTACTGAATAAGAAATGGAACCTGAAGATATTTTTAAAAAAAGAAATTTTTCAAAAGTAGATTTTGAGTATGAAGAATTAATTGGAAGAAATTTTTCAAATACAAATTTAAAAAATGTTGATCTAAAAAACAGAGACATTCACAATGCTAATTTTAGTGGAGCTGATTTAACCGGCTCTAATTTGAGTGATACAATATTATTTAATGTAAAATTAAGAGGAGCAAATTTACAAAATGTAAATCTAAGTAATGCAAAACTTTGGGATACAGACATGTATGGTGTGGATCTAACAAATGCTAATATCAGTGGAGCTGATTTATTTTATGCAGATTTGAGAAATGCAGATTTAGTAAATGCTAATCTAAGTAATGTAAATTTAAGACATACAAATTTTGATGGGGCTACATTTACGTCAATAGATTTCACAAATGCTAATTATGATGTAAAAACATTAGATACAATTTCAAAAGATATTAGATCAATTTTAAAAATGCAAGGAAATCTCTGGTAAGAATAATTTATCAATCTTTTAATTTAACAAGTTCTCAATGTTAGTATGATGAGAGTATCAGAAGCAGAAATTATAGAAGAATTAAAAAAATTGGAAGGATGGAACATTAAAGACAATAAATTGCATAAAGAATTTCAATTTGATAGTTTCAATCAAGCATTTGGATTTATGACTAGAGCTGCCATGGAAATTGAAAAAATGAATCATCATCCAGAATGGTTTAATGTGTACAATAGAATAACAATAGATTTAACGACTCATGATGCCGGCGGCATTACAAATAACGATCTTAATCTTGCTAGAATTTTAAATTCCCTCTTCTAATTATAGAAAAATAATTTTTCAGGCACATTGTTACAGAATTTATATTATATCCATAGCCAAAAAATTTTACATGACTACAAGCCCTACAATTTTGGATTCAGATTTCAAGTATATAGATAAAAAAGGAAATTTACTCAAAACAAGAACAGAATTAACAGTAGCACAAATGCTCACATTTTTAGAAAATGAATACCAATACAATTATGAAATTAGTTTAAAAAATGGAACTAAAGTCAAAGTTGATTTTAAAACAGAAAAAGGATTAATCGAAGTGATTGATAATGATGAAGATATTCAAAAATATAGACAAATCAAAGAAGACTTTCCTGAAGAAAAAATAATGGCAATTGGTCATGCAAAATATGTTGCA
Source organism: Marine Group I thaumarchaeote (assembly GCA_044358425.1). Lineage (GTDB taxonomy): Archaea > Thermoproteota > Nitrososphaeria > Nitrososphaerales > Nitrosopumilaceae > Nitrosopumilus. The sequence continues at coordinate 250,485 of CP054849.1, read as the reverse complement.
CAAATAAAGGAATTACAAGATATAGTATTTTATGATAAAACACCTCAAACTGGTTCAATATTTTTAGAAGATGGATCGTTTTCATTTGATTATGCTCACATACTTCCACTAGTTGAAAAATGCTCCATACTACATGGACATACATCTTCAGTGATGGTAGAGTTAGTAGGTCAAATGAAAAATAATTTATTAGTTGATTTTGGAATAGCAAAAAAAATCATAAAGGAAGTTGTCAATGAATTTGATCATAAATTTTTCATTAATAAAAAATATCTTAAAAAAGAAGATGAAACACATTATGAAATTAGTTTTGAAGGACCAAAAGGAATGTTTGATTTACAAGTTCCAAAACATACAACATATCTACTTGAAGGAGAAGCTACAGTTGAAAATCTCTCAAGTGAAATAATTAAATTATTAGCTCCAAAAATGCCTGAAAATGTAGAGGCAGTAGGAGTTTACATTTATGAAGGATACAACAAAGGATCCCACATAATTTCTAATATTCAAAGATAGAAAATGGAACCTAAAATTTCAGAAAAAGCATGGAATCCAGAATTAGAAAAAAATATTCTAAAACAATGGGAAGAAGAAAAAATTTATGAATTCAAACCTAATGAAGATAATTTTACAATAGATACACCACCTCCATATCCATCAGGTAGACCATGGCATATTGGTGCAGCCGCACATTATTCACAGATAGATATGATTGCACGTACAGCAAGAATGGCTGGAAAAAATGTGTATTTTCCAATAGGTATTGATAGAAACGGGTTACCAGTTGAACTCTATACTGAAAAGAAGCACAAGATAAGAATGAGAGAAACAGAAAGAGGGGAATTTCTGAATTTGTGTAAAGATGCTTTAGACGATTTAGAGGCAGAAATGATTCTAATTATGAAAAATTTGGGAATAAGCGGAGATTTCACTAATTACTATAGAACCGATTCAGAAGAATACAGATCATTAACACAATCAACTTTCATTGACTTATGGAAGAAAGGAGAAGTTTACCTTGCAAATAGGCCTAACAATTACGATTGGGTTTCTGGAACTACAATTGCCGATGCTGAAATAATTTATGACGATTTACAAACAAAGCTTGTTTATATGAAATTCAAAATTAAAGATACAGATAAAGAAATTATTATTGCAAGTACAAGACCAGAATTACTTTGTGCATGTAAAACAATTATTGTTAATCCAGAAGATGAAAGATATTCCGGATTTATTGGTAAAAAAATTATTGTACCAATTACCAATGCAGAAGTAGAATTAACAACACATCATTCAGCAAAGCAGGAATTTGGTTCAGGTGCAGTAATGGTTTGTAGTTATGGTGATCAAAATGATGTTGCATTATTTAGAGAATTACAATTAGATGAAATAGTTGCTATTGGACTAAATGGAAGAATGACTGATGTTGCGGGTGATTATGCAGGATTAAAACCAAAACAAGCAAGAACAAAAATCATAGAAGATTTAGAAAATGGAGGATTTGTTGAAAAAATTGAAGAAATAAGTCATAGAACTCCAATTTCAGAAAGAAGTAAAACTCCAATTGAAATAATTCCTATGGAAGAATATTATCTTAAACAAAAAGATAAAATTGAAAAAATGAAAGAAGTTGGAAAAGAAATTACTTTCCATCCTACAATGCACAAACAAATTTTGATGAATTGGTTAGAATCAATCAATATTGACTGGCCAATCTCAAGAAGAAGATTTTATGGGACAGAAATTCCAATTTGGTACTGTAAAGAATGCTCCGAACCACATGTACCAGAACCTGGAAAATATTATAGACCATGGAATGAAAAATGTCCAATTACAAACTGTACAAAATGTAATTCTAGTGAATTTATTGGTGAAGAAAGGACGTTTGATACATGGATGGATTCTAGTGTATCACCATTATTCATCAGTAAATTTGGTCGAGATGATGAATTTTTCAAGAAAGTTTATCCTGCTACAATTAGACCCCAAGCAAAAGATATTGTGAGAACTTGGTTGTATTACACACTATTGAGATGTGAAGAATTAACAGGAGAAAAACCATGGTCTGAAGCTTGGGTAATGGGGTATGGATTAGATGAAAAAGGAATGAAAATGAGTAAAAGTAAAGGCAATGCAATAGATCCATTACCAGTTATTGAAAAACAAGGTGCAGATACTTTCAGATTTTGGAGTGCCAGTGAGATTAATCACGGATATGATTTTAGATGTAATGAGCAAAAAATTGATTCAACCAAGAAATTTTTAAGCAAATTATGGAACGTGTCCAGATTTTTATCAAGTTTTCCAGTAATCAATTCAGGAGTGCCAACGGATTCAGATAAATGGATTTTATCAGAATTGGACAAACTAGTAAAAGAATGTAAAAAAGGATATGAAGAATATAATTTCTTTATTCCAGCAGTTGCAATTAGGGAATTTACATGGAATGTATTTGCTGCACATTACATTGAAATGGTAAAAGCAAGAGCATATGGAATTGATTTTTCAGATGAGGAAAGAGATGGTGCGATATTTACACTTCATAAAACATTATCAACAATTCTAAAATTATTAGCACCAATTACACCATTCATTACAGAACATCTTTGGAAAACATTGTATTCAAATGAGAGCATTCATCAACAAAAACAAGTTGATTTTGAAAATATTGAAGAACAAACAGAAATAACTAAAGCAATATCAGAATTTAATTCCAAAGTTTGGAATGAAAAGAAATCTCAAAATTTGTCACTAAAAGATTCAATCAAAATAGACATTCCAGAAATATTACAACCATTCAAAAAAGATTTGAAATCAATGCATAATTTGTTAGATTAAAAGGAAAAATCTGGATAGAATTAGCACTAGAAGAATAAAATATTAGTTTTAAATATACCAAAAAAGTTTTTTGAGTATTGACAAAAGAATACGAAAGTTTCTTAGATGAATTAAAAATTCAATGTCCGGAATTACCTCAGGGTGATGTAAAAAATATTACAGAGGATTCAGGATTATCCACATTAGATGACTTCACAAAAGCAAATTTCGTTAATTTTGAGGCAAAAAGAGAGGATCTCTACAGATTAAGTATGGACATTGAAGCATATGCAGTAAAAAATTATGATCCATTATTAGCTACATTTGAAACTGAAGCTCTTTACAAATATGTTCAAAAAAGATATACGGAAATTTTGAAAAAAATTCCTCATGCTTGGGTAATCGGAGGATTTGATGATCCATTTTTAATTCCACCTGATTCAGTTCCACCAACTGCAGAAATTCTTAGTTGTTTAGATACCAATATTGAAAAAATGTGGATTGTTGTTACTAAAGGACCAAATGGACCATTTGGTTTAGTTGCAGAAGATCTAGGAGGAGATAAATTCAGAGGGTTCTTTAGCATGGATGCAAAAATTATCGAGAAAGTAATTAAAATCATCAACAATACAATGCGTATTGAAATAAATTTTTCAAAAGATTAATTTTAAATTAAATTTCTAAATAAAAAATTATTTTAAAGATTAAAAAAACTAAATTTTAGTTATGTCTAGGTGTTGCGGTTCCAGTTACTTTAGTAATTTGAGGATCTGCACAAACTTTTTCGATGTGTCTGATTCCCATTAAACCTGAAAAGATTACACCATCACCCCATTTGTTAGTGGTTACCTCAATTGGGAATTTATCTCTGGCTTCTTCCTGTTTTTGTTTAAGATCCACTCCTTGTTCATATTGAACGTCAAGGTGAACGTGTGGAATATCAGGACCAACAAATTTCTTCAAATTGATTTCAAATAGCATTATTCTAATCAAGAGTTCAGGGTCTATTTTTGGATGAACGTTCTTGATCTGGTTAAAGAACTGGTCGAAGTATGGTGCTATTGAACCACTTGTAGCTTGTTCTGTCATGAATATTCTTGAATTTTATTATATTTAATTGGTAAGAAACTAGTAATCTAGTGCCAAAATTAGATCAAATAGAGATAATTTTACCACGTGTTTTAAATTAATTTTTTAGAGTATTTGTAAGATTTACAAAATATTTGTGTAATGAAATATCACTTGTCAATTCAGGATGGAATGCAACACCAATAATATTATTTTTTTTAACTGCAACAATTTTTTCATTAAATTTTGATAAAACTTCAACATCAGTTCCCACATCTGAAATTGAGGGTGCTCTAATGAAAACTCCATTAAATGAAGGAATTCCAATAGAATTTAGAGAAATATCAGATTCAAAAGATTCTCTTTGACGTCCAAAAGAATTTCTTTCTAGTTTAATGTCTAAGATATCTAATAGAGGTTGATCAATTTTTCCTACCACTTTATCTTGGGCAGTTTTAGACAACATAATCATTCCAGCACATATTCCTAAAACAGGCATTCCTTGTTCAATTTTTTCTTTTAGAATTTTCAAAGTACCATTGGCAACAGATAGTCTACCTATAGTAGTACTTTCACCACCTGGAATAATTAGGCCATCAACTTTTGAAATTTCATCAGGAGTTCTAACACTAGTAACAGTTCCATCAATATCTAATGCATCAATAGCAGATTCTACAGCAAGAACATTTTCAAGAACATCTCCTTGAATTGATAAAACACCTAGAGTTAGACTCATGCTGAACCTCCACGATCTTGCATACGTAAATCTAATGTTTTTACATCCAAGCCAGGTATAGATTGTCTTTCATCAATCATTTTTTGTGCTTCTTTTACTTTATCGGATTCATTCCAAAAAGTAGTTGCCAAAACAATTGCGTTTGCTCTTTCTTGTGCATCATCTGCACTAAAAATTCCAGACCCAACAAAAATACCATCACAACCTAATGACATCAAATATGCTGCATCTGCAGGTGTTGCAATTCCACCAGCTGCAAAATTGACAACAGGTAATCGTCCAAGTTTTGCAGTTTGTTCTACAATATCATAAGAAACTTTGAACTCTCTTGCCATACGAACTAAATCTTGATTATCACCAGAATCATAAATTGATTTTATTGTTCTTAATTCATCATTAACTTTTTTGATATGTGTAATAGCTTCTGCAACATTTCCAGTACCAGGTTCGCCTTTAGTTCTAATCATTGATGCACCTTCTTCAATTCTTCTTAAAGCTTCAGCTAAAGATCTTGCACCGTTAACAACTGGTGTTGTAAGATCCCATTTCCAAATATGTCGTAATTCATCTGCAGGTGTTAAAACTTCAGATTCATCTATCATATCTACATCAGTTTCTTGTAAAACTAATGCTTCGTTAACATGTCCAATTCTACATTTTGCCATTACAGGAATAGTAACTGAATCCATAATTTCTTCAATAATTTTAATACTGGCGGTTCTTGCAACTCCACCGGCTTTTCTAACTTCTGATGGAAGTTTATCTAAAACCATTACTGAAACAGCACCAGCTTCTTGAGCAATTAATGCTTGTTCCACATTTGTTACATCCATAACAACACCATTTTTTTGCATATGTGCAAAACCTCTCTTTAGTGTACTTGAACCACGAAGTGTGTCAACAGAATCTAATTTTTCAGAAATTATTCCTTTAGCATTAGGTCGTTCACCAGATAGAGGTAACATACCCTAATTTTTGCTAGAGCCTATTTGTACCTATTCACTAAATTCAGACATTATTTTATCTAATTCAGTTTCAACCATAGAAATTATGGGAGGAATAAAATCTGGGGTTGCAGATGATTCTGGCCAATGAATTTGATTAACACGTCCATTGAGAGTTACTTTAACTGAAGATTTTTGAAAGTCAGTAACATTTTGAAAAACTTCAAAAGAATTAGGATCAATTGAAATGAAACCAGTTTCTTTTATCAAAGCCTTAATTTTGTTTAAAGTCTTTTCATCAACTTTTGATTTAATTGTAGGTTGAGGGTATCCCTGTTCAGTAA
>CP054849.1:234098-244565 GCA_044358425.1 Marine Group I thaumarchaeote | reverse complement strand
GTGTATTTAGTTTCCCCATCATTTTTAATTATTAGAATTTCTGTTTTTTCAGCACCAGTTCTTTCAGCAATTCCATTAGTTATTTTTTTTAATTGATGTTTTGTATATTCAATTTCAACTTTATCAAAAGAATTTGTAGCTGAAACAGGGATTTCATTTTTTGTTACTAACGGAACAGCAAGTAAGATTGCAACAATCACGGGAATTGCCCCTAATACAAAATAAACTGGTTTAACCATTGCTTCCTACAACACAGATATGATTATTGCAAATAAATCTTGGTTAAAAATAAGTTAAAATTCAAGCAAATAGTTCCGATTCTTGTGGGTTCGTAGCCTAGCCTGGTAGGGCGATGGTCTCCAAAACCATCGATCGTCGGTTCAAATCCGATCGGGCCCATTTTTTATTTTTTATTTCTTAAAACATTCAATGCAGATCCATGTTTGAACCATTGAATTTGAGATTCATTATACGAGTGATTTAATAGAATTTCTTCTTTATTGCCATCATTATGAGTAATTGTACAAGTTACTTGTTTTTGTGGTTCTAAGTTATTCAAATTAATCAAGCTGATTTTATCATCTTCAAGTATTTTTTCATAATCATCTGGATTATTGAAAGTTAATGCCAAAACACCTTGTTTTTTCAAATTAGTCTCATGTATTCTTGCTAAACTTTTTGTAATTACTGCAACACAACCCAAATAACGAGGAGTCATTGCAGCATGTTCTCTACTACTACCTTCACCATAATTATTATCTCCAATAATTACCCAATTCAGACCTTGTTGTTTGTATTGTCTAGCAATTTTAGAAAAAGGTTCAATTTCATTATTTAAGATATTTTTACCATTTCCAACTTGATCATTAAAAGCATTAACAGCTCCCAATAACATATTATCACTTAGATTATCAAGATGACCTCTAAGAGACAACCATGCACCTGCAGGAGAAATATGATCAGTAGTACATTTTCCTTTTGCTTTAACCATTATTGGAAGTTCAACAAAATCATCACCATTCCATTTTTCAAAAGGTGCTAAACGTTGAAGACGTTTACTGTTTGGATCAATAATCACATCGATATTAGATGAATCTGAAGGAGGAGCGACAAAAATCCCATCAGGAATCTTAAATCCTTCTTTAGGTACTTCAGGTGCAATTGTTGGTGGTTCTAATTTGAATTTAGTTCCATCTGCTGCAACAAGATCATCTTTTAACGGATTGAAAGATAATTTTCCACCCAATGCTAATGCAATAATCATTTCAGGACTTCCAATAAAATTTAGAGTAGATCTTTGTCCATCATTTCGTCCAGGGAAATTTCTGTTGAATGTAGTAACAATAGAATTTTTTTCATTTTTTTCTAATTCAGGTCTGTTCCATTGTCCGATACATGGCCCACATGCATTTGCTAAAACAGTTGCACCAATTTCTTTTAGAGAATCCATTTGCCCATCTCTCTCAATAGTGCCTCTAATTTGTTCAGAACCAGGAGTTACAAGTAGTGGTATTTTTGATTTAATTCCTTTTGATTTTGCTTGTTCTGCTAAACTAGCTGCTCTAGACATATCTTCGTAAGAAGAATTTGTACAACTTCCAATTAATGCAACAGAAATTGGATCCACGTAATCATTTGATGTTACATCATCAGCAAGTTCAGAAATTGATCTTGCTAAATCAGGAGTATGGGGTCCAACAATATGAGGTTCTAAAGTGGACAAATTAATTTCAATTATTTTATCAAAATATTTTTCAGGTTCGGATTCTATTTCAGGATCAGCAACTAACAATTCTTTATTTTTATTAGCTAGTTCTGCAATTTCTTTTCTATTAGTATAGTTTAGATAAGTTTCCATTCTTTCATCATAAGGAAATATAGAACAAGTTGCACCAATTTCTGCACCCATATTTGTTATTGTAGCTTTTCCAGTACAACTGATTGATGAAGTACCAGAACCAAAATACTCTACAATTGCATTTGTTCCTCCTGAAACAGTTAATTCTTCTGCAACTTTTAAAATAATATCTTTAGGTGCTGTCCAACCAGTTAATTTACCAGTTAATTTTACACCAACTCTTTTTGGATAAAGTAATTCCCAAGGCATTCCAGCCATAGTTTCTGCGGCATCTAAACCTCCAACACCAATAGCAATCATTCCAAGACCACCTGCATTTGGTGTATGTGAATCAGTTCCAATCATTAATCCACCAGGGAATGCATAATTTTCTAAAACTACTTGATGTATAATTCCAGCACCTGGTTTCCAAAATCCACATCCATATTTTGCACATGCAGATTGTAAAAATTTGAAAACTTCACTATTTTCATCTAATGAAACTTTCATATCAACATCACCCTGAACTTCAGCACGAATTAGATGATCACAGTGAACAGTAGTTGGTAAATCTGTTTCATTTAATTCTGCTTGCATAAATTGAAGCATTACCATTTGCCCAGTAACATCTTGTAGTGCCACTCGATCTGGTTTTAGAAAAACATAATCTTTTCCTCCAGAAGGATTTTTTTCAGAAATTTCATTAAAATGTCCAGCTAGAATTTTTTCTGTAAGTGTTAATGGTCTATCTACAACATCTCGAAATTTTACAATATTTTCTTTTAATTTTTCATATACATTAGAAACAAGTTCTGGAGTGGTATCAATTTCCATAATATACAGAAAATTCTTCCCGAATTTAATATTTACAATTTAAAAATTAAAAAAAATATCAAAATAGGCATATTAATTCTCAACAATTATAAGCCAAACCCAGCTTTACAATACGTTGTCAATAAATTCAAAATTTTCCAAGGAGATGGCATAATTGGTCAATAAAGGATTTCCAAAGTTTGGTATGTCACAGGCAGGTTCATTTGTTGCAGCATTAAAAAATTATAATTTACCAGATTTTATTTTAGTATTAATTGCAAAAGAATGCAAATCAGAATTACTTGAGAGAGGTAGAATTGATGACCGATTACAAAGTATGAATGATGATGCATTACATCTGTTACACAAAATTTTTGTAGATTGTGAAGAAGATGATGCAGGAAAATATGCACAATACAGATTTTTTGCATATGTATCAAGTATGTATCATAAATGCGAAGTACTTGTTAATGAAACAATTCCAGGTAAATCAGGAAAAAATCACAAAATTCTTGTTGCTGTAAAGAATAATGGAATGTATATTTCAGTAGCTCAAAATAAAGCCACAGGAAACCCTGTAAATAAAAAAGAGACAAATAGATTTTATGAAATGGTAGACGATATTAAAAAAGGAGACCATGGAACGATGCTAACTGATGCAGTTTATGGATCATCAGTAGGTTTTAGATCAGATGCATTGTTAGAACTAAAAGAATTAAGTAAATCAAGAGATAACGATCCAGAAAATAAATTAGATTTTAAAACTGCAAATTTTGAAAATAATATTTACTCAGTTACAAAATGTTAGAATTTAAAAAAATTAATTTTTAAATTTACTAATATCCATTGTCAAAAACATAGGTTTTTCTTCTGTAATTTCAAAATCTTCCCCATACTGTTGGAATTCCAATTGTTCATAGAAATGCTTTGTCCAAACATCATGAACTTCATGAATGTATTTTTTATTTCCTTTAATTCTTAACATTTCATGAATTATTTCATGTGAAACTGTAGTGCAATTTTTTTCAGCTAAAAATAAAATATCATCAGATTGATTTGGTTTTTGCCAAAAAATCATTCCAAAATTTTCAGCATGATAACCTTCACAAGTACAGTCAGTCCACAGAGGTTTAAAATGAGTCAAGTAAAAATGGTATATGTCTTTTCCACGTTGTTCATGATCACGAACAAGTGTATGTGTATCTAGTTTTTGAAAAATACTTCTAGGTTTTGTAATTAATTCATCACATTGAATTTCATAGTTGATTCCAAAATTATCACTAATCCATTTTTTATAAAATTGTGCCATTTTTTTGATATATTCAAATTCAGATTTACGTTTCTGAATATCCTCTTCTTTTATTACAAAAATAAAATGTAGAAGCATGATTAGAAAAAAGGGTGTTTATGTTTGGCCTTCAATACCCATTAGGGTAAGTGTAGAACGAATCTTTTCAATTTTTCTGATTTTCCAGGTAATTGTTTCTCTCAGTTTTTCAACAGTGTCTGATTCAATCTTGGCCAAAATATCGTATGCACCAAAAGTTCCATGAACTTCTTTTACACCTTCTAAGCCCTTTAGTTGCCCAATAATAGCTTCTTCAGAACCTAGTTCACAGTTTATTAAAACATAAGCTGTTGCCATATTTCAATTAGATAATTCTACTATATCAATAAATCTATTACACTAGCCTTGCGAAATTTTAATAATCTCATCCCAAATAAGTTTTGGAACAGGCATTACAGATAACCTAGAGATTCTAACTAATTCCCAGTCTTTGAATTTTTTATTATTTTTTATTTCAGTTAATGTTACTGGTCGTTTCAATGTTTTTTTATATTTTACATCAACCACAATAAAACGTTCAACATCCTCTTTTGGATTAGAATAGGGTTTTGAAGTAACTTGCATTATTCCAACTGCTTGTCTTTCAACACCAGTATGATAAAATAAAACTAAATCACCAGATTTCATTTCTCTCATATGCTTTAATGCTAAATTATTATGAACCCCATCCCAAACAGTAGTTTTATCTTTTTTCAATTGTTCAAAATTATATCCCCTAGGTCCACTTGGTTCCTGTTTTGCTAACCAATAATTTACCATTATTGTATTTTGCAAATTACTAACGTTTAATGGTTTTTGAGAAATTTAATGTTCCCCGGTTCTGACTCGCAAAATTTCATTGGACATAGCCATACGCCTCATCACGTTCTGAAACCGGGGTTGCCCATAATGTAGCACACCTGGGTGAATTAGAAATCATTGGTATCGTTACGATCAGCGTCATCCCAATCCGTCTGTGTGCCTGCTCTTGGGCGATTAGTCATTGGATAAACCTACTAAAAACTATTAGAAATTTATTAAAAAGAAATAGAATTTTTGTGAAGGACTTTTGGAAATTAGAAATCAAAGAAATTTTTTAATCGGATTAATAATTTTGATTTTAGGTTCATTTGTCATAGTTTTTGATTATCCCCAAATTGAATATTTCAACAATTTAGAAAATGATAATTACATAACAATAGAAAATGACCAAAAAGAAATTTTTCAAAAAATCCTTATTGAATTTACAATTGGCATTATTCTATTTGGCATTGGAATGACATTGATTGTAATATCTATGTTAAAGAGATGCGAGAATGGATTTAGATAATGAAATTTCAAATCCAACAACAGGTACACGAATTTTATAATTTTCAACAATAGTTGAATCAATTTCTCCGATTATTCCAATGATATTTCCATTGAAAATAATACTTGCACAATGTCCATCTTTGAAAATAGGATTTGTAACTGTCTTTGTTTGAGTAGAAATTCCAAAACCAATTTTTAATAATGTTTGTAGAACAGATTTAATTTCAGTAAAATTTGCGTCTCTATGAGCACTAATTACTGCAAGATTAATTTTTTCAGAAATTGGATTATCAAGATTGAAAACATTACCAGTTTCAAACATTTTTTGAGGATAAGATTCATGAATATTTCTTGAAAGATTTTCAATTAATCCAGGAAGTATTGAATCACGCAAAATAGTATGTTCTTGACTTTTAGAATCAAGGACAGAGATAATATTTTTAGAATCTCTGTTAGTCATATCATACAAGACACGTTTACTACTTAAACTAGAATTTAATGCCTCAAGAAATCCCAAACCAATCATTGTTTGATTTAGAGATTTTAATTTTAAAGATACAGGATTAGTTTGGCCAATTGTTTGTGAGGGGGATACAGTAGGTTCAAAATTCTGAATACCATAACCTAAAGCAACTTCCTCAACTAAATCCATTGGGCCAAATATATCAAATCTATATGCAGGAATGGTACAAATAATTTTTTTTCCTTTTAAAATTGCATTTAGTCTAGATTTTTTTAATGAAGAAATAATTTTTGAAGTATTGAGTTCTAAACCAAGAGTTTGATTAATCAAAGACGAATCAACCGATATTTTTCTTTCTTGTAATTTAGCTGAGGAATTTTTTGCTCCAGAAATTTGTACACTTTCTAAATTAAATCCTGCACTTTGTAAAATGGTTGCAACAACTGATAACATATCTTCAGCATCAGCCTTATTAATTCCAGTTACTTCAACAAAAAGATTTTTTGTTTTAGTTGTTACAGTAGTAATTCCTGCATTAATAATTGGAGGAAAAGAAACAGTTTTTTTATTTGAATCAATTATTATTGGAACCTGAGAAGATTGGCCAAGGAGATGACCATAATCTCTTCCTGTTTCAGTATCAGCAATTATTTCAGATATACTAAGTTCCTTTTCAGAATTTAATGGGATGAATTTATGATTTTTACTTGCAGTGGCATATGTCAAGGGGAAAGAAATTTTATCCAAATCATGTATTCCAATAGAAGATTTTTTTCTTTTTCTTCCAATACCAAAATGAAGATCTTCTTGCATTGTCATTAATTGTTTAATTGTTTTATCATCAATTTTTCCATTTTTAGCAATTATTCCAGTCACAAATGGTCGAATTTTTGAAACAACAGGTTTAACAGATATTGAATAATTTTTTGATTTTTTTACAGTTAATTTTATTGCACCTGTTTTAATTCCAAGTAAACCTTGTAAACCAAGAGCAATTCCAAAATCAGTGGAATAATCTGGACGATTTGGACTATATTCAATTCGAACTAAATCCTTATCTTCAGATTCAATATCCAGACCTAAAAATGGTAAAGAATCAGAAATTTGTTTTTTGGTTACTTTACCAATCAACTTTTGTAAACGAGAGTAAGATAATTCAATTACTGGCATTTTGTATTACTCCTTAACCATCCTAAATTATTATTATAAAATTCTCTGACATCATCTAAATCATATTTTAACATGGCAATTCTTTCAATACCACCACCCCAAGCTAAAACAGGTTTAGTTATTCCAAGAGGTTTTGTAACTTCTGGTCTAAAAATACCCATTCCAAATAATTCAATCCATTTTCCTAATTTTTCATTGTATACCATTGTTTGAAGGGAAGGTTCAGTATATGGAAAAAATGTTGGCCAAAACTTAATTTTAGTAATCCCAATTCGTTTATAGAATTCTCTTTGAATACCCATTAAGTTTCTTAAATTAGCGTCTTTTCCTACAACAATTCCTTCTATCTGATTAAATTCTACAAGATGTTTGTAGCTTACTTTTTCATTTCTAAATACTCGACCTAAAGAGAAAATTCGTGCTTCATCGGGTTTATTTTCAGCTAAATGTTTTATTGTTACGCAAGTAGTATGAGTTCTTAAAACCATTTTTCGAGCTTCATTAACATCCCATTGATACCTCCAATTTTTCTTATGAGAATCAGAAACTTTTCTAATTTGTTCTGGATTTGCAATTTTTTTTGCAGAGATTCCATCTAAAAAGAAAGTATCCTGTAATTCCCTTGCAGGATGATCTTGAGGAGTGAATAAAGCGTCAAAATTCCAAAAACTAGATTGAGTCATGTTTCCAAGAATTTCAGAAAAGCCCAAAGTAACAAAGATCTCACGAATTTCATCAATAGTATCTTTTAATGGATGTGTTCTTGCAACAAAAACTTCAGGGACTTCAGCTTCAACATCTATGGCTCCAGAAATATTTGAAACATCTAAAGATTTAGCAGATTGTGTTAAGCTAATTTTTTTATTTTTAATTACATCCTCAATAACAAAATCAGGTCGTTTCAAAAGTTCAGATAAATCAACTTTATCAATTTCTTCTTTTGGTAATTTGTTAGTCCCAATTAATTGAAGAGATTTTTCACCAGATAATTCAGATGGCATTGTTTTAAGAATAATTTGATCAGAAGAAGTTTCAATCCAATTATTTTTTCTACATAAACCAATTGCAGGGCCAAAAACAAATCCCAATTCTTTTTGAATTTCAGATAATTTTTTAGGACCACTTTTAACTAAATTCAATAATCTTCGTTCAGGTAATCCTTTTTCAAATGAGTCTAAACCATTTTTTCCTAAACTTATTACACTTGATTTTGATTCATTCACAATAGCTAAATCCTTTAATTTTAGCCATTCAATACCACGTCTTATTTGATCAGGTGAAAGTTGAGTTGAATTTTCAAGTGTTTCAGGAGTCTGAATTGGATTTTCTTTTAATGAATTAATGATTTTTTTTTCAATATCATGAAATACTTGTGACAATAGTTCAAAGATCGAAAAAGACTTTTTAAACCTTAACCTAAGTCAAGTTGAATGTCAGCTGATGATTTCATTGTAACCCCTTGGCACGTTGAGGGTGATATCGACTATGATAAATTAATTAAAAAATTTGGTACTGAAAAAATATCATCAGAATTACTCGATAAAATCAAGAATATTACAAATGAAGACCACTTTATGCTAAGAAGAGGGATTTTCTTCTCACATAGGGAAATGAACAGAATCATCGAGGATCATCAAAAAGGTAAGGGATTTTTTCTATATACTGGAAGAGGGCCATCAGGACATACTCATATTGGACATTTAGTTCCATGGGTATTTGCAAAGTGGTTACAAGAAAAATTTGATGTAAATTTGTATTTTCAATTAACGGATGATGAAAAATTTTATTCAAAAACAAATTTAACTTTAGAGGAGACAAACAAATTTGCATATGAAAATGCATTAGATTTCATAGCATTAGGTTTCAATCCAGAAAAAACAAAAATAATAATCAATACAAAAAATATTCAAACATTATATCCAATCGCAGCTCAAGTAGCAAAAAAAATTAACTTTTCAAATACAAAAGCAACTTTTGGATTTACAAATGAAACAAACATTGGAATGATTTTTTATACATCATTACAATCAGCTCCATGTTTTATAGAAGATAAACCAGTTTTGATACCATTAGGAGTAGACCAAGATCCACACTTCAGATTAACAAGAGATATTGCACAAAAAATTGGGAAGGAAAAACCTGCATTAATTCACAACATTATGATTCCAGCATTAACAGGTCCTGGTGGAAAAATGTCAGCATCAGAAGAGAAAGGAACAATTTACACAACAGACACACCAGATGTTGTAAAAAAGAAGATCAACAAATATGCATTTTCAGGAGGACAGCCAGATATTGAACAGCATAGAAAATTAGGAGGGAATCCAGACATTGATGTGTCATATCAATATTTGAGAATATTTTTTGAGCCTGATGATACTAAATTAAAGAAAATTTATGAAGATTACAAATCAGGAAAATTACTTTCAGGAGAATTAAAAGCAATTTTAATTGAAAAAATTAATGAATTTCTTAAAATACATCAAGAAAAACGAGAAAAAGCAAAAAAGCAAATAGAACAATTTCTTCTGGAAAATAAATGAAAATCAATATCACATGTGATGATGAATATGAAGCTCAAAAATTAATGAGCCTTATTTTCATAAAAGAAGATAAAGAGACATACATTACAGGAATTTTAAACGTCATAAAAAATGAAATGATTATTGCATTGAAGGATAAATCAGCTCACAGTGTTTTACTTAAAGACGAGGAGAATGTTGAAAAATTTGCAGATTTCATACAATCAGTAATAGACCAAGAACATAATTTAGTAAATACAAAAATGATTAAATCAGTTATTGAAATTACCAAAGAATGAATTAAATATCATCTAGGAAAATATTTACTTCTTTTAGATTTATTTCTTGGACGCTCTTCTTGTGGTTTGGGGGCAGGTTCAACAGCATCATTACAATTTGAACAAAATATTTTGAGTTCCTTTTTAGCAATATCAGGTGCAGAGATATACTTACCCCAAGATGCGGCTTTACTACCTCGTCTAGTTTCAGTAGATAATTGATTATTGTTTTCATCACAAATGCCTAAAGATCGTTCGTCAGTGGAACCACAACTAGAACAGGTTTTTCCACCTAAAATTTCATATAATTTTTTCTGTAGAGATTCATTGAATTTTGCAGAGCCACCAGAATAGAAACTTTCTTGTTTTCTCAAAACTTTCTCACTCCTCCTATTTGATCTAGAAGTATCTCTAGAATTTCGTGAACCTCTATCGTCTCTGGAATATCTTGAACCTCTATCGTCTCTGGAATATCTTGAACCCCTATCGTCTCTGGAATATCTTGAACCCCTATCGTCTCGAGATGGTCTATCTCTACCAGAATCATCTGGTTTGTTTTGTCTAAAGCAATCACGACAGTAAACTGGTTTATTGCTTCTTGGAACAAATGGAACAGTGCATTGATCACCACAATCAGCACAAGTTACAGTTGTTTCTTCTCTGTCATTATCTCTGGAATATCTTGAACCTCTATCGTCTCTGGAATATCTTGAACCTCTCTCGTCACGAGATGCTATATATCTACC
>CP054849.1:216858-225963 GCA_044358425.1 Marine Group I thaumarchaeote | reverse complement strand
AAAACCATTAATCAAGCATTACTACTTACATTAACGTACAAAAAAGGCAACAACGTTAAACCTAGTTTACACTGATTAAAAAGAAGAAAAAGAAATTAAAAATGGATATAAATTTTATTTTCTCTTAGCGGTAATTGCTAACCAGTATACTAAACCTGGAGCTAAACCAACGATAAGAGGAATCCATACGGGCCATCCGTCTACTGCGCTTGCCATGAATGAAAAGTCAAACCTATCCTATTTAAATCCACCCAGCTGTCTGAAATTCATCATTGATCGGAGAATTGAAAGTGGACCGGACGGAATTTGAATCCGTGACCCCCCGCGTGCAAGGCGGGTATACTACCAGGCTATACTACCGGCCCACATGAAAAAGACTATCAAAGTGGACTTTAATTGTTGTCCTCTAGGATAAGATTTTATTTGAATAGAGAATTTTTACGTCATGGTACTTTTAGAATCACAAATTAAATTAAAAAAAGGAGATATTGCTCCAGACTTTGAATTATTAGGAATTGATGATAAAAGACATACACTCAAAGACTATGAAAATTATAAAGGAATCTTAGTTATTTTCATGTGTAATCACTGTCCATATGTCAAAGCAAAAGTGGATGCATTAAACGAATTATTTGAAGAATGTGGAAAAGACATAGCAATTATAGGAATTAACAGCAATGATCCTACAAACGTTCCAGAAGATAGTTTTGATGCAATGAAACAAACTGCAAAAGAAAAGAACTTTCAATTTGACTATCTAGTAGATGAAACCCAAGAAATTGCAAAAAAATATGGAGCAATGTGTACCCCAGACCCATTCTTGTTTAACAGTCAAAAGGAATTAGTTTTTCACGGTAGAATTGATAATGCTATGAAACCTGACGATATAGCTACCGAAAAGACAATGATTCTAAATATGAAAAAATTGATTTCTGGAGAAAAAATCGAGAAAGATTTTGACCCATCAATTGGCTGTTCTATAAAGTGGAAAGAAGAATAAATCCAGTAATTTCATACTTGGGAGTGTTGAATTATATTGAAACTCTGATGAATTGTCATTATTGGGCTCGTAGCTCAGCTTGGCTAGAGCGTTCGACTGATAATCGAAAGGCCATGAGTTCGAATCTCATCGGGCCCACTTAATTATTTAATATTTTGGGATATGGTATTTGACCATTGTAAAATATCACTTAGATTATCGGATAATAAATCAGAATTAATTTTAGTTTTTTTGGAGATTTTACCACATAATGCCAATTTAATTTGTTTACCAGATTTTCCTCTGTTTGGATTAATCGAATCAGCAAAAAATGTTAGTCCTTCAGAAGTTTGAGAAAAAATTACTACTAATAAAATTCCAGGTTTTTGCTTCCAAATCTTACCCACTAATTTTTGAAAATCTAAGTCAAACAATACATCAATTGCATAAGACATGTCACCTAAATGAGAAACATTCCAACCATCAGAATGATATGAAGATGAGGCAGATTCAGCAATCAAGATACTTTCAGGATCAGCTGCAATAACAACTACATTTTTTTTGGAATCTAAAACTACAGGAATTTGATTGAAAATACTAAGAGATTTAGATACAATATTTCTTAAAAGATTTTGTTCTGCAGTGCCAATTTTTCCAGAATCAAATAATTCACGTATATTATCAATAGCAGGGTAGATCACCTCAATTATTATCCGGTTAATTAGAGCACCAGAATTAAGACAATTTCGAATTAAAGAATAAATTTCTTCTTCTTTACCTTTAACTAGTAATTCAAGATAACGTGAAGTGATTTTAAAATAGTCATCAGGAAAAGCAAATGATTCTTGACCAGGTTCTAAAAACCATAATGTCACATTACCAATATTTTTTTGACGAAGTAATCCTTCTGCTGCAAAAACTTTAAGATATTTTGTCATGGTTATTCTACTAACATTAATTTTTTTAGAAATTTCAATTCCAGATATTCCACTATCAGAATCTTTCAAAACAGAAATTAATTTTTCTCTGATTTCTTCAACACGGTAACCCTTAGCCATAATTATCTTCAATCAAAGTATGGTATAAAGACTAATTTTCAATTGAAAAAGAAAATTTTAAAAAAATAAAACATTATATACTTGGGTACCTTAAATTACGGTAAGGAAAAGTAAATTGCCAAAAGCCGGATTCAAATCAATCACAGTTTCAGAAACAGTATATGATAAATTCCATGAAGTTTATCAAAATAGCAAAGACGACCTTACAATGAAAGGGGTCAATAGTTTTTCGGGTTATGTAACTTACATGTTAGAAGAGATGATGCAAAAGGACAAAACTTTTGCAAGATATGCTCCAAAGATAGAAAAAATTTCCATTGATGATGACAGAGTAATTCTAAAAGACAATATGAAAAATAGAATTGCAGAAGTTGCAGTTCAAAAAGGAGAATTATTTTGTCAATTATGTGATGAAAAAGACTGTGTCCATGTTGGATATGTTTTCTCATTACCAGATGTTTACGAAGTATTAAACGCCAGAGGAATTAAAAATCCAAAATAAAGGTGGAGGAGGTGGGATTTGAACCCACGAACTCCTGAGAGACAGGATCACCCATTATTTGATCTTAAGTCCTGCATGTCCAAAAGCACATAGTGCTTACTTTGGCCAGGCTTGATTACTCCTCCAAAAGATTACAAATATCTGTGAAATTTAACAGTTTAGAAAAATTTCACCCAGAATGAAGAATTATAAGGATTTTCTACAGACAAATCATGTGCTTCGATAGCTCAGTCTGGTAGAGCGTTACATTGGTAATGTAAAGGTCGCGGGTTCAGATCCCGTTCGAAGCTTCTAATAATTTTTAATTAGTAATTCAAAATGTCCCGTTCTTTTTGTTGAATTTGAGTTAATCGAGCGATTTGCCTTAATTTTATTGATTTTCCAAGGTTTTTTGGAAAACATGTTTACAACCTCTTTAGAGTTTGAATTAGATAAAAGAACATTACATCCTTTTTCATCTAATTTCGTACAAAGAACAAATAGTCGATTTAGATCATCATATGTGAAATTCTTGTTAGTATAACTAGTAAAATTAGCAGTTTCAGTTACAGGTTGATAAGGTGGATCAAAGTATACTAAATCCCCTTTTTTTGCATCACGTAAAACTGCTTCAAAATCACGACATTGAATCTTAACTTTGCTAAAACTTAGAATATGACTAACTGAGCGTAAATTATCCTCATTTACAATATTTGGATTAGTATATTTTCCTAAAGGTACATTGAATTTACCTTTGCTATTTACTCTATACAATCCATTGAAACATGTTCTATTCAAGAATAGTAACCTAGAGGTTTTTTCAATTTCTTTTTTTGGAGTACTTTCTCGAACAGAATAATAATATGATTTTGAATCTTTTTGATAATATTTTTCATGTTGTTTTAATGAAGATATCAAATTATCAACATTGTCACGAATGGTTGCATATGCTAAAACAAGATCAGAATTTAGATCTGAAATAATGCATTTTTGTTTATTATTTTCAGTTAGCATATTGAACAATAATGCACCGCCACCTAGAAAAGGTTCAAAATAAGTACCAAATGACTCAGGTAGATTTTCATTTAGAGTTGAAATTAATTGTCGTTTTCCACCAGCCCATTTTACAAAAGGTTTTGGAGTGACTAAAATCTGACCATATTGCTGCTTCATATAATATAATCACAAAATTGCATATTGTCAAAATAGACAATAAAAGATCACAAGCTGTGCAGTATTTTTTAATCAAATTTGTGTAGAGAGTCCCCTACGAGTAAATAATAAAATGAAAAAGGTTGGGTTTTAGTCCCACTTTGACCATGCGGCCATCCATCTGTATGTCCAAGTGTTCAATTTACAACCTAACGCTGCAAATGTACATGCCAAAACTGCACCTGCACCTGCGCCCAATGCGACTGGACTGTTATAGAACTTACCTACTTGGGGTTCTATTGGTGTCATATATGGTGGCAATGTTGGTCTTGGATATTTGAATGCCGTTTCAAGCGGGTCTGCAACTGTAATGAGGTTTACCATATTGAATAATGGTAAAGACATTCCTACTAGTACGCCGCCAAACAGTATCAAGGAGTGCTTGTTCTTCTTTGTTGCCCAGTAGACTAAGTCCAAAAGCATTGCTGATGGTAACCAAACTGGAGTTACAATGAAGTCATATGGATATCCGAGTGCAAACCATGCACCTTTTGCAATCCATGTGTATACTGTCATAATTAGAGCGTAGTACGTTGCTGTGCCTGGAACGCCCGTAAATGTAAGATAATATGTAGCTCCTACAATAAGCATCAAAGTTTGCGATATTGAAAATACCGTGTACGATGTCCAAGCCCAGTCAGTGTAGAAGATGTAATCTCCTGCATTAATTGTTAACAGTGTAGAGTTAACTGCAACTACTACTATGAATAAGTAGTGTGTACATCGTCTTAACCAGACCATATGGAATTGAGGAAAAGGTCTGTATATAAAATTTTAGAGTTTGATGAAGATCGGCACTTTTGACCTAAATTAAAATGAAAAAGAAGTGTCTTGAGTTGGTTTCTGTTTATTTTCCGACGAATAATGAAATCATTATTGTACCGACTGTAACAGCACCTACAACTCCAGCAACAATACCGTTACTGTTTTTGTTGGAACCTTCTTCCATTACTTTAACACAGAAGATGTAACCAATTGCCTCAATGATTGTGAGTACGATGAATGCAAAGTGGCCACTTGGAGTTGGATATGCCCAAGGATAATAGAAGTATCCTGCTGCAGTTCCACCAAAAGTTGCTAACCATGCTGCGATAAATGAAATGGTAATCATTCCAGTCATGTTTTCAACGCGTCGTCCAATCATTCGTTCAACGTCGGCGCTTGATGATCCACCAGCACCGCCAGAACCGAATCCTTTAGGAAGAGTCATTATGGAATTAATGGGATTCAGAATCCTTTTAAATCTTTCTTAAAGTGCTGATTCCATCACGATCAAGTAGACTTAGAGAAAAATAAAAATAGAAAAAAGTGTGCGTTTGCACGTTGTGTCTATGGAATGCTTCTACTGTACAATTTACCTTCTAAGGCCATCTTGTACATTTCTGCAACATATGGATTCTCACCAGGGGTTTCTGCACCTAGTTCTACAAGTCGAGCATATACTCTAACTACGTATGCTAGTGCACCCATGAAAGCTACTACAACTCCCATGTTAAACATCCAGTGATTTGGTACTGCAAAGATCTCCTCTACAAACCAGAAATGCCACATCTCATTGACCCCAATTGTAAACATTGTTGCTAAGTAACCAAGAATGGTCATCTTTAAACCAGTGTTCATTGAATTGTTAGGACCTCTAAGAACAGGTATTTTTCTATCATAGATTGCTGCTGCTCCCCATCCAAGTGGTAATGTGATGAAGTGGGAGTATAGCCACCAGTGTGCTGGTGTAAATGCACTATCTCTGATAGAGGTTTGATGGAGAGAACCATCAACGAAGTTATCAACTTCGACTGATGCTGCAGTGGATCCCATAGCTATGACGATGAGCCAGATTTTCTTTAGTCTCTGGATCTCAACTTCTTTTGGAATTAATGCGGGCATCTGTGCCATATGTACATAAGGGTAAATTCGAGATATAAAGCAAGAGTTTACAAATTCAAGATTTTTCTTCAAATAAATATAATTTTTTATTAATTAATTTGAAATAAATTATTTTTAATAGGTTATTTTTACTAGAAATTTTATCATTTATTCATTAAATTCATTGTATAACATTAATGATTAGCATTGAAATAACGTCGATCCTCGTCAAGAAGGTAAAACATATAACGATGAAATCTACCTCTCCATTAATAGGGATATAATATGGTCGAACAAAAGATTATCGTATTAGGACTAGCTGTAGTACTTGCACTAGGAACATTAGGATTCAACTGGGTTGAATCTATAATGCCAACTGCAGATGCACACGGTGTCCAAGCACAACTCCAAAGTCGTTTCATCAGAATAGAAGATGAAACCTTCAATAGACAATCCCTACAAACTGGCGAAACCTTGACACTTCAAGGAACATTAGTCAGTCTCGTAGAAAGAGACCTTAGAGGATGGTTATCCATTTTCTCAGAGTCAACCAACGCAGGTAACAGATGGGAAATGTTAGCAAGAGACCCACCAGGAAACGTCTTTGACATTCCAGGTAACTCAGTTATCGAATACTCATTGTCTGCAAAAGCACTTGAAGCAGGTGTATACCACGTACACACCCAACTCAACGTAGCTAAAGTTGGTCCAGGACTCGGTCCAGGTCAAACTGTTGTCGTAGAAGGTGAACCAATTATCAAACCAATTCCATATACCAACATTGCATACCAATCAATCATAATTGGTGTCGGATATGTTATTACGTTTGCAACTAGACCTTGGCAAGTTATCTAAAATAACCCACTTTTTCATTTTATAGATACTCCTTACGCTTTGCGTTAAACTATCATGAACTTTTTATTTACAATAAACCAATAGAAAAAAATGTTAGATTTTAAAATTATCAAATTAAATCTTAACCAAAGTTATTTTTTTGGTGAAGTTGAATTTCGTTCAGATATTTACAAAGTAAATATCCAAAATGAAAGAAGAGGCAAAGTTCTAAAACTACCATTTCCAATAGAATCAAAAAAAGATAGAATTATTGTCAGAGTTTCAGGACCTGAAGGAGTTCTATTTGTAGAAGATTTTCTTCCATACAAAGGAGAATCAGAATGGTTAGAAATAGACTCAAATGAGATTGCATTTTTTCTTGCAGATCACCAAGACCAATTAGATACAATTGAAGTAATGTATGAGTAAAAGAAAGGACTTTAAGGAATCCAAGTAAAATATTGACAATGATTTGGCCAGGTACTGGAGATCCATACAAAAGGAAAAAAGCAATCAAATTTCTTCTTATTAGTGCTGCAGTAGGGGGTATTGCAGTATTACTTACAACTGTAGGAGTAAATCCAATGATAGCCCAACAAGCACATAATGCATGTATACAGGACATGGATACTGATTGGAAAATATCATTTACTTTTGAAATGATTATGGATGGTCAAAAAGCAGAAGTTCAACCAAATATAGGAATTACAGATGAATGTCAAAGAGCAATTTACACATTATCTAATGACGGAACAGTTTATGCTGAATGGGTGGAAAACCCTAATTTTGAATTAGGTCATTTCCTATACATTTCCAAATTTCAAATCAGAGATATGGAAGAGTCAAAAACTGAAATTTATGTAAATGACAGATTAGCCGAAAATGGTCTTAAAACACCATTACAAGACAAATATCACTACAAAGCGGTATTTACTTCAAAGAATTACGACACATCAAAAGACAAAGACTTCTTACCACCACTACCAGAAAACTAAATCTATAGAATTTAGACTTAGTAAAATATTCAAAATAATTTTAGATATCAATACAACTAATTTCTAAAGTTGAAATTAAGTGGATGAACTAACTTGAAGATATTAAAAATAATGAAAAGATGAAAGGTGGTAATTTTACCAATATTTACCGTTGTCTGGAATAAGACCGATACCTTCTCTTTCAAAGTGTCTGTCTAATTCATCAACCCATCTCTCACGGTTGTCTTTGTAAGCCCATCCGTGTACACGCAACCAAAATGAGATTACTCCAAGAAGGAATACTGTGAACATGATGGTTCCGAAGATGTAAATCATTACATCATAGAATAATGGATCATAGTTTGGTCCTAATTGTCCTGTAAGTGTTGACAGGATACTTAGGAAAGTACCTACGATAGGAATCATAACATTTTTGCACTATTTCTGCGATATATACATTTCTTTTATTCTTACAAAGTACGAGATCAGTATCACTAAGAGAAAATAATAAAATGAAAAGGAAAAGTGAGGTTTGTTTTATCCTCTGCCCATTGCTGCGTATTTGCCAGATCTTCCTTTCAAGAAGAAAGCTCCTGCAATACCACCGAATACTGCACCTGCAATTACTGCTGCACCAACAACACCATCTGCACTAATGTATGGGGTTCCTGATCCAGCTGCTGGATTTGCATCAGCAGAAGCAACTCTTCGAGTTTGAATCTCAAGTGCTTCTTCTAAAGTATATGATCCGGTTTGTCCTTCGCTACCGACATTGCCCATGTACTGTGCGAATGCAACAGAACTTTGTGCAGAGAGTCCGATAGTGAAGACAGCGATTAAGGATGCTGCTAATAGTATTTTTGTATTCATACCTTTTACCTGTCGTTTTCCAGCCAGAGACTTATTTAACTTTTATTCTAAGCGTTATTTTTGCGACTAAATTGCGAGATCAGCAAAAGTAACGTTTAATTCTACTCTTAATGGAGCCAAGTTATGGGACGAATGCATACTCATAGACATGGAAAATCACATTCAATTAGACCAGCAACGTTACGTGCACCATCATGGATCACTTTAACACCTGCTGAAATTGAAGCCTTAGTCGTAAAATATGCTAAAGATGGTTTAACTCCTAGTCAAATTGGAATTAAATTAAGAGATCAACATTCAATTCCATTAATCAAACCAATTACAAAAAAGAGTATTGGTCAAATTCTTGAAGAGAATGATTTGAAACCAGAAATGCCTGAAGACTTGGAAAATATCGTTAACAAAGCTGTAGGACTTCAAAAACACCTTAAAGAAAACAAAGGGGATAATAGAAATGTTAGATCCTTAGAATTGATAGAAGCAAAGGTTCACAGATTATCGGTATATTATAAAAAAATCGAAAGAATTCCAAAAACATGGAAGTATAAATCAGTGGTTGCTCAATTAGAGTAATGACAAAAGTGTTTGAAGAATCATTATCACTATTCAAAGACAAAATTTCAGATTGTATTAGATCCAATAAATCAATTTCAATAACAACACACAATGATTGTGATGGATTAACATCTGGAAGTATAATCACAAAAGCGTTAATCAGAGAAGGTGCAAAATGTACAATCAGAACATCCAAAGAGTTTAGTAAAAATGTGGTTCAGTCATTTAAAACAGATTCAAGAGATTTTCATATTATAACAGATTTAGGAGGAGGTTTTG
>CP054849.1:211447-215361 GCA_044358425.1 Marine Group I thaumarchaeote | reverse complement strand
GATGAATTGAGAAAAAAGAAAAACCAAGTTGCATTAAATATTTCAGAAAAAAAGAAGAAGGGAGAAGATATTTCTTCAATTTTAGCAGAGATGAAAAATATTTCAGAAGAACTCAGTAAATTAGAAGTTGACCAAAATGATATTGAAAAAAAATATTTAAAATTAGCAGCATCAATTCCAAACCTCATCCATGAATCAGTTCCAATAGGAGAAGATGAAGAATCAAATAAAGAAATAAAGAAATGGGGCAATATTCCAAAATTTGATTTTAAAATAAAGGATCACATAGATATTTCTGAAGATTTAGATTTGGTGGATTTAGAAAGAGCTGCAAAAGTAGCAGGTGCAAGATTTTATTATTTAAAAAATGATTTAGTTAGATTAAATCAAGCATTAATTAATTTTGGATTAGATTTTCTTAGAGAAAAAGGATATTCTATTGTTCAGCCTCCATATATGATTAATCGAGAGTCAATGGAAGGAGCAGTAATTGCAGAAGATTTTGAAGAAGTAATTTACAAAATTGATAATCAAGATTTGTACATGATTGGAACTTCTGAACATGCAATGGCAGCAATGCATTCAAAAGAAATTATCGAAGGGAAAGACATACCAAAAAAATATGCAGGAATAAGCCCTTGTTTTAGAAAAGAAGCAGGAGCACATGGTAGAGATCAAAAAGGAATTTTCCGAGTACATCAATTTGATAAAATTGAACAATTTGTTTTTTCAAAACCAGAAGATTCTTGGAAGGAACATGAAAAATTATTATCAATTGCAGAGGAATTTTATCAAAAATTAGAAATTCCATATAGAGTCATGTTATTATCTACTGGGGATACAGGTAACATTTCAGCAAAAACTTATGATATTGAAGCATGGATGGCCGGACAAAATGCATACAGAGAAATTGTTTCATGTTCAAATTGTTTAGAATATCAAGCAAGGAGATTAAAAATTAGATTTAGAGATAAAACAAATGAAGATACACAATATGTCCATACTCTCAACAGTACATTAATTGCTACAACTAGAGTGCTCGTAGCTATAATGGAAAATTTTCAAACAAAAGATGGTCATATTCGGATCCCTGAAGTATTACAAGGATATATGGGCAATCAGAAAGAGATCTAGTGACATACCCTTATATTTTGGATTCAAGGCTCGTTAAGAATTGGCACGTAGAAAAGGTCGAATTAAGGACAAGTGGAGAGAAAAACGTTGGGTAAATGTTAATGCTCCAGATTCATTTAACAATGTCCCACTAGCATATGTTCCAATTACAGATGATGAAAATGCTTCAGGTAGAGTAATCGAGGTTACATTATTTGATATTCTTAAAGGGGATCCTTCTCAACATCAATACAAAATTTATTTCCAAATTGATAAAGTAGATGGGGAGAAAGCTTCAACAATTTTCAAGAGATTTGAATATTCAAAAGAGTTTTTGCGTAGTTTAGTTAGAAGAGGTTCATCAAAAATTAATTTCATTATTGACATTAAAACAAAAGATGGATATGTTTTCAGAATTAAGATAATTGCCTTAACTTACAGAGCATTAAATACTTCTAGAAAACATGCACTAAGAATTATTGCTAGAGATATTATTAACAATACAGTTCCAGAAATGACAATTGATCAATTTGTACAAGCCACAGTTTACAGTAAAATCAATTCAGATCTTATGGCTGCATTCAAACGAGTTATCAAAGTTAGACATGTAGGTCTTGAAAAAGTCAAATTAATCAGAACTGCAGATAAAGAAACTAAATTACTAGAAGCATAAGTAATTAGAATTATCTATTTACAATTATGAGTAACAAGTTAGAAATTACAATTGATGTCATTGTTCATGCAACAGAAGATATGACAAAAATATTACAACCTTTTAATGAAATATTTGATATCGAAGAAGAAATTTTCAACAAGACAGAAACTACTGGTTATTTTGAAAATCCCATCATAATGGTAAATACAAAACTTGTAAAAAAACAAGCCAAAGCATTTATGAAAAAATTTTTGGAGATACTAGCAATTAGTCAAGTAAGTCAATTAATTGAAGAGATTGAAGAAAGAACTGAAGATTCAAAATTTCATTTGAGATTAGATAAGCAAGAATTGGTTCAAGGTAAACTAGTTTTAAGTCAAAAAGATACAATAAAAATTAAAATTCATACTCCAGTATATAACAAAAAAAATACTCATGATGTTTTTTCAGAATTATTTCAGAGTCATCTAAATTAAATAGGAATAGATCGATTATCCAATTTGGGAATGAGGAAATAACAGCCGCTCCAGTCTGAGCTAACGCCTTGAAGACGCCGCGACGAACCGACCCCAAATTAATCAAATAATGATAAAAGAAATTTCATTTGTGTAACATGGTTTATTATAAATACGGATGAACAAGTTATGATAGCATGGCAGATTACGACGTAATTATAGCAGGAGGAGGACTAGCAGGCACGATTACAGCACAGTCCATTTCACATTATTCTAATCAAAATCTAAAAATTCTTGTAGTTGATCGAAATCCAGAAACCCTACCTGGTAGAAAAGGACTAGCAGGATGGGTCTGTGGAGATGCATGTTCAAAAGAGGCAGTAGATTTCATGTCAGAAAGAATCAAAGTTCAATGGACAAATCCGGAGATTGAACATAATGTTAAAGGAGTAATGGCATTTTCACCAGACAGAGAAACAGCAATTCCATTTGACGGAGACGGATTTATGTTAAATCGTACAGAATTACCAAGAATTCAAAATGAAAGATGTAAAAAAATGGGGATTGAATTTGAACATGAAATTGGTTTAACAGGTTTAATTTATGATGGTCAACAAGTTATTGGAGTTGAAGGAACAAATAACAAAACAAAACAGCCTTACAAAAAAACATCAAAATTAGTTATTGATGCTACAGGTGTAACATCTATTCTAAGAAATGGACTAAAGAACTCAACTAAAGTTGAAAAGAGAATCAACATTGAAGATTTAGAAATTACTGGAAGATACATAATGGATTTCGAGCCAGGCCAAAAAGATCTTACAGAATTTGATCCAGATTATTGTATTATTCATTTAGATCAAGATATTGCACCAGGTGGATATGGATGGGTATTTCCAAAATCAGAAACTAAAGTTAACATTGGTTTAGGTGTTGAAAAAGCATTTTTAGAGAAAAGAAACAAAAGATTAGGCAAAAAAGATAATGTCGAATCATTAATGAAAGAATATCTTCAAAGAAATACAGCAATTACAAATGCTAAACTTTCAGAAGATCCTACAGACACTTTAGGAAATAATCATTCTGGAATTTTCCAAGTTTCAGTAAGAAGACAAAATGAATGTATGGTTTCCGGAGGATACATGATGGTTGGAGATGCTGCATGGATGCCAAAACCAATTGATGCAGGAGGAATTGGACCAGCATTAATTGCAGGAACAATTCTTGGGAAAAATGTAGCTGAAGCATTACAAGCAAATGATACATCTGAAGCATCACTATGGCAATACAATTTAGATTTCATTAAAGAGTACGGATACAAAACAGCAGGTCTGGAACTTTTTAGAAGATTAGTACAACAAATGAATAATGAACAAATCAGTTATGGTATGAAACACTTTTTGGGAAATTTGGATGTTGAAGCAATTAGTAAAGGAGAACACCCAGACTTTTCAGGATTAGGGAAAGTCGGAATGATAATCAGAGGAGCGCTAAATCAAACAGTTGCAAAGGGACTAAAGTACACATCTTCAGAAAACCAATGGTTAGTTGAACATTACAATAATTATCCAAAAGATCCATCAGGATTTGATGAATGGAACAAGTCATTACATCAAAGATTGGATGCATCATTTGCTAAAATTGAAGCATTTGGAAAATAGATCCAACATTAAATATTGTTAGAATTAAGG
>CP054849.1:204984-211442 GCA_044358425.1 Marine Group I thaumarchaeote | reverse complement strand
GAACATTACAATAATTATCCAAAAGATCCATCAGGATTTGATGAATGGAACAAGTCATTACATCAAAGATTGGATGCATCATTTGCTAAAATTGAAGCATTTGGAAAATAGATCCAACATTAAATATTGTTAGAATTAAGGAAAAAAAGCCTTGGAAGAAATTCAATATCTAGATTGGAACAAATCTAGTGATATAATCAAAAAAGCGTATGAGACTGGGCTGTTTGTTCTAGTTATTGGACCAAAAGGTACAGGAAAAACTTCACTAGTTAGAAATTTTACAAAAAATAATAATATTAATTCTGAATCAATTAATTTTAGTTTAAGAACTAGAGAAAGTCATTTGATTGGTACAAAAACACTAACAGATGGAACAGTCAGTTTTGATGAAGGCATATTGATTAAATCAATGAGAAATGGAGATGTATTATATTTGGATGAAATTAATGCTGCTGAAGCAGATGTTTTACTTAGATTAGATGAAGCATTAGATGATAGAAGACAAATTGTATTAAAAGAAGCATCTGGAGAAGTAATCAAAGCAAAAGAAAATTGGTTTGTGATTGCAACCATTAATCCATTAACACATAGTGGAACAAAAGAACTTCCACCACAAATTCTAAGTAGATTTCCAGTTCGAATAAGATTAGAATATCCACCTGAAGAAGTAGAATTAGAAATTGTTAAAAAACATGTTTCAGGAAATCATGATTCAGAAATTATCCAGGCTATTAAATTGGCAAATATATTAAGACAAGCCGCAGCAGTTGAAGAATTGTTTTACTCACCAAGTTTGAGAGAAACTATTGCATTTGCAAAATTATTAGATAAACAAATGTCACCTAAAGAAGCTGCAAACATTGTTTTTGGAAATGTGTATACACAATGGGGAAATATTGAATATCAAAAAGTAAGCGACATCATTACCTCAATGTTTGGAAATTAAATGCAATCAATTCAATTACAAAATGATTCTTTACTAGAAATAGCAACTTTTCTAATTCGACGATGGTCTGAAAAAGAAAATGTTATAATTGAAATTTCAGACAACATACAAACAAAAACAAGATTGAAAGAAAAAAAGGTCATTTTGACACCATTAGAAAAACGAATAGGAAATAATTTTCAAAAATACAGGCAATTTAGAACATCATCATGGTATGAAGCAATGAAGATAAAATATTCTGAAAAAATTTTGAGTGATGATCATGCTTTTGGATTTATACTAAATACAATGGAAACAAAAAGAGTAGAACAATTAGGAAGAAAAATTTGGAAGGGAATGGATGAAGAAATAATTTTCAATTATTCATATATGCTTGTTTCAAGACCACAACTGCACACAGTTTATGGTAAAGCCAGAATCGTAGAAGCATTTTATCAATATTTTATGTTTGGCGCAATTAAAGGAGAGTTACAAGAAAGTCATTTTGAAAAAATCAAAAAAGCAACAATATTTGCAAAAAAAATTGTAATTGAGTCAATTGAAAATAATCAAAAGACTAGTTGGATTGAAAAAAATGTAGCTGAAATAATCAAAATTTTAGATATTGATTCGTTGTTAACGATTCCAATATCAGTAGCATTTATGAAAGCAGGTATGGCATTATCAGAAGAAGAATTAAAAAAAGTTTTAAAAATTATTGCAAAAAACAAAGAAGGTGATTTTGGTGCAATAGATACCTCCTCAGTTGTAAAAGGAGATAATGTTTATGATGAATATAAAGTGTTAATTGAAGAAAATGAAAAAAATGAAAACAAAGGACTAACAACAGAATCAGTAGGAATACAAATTCCATCAACAAAAAATATTGATGAGACAATAATCTATGATATGAGTTTGATAAATGGATTAAAAATGAAATTCAAAGAATGGAAAACAGGTTGGAAAGAACAGCATTTAAGATCAGGGGATGAGTTTGATGATGAAAATTTTATTGAGGGAAATGAACCATTTTTTACAGATATTAAAAAATCAATTAAAACAAAAATCATAATTTTATTGGATCATTCATCAAGCATTTCATCTGATGCAATTGAATATAAGAAAGCAACAATTGCATTATGTGAAGTTTTAGCATTTCTTAGAGTAAAATTTGCAGTATATGCATTTAGTACTGAAAATAGATCAGTAGTTTGTTGGTCTGTTAAAGAAGATAACATGAAATGGAATAATATTACTGCTAAAAGATTGGCGCAAATTGTTGCAAATGGTTCTACACCATTAGCAGAAGTTTATGATAAGATGTTTTCAACACTTCAAGCAAAACAACCAAATATTTTTTTGACATTAACAGACGGAGAACCATCAGATTCCAATGCAGTTAGAAAAATGACAAAATCACTTAAAGGAATAGGAATTACCATGGTAGCTTTAGGGTTAGGGCCAAATACTGTAAGAGCCACAACTATTGCAAATAATCTCAAACATTTAGGATATGATAAAACAATGGCAGTAAGTAGACTAAAAGACATTCCAAATAAAGTAATCAACCTACTAGATGTGTAATTCAAGAAGTTAAAATATCAAATAAATCCATAAAATCTATCAGATATTTTATATGACCTTCTAAAATTTAAAAAACTGAGAGAAATTGGAACAAAATCAGGATAATACTGTTGACAAAGTTCTTCTTGAGCGATTTGAATCAGAAATTTGGAATAAAGTACCTCACTTAGAAAATAATCAGGAAGGTGGAAAAATTGTTAATGCAACTCCTTTGGTAGATATTACTGCAGACTTTAAAGAATGTGCCAAAAAAATTTACAATTTGGATATTTCTGATTCAGAATTACAAGTTTATGGAAAATTAGATTCTACATTACTTACAGGTTCAATCAAAGTGAGACCTGCTGCAAATATTATTCATGAAGCAATTAGTACTGGAAAAATAAAGAGTGGTCAAACAGTAATTGAAGCAACATCAGGTAATTTTGGAATTGCATTAGGAATGCTATCAAAACTTGGGTTACAAGTTGTCACAATTGTTTCAAGAAAATTACAAGAAGGTGTTTTTCATGAATTAAGAAATATGGGTATCAAAATTATGGATTTAGAAATGGATATTTGTCCAGCTCCAGGAATGGAAGGCAAAAAGGATGAATTGGTTGCAAAAGCAACAGCTGCAAATGTTCGTTCACAATTAACACAGTTAGGATTTGATCCTAGCATATTTGATAATTCAATTACAGAGATAGAAGCACTGTTGGGGAAACAAGACATAATCAATTTAGCAAAATTACTTTCAAAAAAATACAATTGTTTTTGTCCAGAACAATATGATAATGATTTGAATGTAAATGCACATAGAACAATTACCGGAGCTGAAATAGATCAGCAATTACAAGAAGATGGAAATTCTTTAGATAAATTTAATATTCTATGTACGTTTGGAACAGGTGGAACATCAGGTGGATTAAGTAGATACATTTCAGAAAAATATAACAAAAAGGGAGTTCATGTAATATTCCCTCCAGGCGGTCAAGACGTTGCTGGAATTAGAACACATAACAACGCAGATGGTTTGAAATATTATCAACCAGAAAAATATGCAGGAGAATATGAAGTAGATTTTGAAAAAGCAAAGCCACTTTTGAAATTTTTTGTTGAAAAAGGACACGATATTGGAGAAAGCAGTGCATTGGAATTATACGCAACTTTACAACTAGTTAGTGCAAAGAAAGGAAATAAGTTTGTAGTAATGATTTGTGATGGAATAGAAAAATATAGAAAGAATTTAGAAAAAATTGGAAAAATTCAACCACCAGGACAAGTATCACAAGAGGAAGTAGCCTCAAATTCATCAGAGTATGATAAAGTAATTTGGATACACACTCAATATACCCCTCAAGAAGGAGGAATAGAATTACTTGCAAAATCTTTAGGCATAGATAAAAGTAAAATTGTAATTCCAAATGCTCGAACCGCACAACAACTATTATCGGGGCAAGGAATTCCTGATGAGATAAATAATTCAATTCAAGAATCTAAAGGTAAATCCCTTATGGTTTGTATGGCAGGAAGAACGTCTTTAATGGCGGCAAATGTATTAGCTGAAAAAGGAATTGTTACAGATAGTTTAATTGGAGGAATTACTGAACTTCCTGAAGCTAGAAATAGCCAACTTTCAGAATTAGTTAAACAAGCATCACAATTTTAACTATTAAAAATTTAATTAAAATTAATTATGAAATGTCTTTCAATTTGTCAACCATTTGCAAATTTAATTATCCAAAATAAGAAAACAATAGAATTAAGAAAATGGAATACTAATTTTCGCGGAATTTTTTTAATACATGCTCCAATTAAAATTAGAAAAGAAGATTGTAAAAGATTAAAAATTAAAGAAGAGTTTACAACTGGTGCAATCATAGGTAAAGCAGAACTATTTGATGTAAAAAAATATGAATCATTAAAAGAAATTAGAATTGATAAAAATAAACACTTTTCTTCACAAAGTTTTCAAAAAACAACATATGGTTTTATTTTAAAAAATGTCAAGCCATTAAGAATTCCAATTCCATGTAAAGGCAAGTTGAAATTTTTTGATACAGAATTACCTAAAATAAAAATTAAAGAAAATAAAATTGTAAACGATATGATTGAAGAGGAGTTCACATATCAATGGGTTGGTCATCACTAAAGAAAAAACTTCAAAAAACATCACTAGTATATATAAGGAAGTATATAAACAACCACGCATGCCACAAACAAAACCAATTGTTAGTGTAGTGAATGTAGTTGCATCAGCATCAGTTGATCAAAAAATGGACTTGAACGAGATTACAAAAAAATTTCCAGAGACAGAATACAATCCAGAACAATTTCCAGGATTAGTTTTTAGATTAACAAAACCAAAAACTGCAACTCTGATTTTTAGAACAGGTAAAATGGTATGTACTGGAGCTAAATCAGAAGAATTAGCAATTACAGCTGTAAACACAGTTGTTCAAAAATTAAGAAAATCAAAGATCAAAATTAAAAAGGATCCCATAATTTCTATACAAAATATCGTTTCATCAATTAGTCTTGGTGGTAAAATTCATTTAGAAAAATCTGCAAGAACACTTCCAAGAAGTATGTATGAACCTGAACAATTCCCAGGTCTGATTCACAGAATGCTTGACCCAAAAACAGTCATGTTAGTTTTTGCATCAGGAAAACTTGTTTGTACAGGGGCTAAAAAAGAAACAGAAGTGTATAGATCAGTGCATAATTTACATTCATTATTAGAAGAAAAAAATTTAATGATTTACGATTAATGAAAAATATGTCTAATAATAAATTTGAAAAAGAAAAAATTAACTTGACTCCAGAAACAGGATTTAATTTAGTTGGAATTGATTATTTTGAAAATCCAGGAAATCAATTATACATAGTTGAGCATTTTGATATGTATCAAGATGCACTAACTGCAAAAAAAGATAGGAATGTTCAAGATGAATATTTCATACTGTATAAAGATCAAAATAACGAATTTTGTTCAAGATGAAATACTGGAATAGTTAACTGTACAAAATTTTACAAGATATTTTATCATAGATTAAAAAAAAATAAAATAATGACTGATGAAACAAACGACATTATAGATACAATATATGAAAAAAATATTTCAAATCAGGCACAAAATTCACATGAAAAAGGTTTTCGTAAAAGTTCTAAAGCAAAATATCAAATTTTTGATGAATCAGAGTTTACTCGTGGCAGAGAGGTATTAGGAGAGATAATCGTACATGGAATGTTAGCCTCTGGAGGGACAGATATTGATTGGTTAATTGAACATAAAGGCGGTTTTATAATTTTAGAATTCAAAGGATTCCATAATGATAAAATCAACATTCCACAAGGACAAATAATAGCTTATGAAAAACTCTATGAAAAATTAAATCAAGCTACAAAATGTTATTTGTATATTATAGGATGTGATGATATTGATTTTTCTAATCCAGATTCATCAATATGGATTTTTGAAATGAATCAATGGTCAAATAACATTATTCCAAAAAATACAACAGATGTTTATGGTGAAAATTCAAATAAACAAAATAAATTTATAGTTTATCGTGAATATATGGAAGAGATTAGTGTAGAAGAATTACGAGCGCTCATAGATGTACATTGGAAAGAATTTGAAAATTTATGAATTAAATGTGAATTTTATTGATTTCGTTTCTGTTCCATCTTCCACTTTAATATCATATGTACCAGAATTTTCCCATCCTTCACCATCATCTATAGCTAATGTAGAATATCGCCCATCTGATTTTACAGAAATCTGTTCAGCCCATACAAGATCATTGTTTGGATTAAAAATGGATAAATTTACAATATTAGAATTTTGTGATACACCACTAATAGAAATCAAATCAGATTTAGAATAAGAAGATAAATCAGTTTGAACAGATAACTCTATTTTAATTTCAGTTACTGTATTAGATTGAGATGGATCAATGTTATT
>CP054849.1:200123-204973 GCA_044358425.1 Marine Group I thaumarchaeote | reverse complement strand
A
This sequence comes from Marine Group I thaumarchaeote, assembly GCA_044358425.1. Taxonomy (GTDB): domain Archaea; phylum Thermoproteota; class Nitrososphaeria; order Nitrososphaerales; family Nitrosopumilaceae; genus Nitrosopumilus. The sequence goes on along the minus strand of CP054849.1, from coordinate 204,972 downwards.
CAATATTAGAATTTTGTGATACACCACTAATAGAAATCAAATCAGATTTAGAATAAGAAGATAAATCAGTTTGAACAGATAACTCTATTTTAATTTCAGTTACTGTATTAGATTGAGATGGATCAATGTTATTAGAAAGTAAAAATGCTGCTGCAATTATTATCACTACTGCAATACCTCCAAATCCTAAAAATAATTTGGAGTTTTTTGATTTTGAATGATTGTTAGGTTGTGATAGTTGTGTTGTCACAAGAGGTTCAGGTTTTGGGATTTCAATTCTAGGTATTTCAGGCGTAATTGTTTGAGGTTTTTTATTAGTTAATGGCTTTTTGCCCAAATGTTGTTCGGCTAATTTTTGAACATAATTTCGTTCATAATTACTAATTACTTCATTATTTTTGCAGGCTCGAGCAATTTGCTTGAGTATTCGATCATCACCAAAGTCCCCATCCAATAATGAATTTACATCATCAAGTAGCATATCACTCATGTTAATTTTTCCTCACATTCATTATTTATGAATAGCTTGTTTAAGATTTCTAGAGATTTGTCAGTATATAATTAATTTTTTAATTTTTATATATAATTTAAAATTTTTTTGTCTGTGTCTTCTGGGCTTGGATGATAACAGTTCGAATGTAATCCTTAGCAGTAGAATCAGTAACACCCATTTGTTTAGCTCTACGATAAATTTCAGTCTCTTCAGGATTACTCAAATAACATTTTAGCAGATAATTTAGTCTGTGAGACCTTTTCTCATCGCTTTTCATGATTATTATTTTATTTTATATTAAAAAGAAAATAGGATTACACAATAACCAATGGAATTTTGTTATCATATAAAAAAAGGGTATATGTTGAACCTAATAGGGTACAACAATAATGAAAAAGATTGAAGCAACTATTCAAGTAAACAAGATAAAACTGATAGCAGATGCTATTACAGGGGTTGTAGGCGGATTTACAATTTTAGAAGGAAATGGAAAAGGTTCAGGAAAAAGACAAAACATTAGATCAGAAAGAGGAACAAAAACAATTACTGCAGAATACAATAAAGTTGCAATAATCAGTACAATTGTAGATGATTCAATTGTAGAAAAAGTATGTAAAATTATTGAAGAAGAAGCATACACTGGTGAAAATACAGATGGAATAATTGTAATTAGTAATGTGGATAATGTTTTCAATATTGGAACAAAAAAGGAAAATTCTGAAGCTCTTTAATTTTTAATATTATATTAAATGAAAATAATCTGCTGAGAGGTCACTACTTCTCTCAGGTCGTTATCCTTTTGGAGGACATATTTTTGAAGGGATAATATTTATCACAATTTAAGTATAAAAATACAAGATATGATTTAAGCACAGTTTGGACAAGAGTGAATTTAATTAAGATGTCAAATAAGCATCTTTCATAATTTTCTCTAATTCCTCAATATTTGTTGCAAATGTAATTTTTGAACGAATTTTTGAACCGCCTTTCATGCCTTTAGTAAAACGCATTGCTTGGCCCTTAAGATTTGCAAATTTAATTTTGTATTTACTTGTTAAATGTAGATATTCAAAAAAAGAATCCAGTCTATCATTAAAAGAATATTCTTGGTAGGAATTAGTTTTAAGATAATCATTTATTTGTTCAAATAAAAATGGATTACCCATTGCACCACGACCAACCATAACATAATCACAATTTGTTTCATCAATCATTTTTTTTGCATCCTCAGGAGTAGTAATATCACCATTTCCAACGATTGGGATATTTGAAATTTCTTTTAGCTCTTTAATTAATTCCCAATCTGCATTTCCAGAATATCCTTGATTTACAGTACGTGGATGAAATGTGATCATTTCAATTCCTTCATCTTCAGCAATTTCAGCAATATCTTTAAACAAATAACGACTTGCATCAGTAACACCTGAACGAATTTTTAATGTTACAGGCTTTTTTACAGCATTAACAAGAGTTTTGAATATTTGTTCAGTAAGATTGGATTGTTGTAATAATGCTCCACCTGCCATCTGTTGTGTGATATGGGGTGCTGGACAACCCATATTGTAATCAATTATATCAAAATAGGGCTCAACAATTTTAGCAGCTTTTTCTAATGCGTCAAGATCTGAGCCAAATAATTGTACAGATAAAGGACGTTCTTGTTCAGAATATTCAATAAATTCTGTAATACTTTGCATATGTTCCTTGAGTTGCTTTTCTTTTGCAACAATACTATGAATACTAGTAAATTCTGTTACTACAAGACCTGCACCCATTTTTTTACATTGTAATCTAAGTGCAGGATCACTGACTCCAGCCATGGGAGCCAAAAAAGCTTGACTTGAAAACTTGGGAAGCATAAGAAAATTAATTTTAACAGATATTAATTATTTAAGGAAGTGTGTCGGGACAGCCGTCTGTATCCTTGTATTTATTCCAAGTTTCAGGTTCAGAAGGACATGAATCAACTTCATCATCATAACCATCAAAATCCGAATCAGTAATTGGAACTATAGTGGATTCTGCACCAATAATATCTGGGCACCCATCAAAATCTAAAAATCCATTGTAATTTTCACGTTCATTAAGACATTGATCCCATCTGTCATCAACACCATCAACATCATTATCTAGTGATTGATATTTTGGAGAAATTGCAGAATAATCATCAGAAATGGTGTCAGGGCAGCCGTCTGTATCTTCAAAATTGTTGTAAACTTCTTTTTCATATTTACAATCATCTAATGAATCAATGACTCCGTCAAAGTCAGCATCAGCCAAGGAATTTACAATAACATTGTCAGGGCAGCCGTCTGAATCAAAATAACCATTATATCTTTCAGGTAATGTTGGGCAAAGATCCATACCATCAGGAATTGCATCTTCATCAGAATCGACCATAGAGGCATCAAGTGGTATTGAAACACCTATTTTGTCAGGGCAGCCGTCTGAATCAGCAAAGCCATTATAATTTTCAGATTCGTCAATACATTGATCCCATCTGTCATCAACACCATCATTATCAATATCAGGTAATTCATATGTGAATAGTCCTATTGTGCCAGAAGAATCAGGGCAGCCGTCATCGTCTTGGAAACCATTGTAAGTTTCAGAAATACTTGGACAAAGATCCACTGCATTTGAAATTCCATCTTGATCAAAATCACTCACTATTGGATCATCGGGGCAGCCGTCATCGTCTAAAAATCTATTATAATTTTCAGGCGAATTAGGACATAGGTCTAGATTATCTATAATTCCATCACCATCAGAATCACTAGAAAATCGTTGTTCATATAGGGTATCAGGGCAGCCGTCATCGTCTTGGAAACCATTGTAAGTTTCTACTGCATATTTACAATCATCAAAAGCATCAAGAATAGAATCATAATCAGAATCAGTTTGAGAAATAAAATCAGGGCAGCCGTCATCGTCTTGGAAACCATTGTAAGTTTCAGGTAATGAAATACAGGAATCTAAATTGTCATAAATATTGTCTTTATCAGAATCATAAATAACAATTTCAGAAAAAATTGTATCAGGACAACCATCATCGTCTTGAAGGTTGTTAAAAGTTTCTTGCACTAATGGGCAATTATCAACGCTATCTAAAATTCCATCATAGTCAGTATCATAATCAGCATAAAATTCAGGGCAGCCGTCATGATCTTGAAAGTTGTTAAAAGTTTCAGGTAACGAAATGCATTTATCAATTGCATCTAAAATTCCATCACCATCAAAATCATTCATTAAGTTATCAACAAATAATTCTGTAGAACGTTCATCAGGGCAGCCGTCTGTATCTTGAATATTGTTAAAAGTTTCTTTATTGTATGGACAGAGATCAATTGTATCACGAATACCATCTAAATCAGAATCACGTGCTATATTTTCTGGGGAGATGTCAGGACATCCGTCGTCATCTTCAAATCCATTTACTCTTTCTCGTTCATCAATACATTTATCATTTACATCTAAAATTCCATCATAGTCAGTATCAAGATTAATTATTTTATCAGGACATCCGTCATAGTCTGCAAAGCCGTTCCAAGTTTCAAGAGTTTCAGGACAATTATCTAAAAAGTCTTGAACTCCATCAAAATCAGAATCAATTGCAAGTGTATCAGGACATCCATCTGTATCTTCAAATCCATTAAAAGTTTCAGAAACTAATGGGCAATTATCTTGCATATCAGGAATTGAATCAGAGTCTTGATCAAAAATTAATTCAGATGTAATATTATCAGGACAGCCATCTGTATCTTCAAATCCATTAAAAATTTCTTGAGAAAAAATACATTGATCAACATTATCAGGAATTGAATCAGAATCAGAATCTACCCAATTTAGGTTTCTAGAAGGACAACCATCTATTTCACCAAAATAATCTTCTTGTAATCGAGGGCAATTGTCAACATCATCTAAAACACCATCATTATCAATATCAAGGTCAGTCGATGCTAAAACTGGAGAAATTGAAATACTTAGTGTGGAGCCAAGCATGAACAAGAGCATTAGAGCGTATTTAACTTTCAATTTACGCTTTTATTCAGTAATTCCAGTTATTAAATTACACTTTAGTTTCAGTAAATGTACTACTTTTTGTATATAATATTCTAAATGAATTTAAGTAAATCAAATTACAAGACATGATATGAGTTGTTCTGGAGAAGTAGTAGAAAATGATCAAGAAAATCTAATTCAGATAAAACCAGCCATTGCTGCACAACTCAAAAAAGCAAAATATGGGGTTGCAGACCACTCTACTGTCGAATTATGTCATTGGACCAAAAAATCATTCAAACATGAAGGAAGTTGTTACAAACATCAATTTTATGGAATTTTAACTCATAGATG
>CP054849.1:197207-200112 GCA_044358425.1 Marine Group I thaumarchaeote | reverse complement strand
GTTGTTCTGGAGAAGTAGTAGAAAATGAACAAGAAAATCTAATACAGATAAAACCAGCCATTGCTGCACAACTAAAAAAAGAAAAATATGGAGTTGCAGACCACTCTACTGTCGAATTATGTCATTGGACCAAAAAATCATTCAAACATGAAGGAAGTTGCTATAAACATCAATTTTATGGAATTTTAACTCATAGATGTATGGAATTTTCACCAGCTGGAATGTACTGTGAAAATAGATGTGTGTACTGTTGGAGACCAATGGAATTTTATGATGCAATGAAAATGGAACCAGAACAAGTAGCAGAACCTGAACAAATTTTAAGAAAATTAATGAGTGAAAGAAAAAAACTAATTGATGGATTTTACGGAGATTCAAGAAATGATAATCAAAGACTGGACGAATCATTGTTACCAACACATTATGCAATCTCATTATCTGGAGAACCAACAATGTATCCAAAATTACCTGAATTAATTAAATATCTAAAATCATTAGAAGCTACAAAATCAATTTTTCTTGTAACAAATGGACAAGAACCAGATATGATTCAAAAACTACAAGATGAAGATGCATTACCAACACAATTGTATTTATCGACAAACGCAGCAGATTATGAATCATTTATAAAAATTAACAAACCAAAATATGATGATTCATGGGAAAGATGGAACAGAACATTAGATATGTTAAAGAATCTAGACACACGAACTGTTTTAAGAATTACATTAATTCGAAATTATAATGATCAAAAAGAAATGATACCAGCATTTGCAGATATGTTTAGAAAAGCTAGTCCACATTTTATTGAAATAAAATCTTACATGCATATTGGTCGTTCAACTAATAGACTTGAACATGAAAATATGTTAGAAATGTCAGAAGTAAAAAAATTCAGTGAGGAAATAGCTAAACAAAGTAAAATATTTTCAGTTATGGATGAAAGTCTTGTTTCAAGAATCTCAATTTTACAAAATAAAGAAAGACTTATTGATCGTTATATTTCAGCTTACGCAAATACCAATTAGAAAATTTTTTCAATGCTTTGTATCTGTGTGAAATATTATTTTTATCAGTTAATTCACCATACGTCTTTTTTTGATTTTTTGGAATAAAAATTGGGTCAAATCCCAAACCTTGGCCTTTTTCTAGCTTAGAGATAGTTCCATAAAGTTTCCCTTCAAAAGATTTCAAATTATTTTTATCACAATAAGTAATGGTTGAGATAAATTTTGCATCTCTTGATGCTTTTAACAGATTTAAAATTCCCTTATTACCAATAGTTTTTTGAACATAAGAAGAATAAGGCCCTGGAAATCCATCTAAAGAATCAATATGCAATCCATCGTCTTCAATAATTAGAGATGAATTACATTTTGAAAATGCATCTCGGGCTTTGTTAATTGCAATTTGTTTGATTGAGTTTGATTGAATTTCCTCTAAAGTTAATTTAAAAAATTTAATGGTTATGCCAAATGAGTCTAAAATTTCTCTAGCTTCTTTGAATTTATGAATATTAGACGATACAAACAACAGATCAGACAACTTGTGCATACCTACCACGACTCTCAATTTCTGAAACTAATTTTACAATTTTTGTCTGATAAGGCATTCCAACAACAGATTTGTATCCAATCAGGAAATTTTTCCAAGAGGATTCCATAATTTTTGCATGAGCACTGTTAAGAATTTCTTTAATTAATCTTAAATCAACTGCATGGTCTTCTGGTTTTATAGTATTTTGAGAAAGTCCAAAATCAATCATGTAGATAATATTTTTAAACAAAATGAAATTGGATGTTGTTAAATCTCCGTGCATTACTCCGTTTTTATGTAAAAGTCCGACTAATTTTCCAATTTGTTTACAAATTACAATAATTTTTGACTCAGGTAAATCATGAACAGGTTTTCCAGGAATCTCTTGCATTACAATCATACTTTTTTCCAAATTTACAAAATAAACAAGGGGTGATGGGATTCCAAATGATTTTACTTGCGAAAGCATTTGTGATTCTTTAATTGTTCGTTGTCTACGTATTTTTGAATCCAATGAACTATTTCTATAAGTTTTAATTTTTCTAATTTTAAAAAGAGATTTAGAATTTTTCCAAGTGCCTGTGTAAATATCAGCCTCAGCACCCTTTTTAATTAATTTCATTAACATTATATCCAAAAGAATTCAATAAAAGTTATCATGGAAGATGGAGAAAACAGAGTGAAACAAGAAGATTGTAGCGAAGATAAATTAGGTCCAGGAATTCTCACTTTGACAAACAAAAGATTGGCATTTGATAAAACACAAGCAAGAATAATGGACTTTACAAAACGTATGGGCGATACAGTACTTGATGTTCCATTAGAAAACGTGATTAAAATTTGGAAAGAAGGTTTATTCATAAAAAAAGTTTGTTTTACCGCAAAAACGGATAATGGGGAACAGACTTACAAATTTGGAGTTTTTAATACAAAATCATGGGTAAAGTCAATAGAACAAACAATGAAAGAGTAATAATTTTCAATAATTTACTATAACAGAATCTAATCTCCAAGACTGAGTTACAAATGTGTCTTTTAATGAAGCACTTTTTTTAACTTGTGATTCTAAAAGTCCTGTCCAACAAATTTGACTACCACAATCTCCAGCATATTTTAATGGTACAACAAAAAATTTAGCTCCATGTCTTCTACATACATCCTTTAACATTTCAGATAATCTTTTGTTTGCAGCAACTCCGCCTACAATCATTAATTCCTTTTTGGATGTAAATGATAATGCACGTTCCACTGTTTCACTAATCATAGCAAATGCTGTTTCTTGAAGAGAATAACAAGCATCAACTTTACTTTTTTCTGAAATAGGTTTTGTAGCAGATAATAATCCAGAAAAAGATACATCATTTCCTTT
>CP054849.1:190378-195858 GCA_044358425.1 Marine Group I thaumarchaeote | reverse complement strand
ATATCAATAAACCATTGATCAAATTCATCTTGAACAAAAGCAACATCTTCCAAAGGATCATGAGTTCCAACAGGTATTGATTGACCTTGGATATCTGTAGTACCCGCAATATCAACAACATGAATTAAAACTTCAGCTTGTCTTGCATCGTCAAGGAATTGATTTCCCAAACCTTTTCCTTCATGAGCACCTGGTACCAATCCAGCAACATCAATCAACTTTATTGGTATCAATCTAGTACCATTAACACATAGTTCGTTTTCATGTTTTAGATCAAAATGTTTGCAAGCACAGTCTGATTGAACATATGCCACACCAACATTTGGTTCAATTGTTGTAAATGGAAAATTACCAGAAGCAACAGTGGTTTCAGTTGCAGCAGAAAAAAATGTTGATTTTCCAACATTTGCTTTACCAAGTAATCCTATTTGCATTACCCAGAAAAATGTAATTGTACTTATTAGTATTGCAGAAATCGTTTAATCTAGTTCTAATGATTTTAAATTATGTCAGTAGTAATAACTGGAAATCCAGGCGTTGGTAAACATACAATTACAAAAAAAATTTCAAAAAAGATGAATCTGCCAATAATTGATATCAATGTTATTGCAAAAGATTCAGATGTAATTGAGAAAAGAGAAAATACCAATGACGTGGATACTCAAAAACTTGCCATTATTGTAAAAGAAATGAAATTAGATGAAAAAATTGTTGTAGGCCATTTAGCACCATATGTTTTAGAAAAAAATCAAGTCAAAAAAATTATCATATTAAGAAGGAATCCATATCATTTGGAGTCAGTTTACAAAGAAAGGGATTATTCGGAAAATAAAATTAAAGAAAATGCAGGTAGTGAAATTTTAGGGATAATTACTCACGATACACTAGAAAAATTTGAAGAAAAAGCATTTCAGATTGATGTTAGTGAAAAAAGCATTGAACAAGTAGTTGAGAAAGTGTTACAAATTATTTCGGAAAAAGGAAATGGTGAACAAGTAGATTGGTTAAATTTGGTAACAAAAAATAACGATTTAGAAAAATTTTTTACTCATTGATTAAATAACGCCTTTAATTTTCTTAAAGTAATTGTTTCAAATTTCTAAAACAGATCTTGCTGGAAGAATAGGAATCATGTATACAAATCATGGTAAAATTAACACACCTGCATTTGTTCCTGTAATTCATCCAGTAAAACAAACAATTCCATCAAAAAAAATCAAAGAGATTGGATTTGATGTTGTAATTACAAATGCATACATTACAAAAAATAATTATGGTGATGAAGCAGTAAAAAAAGGAATTCACAAAATAATTGATTTTGATAAGTCAATTATGACAGATTCTGGCGGATATCAAGTATTAGAATATGGTGACTTAGAAGTTCTACCACCCGATATGGCAAACTTTGAAACAGGAATATTAACAGATTTTGCAATTCCATTAGATAAACCAACAGGATATGGATTACCAATTAAAAAAGCTGAATCGTATGTAAAACATACTTTGAAAGTTTGTAAACAAACTCTTGATGATAGTAAAGATAATGGACAAATTTGGATTGGTCCTATTCAAGGTGGAGAACATTTTGATCTAGTATCAAAATCAACTAAAGGCTTAATCGACATGGGTTTCAAAATGTTAGCATTGGGAAGTCCAGTTGAATTTATGGAATCCTATGAATATAGATTGTTAGCACAAATGATTGTATCTGCTAAAAAACAGATGCCAGAATCAGTTCCACTACATCTTTTTGGAGCAGGTCATCCACTTACAATACCGTTTGCCATAGCTTTAGGATGTGATTCATTTGACTCTGCTTCTTACATGTTGTATGCTAAACAACTAAGATACATTACAGAAGATGGAACACGTAATTTGTCAGATATTGAATTATTTCCTTGTAATTGTGAAATATGTACCAAGTATACTCCTGAAAAATTAAGACAATTAGAAGAGACAACAAAAATTAATGAATTAGCAATTCATAATTTGTATGCAATCAAACTAGAAGTGGATAAAGTAAAACAAGCTATTCATGAAGGAAGATTATGGGAATATGTAATAAAAAAAGCCAGAGCCCATCCCAAATTATTTGAAATGATAGATGTGATGACTGAAAATTATGAATTTTTAGGTTTAGGAACTCCAAAATTCAAAGAAAGAGCAATTTTCCTGTATGATAAATATGATCAGTTTCGTCCTGAAATACAATCATTTCATAAAATTGTTAGAAAATTCAAATCAAAGAAAAAAAAATTATTGATAACTAAAGAATCCAGTACAAAACCAGGATATCTTTCTCCAGAATATTTGGCATTAAAAAAGAAAGTAAAGGACTTTGATTCATTTCAAGTATGTCAATACAGTCCTCATTTAGGATTAATTCCAATTGAAATTTCAGATATGTTTCCTGCAGCACATCATGTAGCATCAAGAATTAAGTATATTCCAGAAGAATTTACAGAATTTGAAAAAACTTGGGAAGATTTCTTTAAGAAAAATAAATTTTTAGAAATACATTATGACAAAAAAGACGAATTTTTAAAATATTTTGTAAAAATATTGCCAAAAGAGATTAAGAAAAAATCATTTGGGTAAAAGGATTACTTTAACAAATAAAAATAAAAAGAATGTGCTAAAAGATTTACACTTAAAGTGCTGCGTCTTCTGCCCAACCTTTGATGAAGATACCGTTTTTGTGAAGAGGTACTGGTTGTCCAGCAGTGTAATTCATTGGTCTCATCCAAAAGATTGATTTTGTTGGGCATACACCGATGCATGCACCATCAGAAATACATCTTTCTGGGTAGAAAACAAATGCTTTACCTCTCTTCCAGCCTTCAACAGGTTTTACCCTAAGGACATCAGGACCAAGAGTTGTACAGATTTCTACACATAGTGCACATCCGATACATCTTTGTTCATCAATGTCTGGAAGTATTGCTATTGGCATTACAAAAATAAAATACCAATATGACTATTTAAACCATGATTGAATATCATAACCCTGTTATGAAAATGATCGTCAAAAAATTATGCGCAGAATACATAATTAAAAATTAAAAATAAAAAATTAACGTGTATTCACGTTTATTTTCTCATTGCATCAATTTGACCAGAGGTTACCCAATCGAGTAATTCTGCGGATGATGGGTTTAGGTCTGCTTTCTTGTTCATAAGATTGTTAACCCAAATCCAATTGATCTGGTTTAGAAGTACTTTGTTTCCTTCGTCACCTGCACGAGTTTTTGCTACGACAGCTTGGTCTTGTTGTGCTATCCATTCATCATAGGTTCTTCCCATGAGGATCCATTCTTAGCTGTCACTAATTAAAGCTTTTGTCGATTCTATATCAGATATAATGATCGGGAATATTCTAAAAAGGTTTTAAGGACGATTAAAACGCTTCAAAGCCTTGGAAGTACAAGTATTAGGTGCTGCAAATGAAGTAGGTAGATCAGGATTTTTAGTGGACTGTAATGGTACCAAATTATTATTAGATTATGGGGTAATGTTTGGGAAAAGAGGTTCACCCCCACAATATCCATTACATGTTAAACCTAAGGATCTAGATGCAATCATAATTACTCATGCCCATTTAGATCATTCCGGAAACGTTCCATCATTATTTGTAAGTGGGAATACAGATGTTTATGCAACTCCACCAACATTTGATCTTTCAAAATTGTTGATTAATGATATGTTAAAAATTGAAAAAAATTCACACCCATTTGACTTGCCTGAATTAAATAATATGATGAAAAATGCAAAAGAAATTGGATTTAAACAAAAAGTGACAAAAGGAAATGCAACTTTTGAATTCAGAGAATCAGGTCATGTTATTGGTGGAAGTACAGTTTTAGTAGAGTCAGAAAAAAAGAAGTTATTCTATACAGGAGATATCAAAACAAATGGTTCAAGAATGTTACGAGAAATGGATACAGACATAGGGGAAATAGATTTACTAATCACAGAAAGTACATATGCTAAAACAGAACAAATACCTAGAAAAACATCAGAACAACAATTAATTGAATTTGCAAACGAAGTAATGGACAGAAAAGGAATATTGTTTATTCCATCATTTTCAGTTGAACGCTCTCAAGAGATGGCATGCATTTTACGAAGTGCAAATTTTAAACATAAAATCATAATGGATGGAATGGCATTAAAAGTAAATGAAATAATGTTTAAAAATCCAGATTATCTTAGAGATCCAAAAATATTTGCTGAAGCAATTAAAAGTTCAACTGCAATTAGAGAACATGCAGAAAGAAAACGTGCAATGGGTGAACCATGTGTTGTAATCTCACCAGCTGGAATGTTAGTTGGAGGAAACGCAGTATACTACTTACAACAATTATCATTTGATAGTAAAAACGGAATTGCATTAGTTTCATATCAAGGTGATGGTACGCCAGGGAAAAAACTACTAGACACAGGAAAAGTATCAACTAGAGGAAAAGATCTTAATGTTCAAGCAGAAGTAAAACAATTCCAATTTTCAGGTCATGCAGATAGAAAGGAGTTATTTGAAATGATTAAAACAATTAAAGGAAGTCCAAAAGTTTGGGCAGTTCACGGAGATTCAGAATCATGTCAAATATTTGCTCAAGAGATTCATGAACAGTTTGGTTTAGAGGCATACGCTCCAATGGTTAATGACAAAATAACCATCTAAGATGAAAAATAAATTCACTATAGACATAGATAATTCCATTAATAGTGGTCAAGTTTTTCTGTGGAAAAAAATTAAAAAGAATTGGTATGGAATAGATGGTCAAAATATATTAAAAATCAATCAAGGGGGCAAAATTGAATCAATTCAGAATACAAAGACAGATTTTTTTAGAAAAAATGATGATATTCAAAAAATAATTAAATCAATTTCAAAAGATAAAACAGTAAAAAAAGCTATAAGGCAGTATGAAGGATTAAGACTTTTTAACCAGGATCCTTTTCAATGTATGATTTCTTTTATTATTTCATCGAATTCTAATATTCAAAAAATTAAAGACAGTTTGGAAAAAATTTCAAAAAAATTTGGTACTAAATTGATGGTACAAAATGAAGAATTTTATTTATTTCCAAGACCTGAAAAAATTGCAAAAGCATCAATAGATGAAATTAAAACTTGCGGAGTAGGATACAGAGCTCCATTTATCAAAGAGGCAGCAAAAATGGTCACTTTAAAAAAAATTAATTTTGAATATTTAAAAAATAGTGATTATGATGAGACAAAAAGAAATCTCAGATTAATTCCAGGAGTAGGAAATAAAGTTGCAGATTGCATTATGTTATTTTCATTAAATAAATTAAATGCATTTCCGTTAGATACATGGATGATTAAAATTTTAGAAAAGTATTATTCAAATGAATTTCATATTGAAACAAAAACAATTACAGAAACACAATATGAAATACTTCACAAAAAAATTGTAGATTATTTTGGTCAGTATTGTGGATATGCTCAGCAATTT
>CP054849.1:169884-172762 GCA_044358425.1 Marine Group I thaumarchaeote | reverse complement strand
CGATTAACATTTGTTAAAAGAAATTCAGTAAATCCTACACCTAAAAATTCATTCATTGAGTCAATTAATGAAATATCGGTATTGCTTTGCCATCCATGTGTAACAATAATGCCATCTTTGTGATCAACGGAAATTACAATTTTTTTTGGACCAAGTTTAGTCAGTAACTTTTGTAATAATTCAGGTTCTTTGAATGCCAAGGTCCCAACAACAACTCTATCCACAATTTTTAATGCTTCAAGAATTAATGATTCAGAACGCAGACCGCCAGCTATCTCAATGGGAATAGATATTGCTGAAACAATTTTTTTGATTAACTCAAAATTAGAACCCAATCCCAAAGTAGCATCTAAATCTACTAGATGAATCATATCAGCTCCAGATTCTTCCCATTTTTTTGCAATACCAATTGGATCATCACTATAGACGGTTTTTTGGTTTGGATCACCCTTGTAGAGTCTTACTACTTGTCCATTCATTAAATCAATTGCTGGAATCACTTTCATTTTTTACACACATTAAGAAAATTCTGGATCATTATTTTTCCAACATCGCCTGATTTTTCAGGATGAAATTGAGTTCCAAAGAAATTATTTTTTTCAACAACTGCTGGAACTTTAACACCATAATCAGATTCAGCAGTAATCACATCATCAGATTTTGGTTTAGCACGGTAAGAGTGAACAAAATAAACCCATGAACCATCATCTACCCCTTCTAAAATGGTTCCAGATTTTTTAATTTCTAAATTATTCCATCCCATATGAGGGACTTTCATAGTAGATGGCAAAACTACTATTTCACCATCAATTACATTAAATCCTTTTTCAATTCCCTCTTCACTTTTTTCAAAAAACATTTCCATGCCTAAACATATGCCTAAAACTGGAGTTTCATCTTTTACATAATCATGAAATTTAGTTTTTGAATTTTCATTAATACTCTGTATTGCAGGATCAAAATTTCCAACTCCAGGTAATAATAATCCGGAATAAATATTGGTTTTATCAAAAGAAGTAATTACATCAACTGAGGCACCAGCTTGTTCAAGACTATTTTTAAGGCTGAAAATATTTCCAGCACCATAATCAAAAATTGCTAAATTTACCATTACATTGAACCTTTTGTACTTGGAATTCCTTTTTGTTTTTTATCATATGATGATGCAGATCTAAATGCAACTGCAAGGGATTTGATTGCAGATTCAACTTTGTGGTGATCATTATCTCCATACTTTACAGTAAGGTGAATGCAACTATTCAAATTTTGAAGTAGTGATTGGAAAAAGTGTTCTAAATCTTCTTTAGATACATTTTCAATTTTACTTCGTTTAATGGATAGAGTCAATTTTGAGAAAGGTCGTTTTACAAGATCAATTGATGCTTCAGCTAAAGATTCGTCCATAGGAACAGAGGCATAACTAAATCTAGTAATTCCTTTTCTAGAACCTAGTGCTTTATCAATTGCTTGACCAATTGTTATTGCAGTATCTTCAATTAAGTGGTGTTCAATTCCATCATTGGATTTTGCATTTACTTTAAGATCCATCATACCATGTTTTCCAAATGATGTGATCAGGTGATCTACAAAATTAATTCCAGTTTTGATACTAGTATTTCCTTGTCCGTCAAGATTGACAGATACAGAAATAGTAGTTTCTTTTGTACTTCGATTAACTGATGCTTTTCTTTGAGCCATGTTTACCACAGATTATCTGATAGATTTATTCTAAATTTAATACCTTTGGTAGTAAATTAATGGAATCAAGAACTAAAATAGCCTCATTTTGTTCAAATAATTGCAATTTTTCCTCAGGG
Organism: Marine Group I thaumarchaeote; assembly: GCA_044358425.1. GTDB lineage: Archaea > Thermoproteota > Nitrososphaeria > Nitrososphaerales > Nitrosopumilaceae > Nitrosopumilus. The sequence continues at coordinate 170,945 of CP054849.1, read as the reverse complement.
TTTTTACTAGTTCCAATTATTCCACAAAAGGTTGTTTTATTACCTAAAATCGTGGCTTTTTTAGCCATAATAAAATCCTCCATAGAATCACCAACATACAAACATGATTTACTATTCATACCAGTGATAGAGTTTACAAGTGATTGAGGGTTAGGTTTTGCTAGTTCTCTTGGTTCATCTTCTAAAAACATTGAATTTTGTAAGTCAAATTTATCAAGCAGATTTTTTAACGAATACTTAACAGATTCTTTTCCTCTTCCAGTAACCATTGAAATTCGATTATGAAATTTATTTTCTAATTTATCAGCTAGATCATTATTAAAAATTACAATATCATTTTCAATTAAACCAGTTTCAGAGAATTTTGATGTATTTTTAAATAATTTTGAATAAAGTTCTGGTCCATAAAATAATTGATCAAATATTTGATATAAAATATTGTCTTTATGCGAACCAGGATAAGACAATTGTTTAATAATTTCAGATATGTCAACCTGATTTTTTAAAAAAGTTTCAACAGATTTGATTCCTGTTGAATCAGAATTTTTTATTACAAGATTAATAAACTCTGTTTGATCTTTTTTTAATTTTTTTGCAGCAACAATTGAAATAATTGCAGCATAAGTCAAGTCAACTTCGTCATTAAACCCTCCAGTTGATTTAAAACCATCAATAATTTTGAAGTCTATTTTAATTGAATCACTAATTTTTGCTAAAGTTTCTAAAACATATTTTGATGTTTTAACTATTGTTTGATCATAAGAATTTGTAATATCAACTAGCACACCATCACAATCAAAAATTATACTATCAAATGTAGTAGGATCAAATGAATCATCAATATAGATGCCTTTTGATTTTTGGGTTAAAGTCATCCCAAATAATCACGAATAGCCAGTAAGAATTTTGAATTCATTTCTTTTGTTCCAATTGTGACTCTAAGACATCCATCATGATTTCCTATTTTACCCAATTTTCTAATAGAAATTCCTTGTTCAGATAATGCTGAATATACTCGCTTGTAGGAGCTATGTGCATCAAATAGTACAAAATTAGCCTTG
>CP054849.1:162004-169001 GCA_044358425.1 Marine Group I thaumarchaeote | reverse complement strand
TAATCTACCTCTTACTGCCTCATAATGATTAGGTAATCCTTCAGCAGAAGTTAATGTATCAAGATGTTTTGAAATTTTAGATAAGGAATTCTTTGAAGCAATTACCTCTGTATTGATTTTAATAAAATCAATTACAGATAGAGAACCACGAATTTTTCCAAAGCCGTTTGTAGGAAGTATGTGATTTGAGCCTAGCAAGTAATCACTAGCAGATGATGGAGAATAATTACCTAGTAAAACTAATCCAGAAGAAGTGATTTTTGAGGACATTGATTTTGCATTTTTAGTCATAATTTGTAGGTGCTCAGGAGCCAAATGATTAATTAAATTTATCATATCAGAATTATTTTTACAAACTGCAATAAATCCATTTTTAGATAAACTAGATTTTACTAAATCCTGTCTTTGAATTGTTGGCAATAATTTTGAAATTATTTGATTTACAAGTTTTGCAGTTTTTTCAGAATTTGTAATTAAATAACAAAAAGTATCACTACTATGTTCTGCTTGTGAAATTAAATCAAGTGCTATGTATTCAGGATTAGCTGAATTATCTGCAATAATTCCTAATTCAGTAGGACCCGCAAGCATATCAATTCCAGTATTGTCACTAACTGATGATTTTGCCAATGTAACAAATGCACCACCAGGTCCAACAATTTTATCAACTTTTGAAATGGATTTTGTACCAAAAGATAAAGCAGCAATTGCCTGTACACCACCAGTCTTATAGATTTCAGTAGCTCCACAAATATCTGCAGCTACAATCGTTAATGGATCAATTTTACCATTAGAATTTGGAGGAGATACAACTACTATTCTTTTAACACCAGCAACTTTTGCAGGAATAACAGACATAATCACAGAGCTAGGATATCTTGCAAGACCACCTGGAATATAACAACCAGTACTTTGAATAGCAATAAATTTTTTTAATATTTGAACTCCATCTTGATTAATTTTTTTATCTTTGAAAATATTTTTAATTACAGATTCAGTTTTCTCAACCTTATTTTTTGATAACTTTAATGCAGTAATTTCATTTTTTGATACATTAGAGTATGCATTTTTAATTTCATTTTTTGAAACTCGTAAGTTAGAAATAGTTGCACCAGTAAATTTTTTTTCATATTTTTTTACTGAGGAATCACCATTTTTTTGAACATTTTTTATTATGGTTTCAACTATAGTTTTATTTTTTTGAGCCTGTTTTGGAATGATTTTTGTAACAAATTGTTCAACATTTGTTACTTTATGGATTTTCATCAATTTTCTTCGTCGCGTTTAATTTCTTCTAGTTCTAATATTTGACGAGGTTCATGAACAACTAATCCTTGAGCAATTTTTCTCAATTTAGGAACAAGTTTGTGAAATTCTTCTTTTTTAATTACAGTATTAACTCCAAACCAACCATCTTCACTAAGAGGACTAATTGTAGGTCTCTTTAAAGAAGGCATTTGAGATAAAAGTTTTTTCAGATTTTTTTCCTCAACATTAAGATAGATGTGTAAATATTTTCTTCCATTTACTGCACCTCTCATTAGAGTAATAATATCAAAAATCTTTTCACGTTTTTTTGGATCTTTTAACGATTTTTTATTAATTATCAAATGGGCAGTGGAAGTTAATACTTCATCGACAATTTTTAATTTGTTTTGTTTTAGAGTTGTTCCGGTTTCAGTTACATCCATGATTGCATCCACATCCTCTGGAGGTTTTGCTTCTGTTGCTCCAAATGATAAATGAATTTGAACATCTTTGTTATTTCCTAATCTCATCCATGGTGTAACAATTAATGGATCTTTTTTACCATAATATTTTTGATAAGATTTTAAACTTTTGATAAATTTTGAAGCTGTTGTCAAATATTCAGAGGATATTCTTAGAGTTTTTTTCTTTTTACCATAATCAGCAATCATAGAATCAAGATTTTTGTAACTATATTTGTCAGGAAACGCAATTACAAGTCTAATTTTTCCATATTCTAAATCAAGAATAGGTTCAACGTCAGAATTTGTTTCACCAACCCAATCTTTTCCAGTTATTCCAACATCATACAATCCTTCAGAAACTAGAGTGGGGATTTCCTGTGGACGTAGCATTTTCATAGTAATTGTAGGATCGTCTAGATAAACTCGATAAGTTCTACTTTTTCTATTTACTTTTGTCCAAGACTTTTCAAGAAGTTTGAATGTAGCATCTTCTAAACTTCCTTTAGGTATAGCAAATTTCACATCAGACATTTTCATTAGTTTTCACTTTTTAGCTATATAATAGGATGTTTAAATTTGATGAAGCAATTCTTTAGCTTTATCAAGTGAAATTGAATTAGCTTGAACCATTTTTTCAACAATAGAATCAATTTGTTCAGGGGTAGCACCTGCTGCTGCTGCTAGATTTCGTGCATGTAGCCTCATGTGACCCTTTTGAATTCCTTCTGTAGAAAGAGCTCTAATTGCACTATAATTTTGTGCCAATCCTGTTGCAGTCATTACACATGCAAGTTCTTGAGCAGATTCCACATTGAGAATTTTTGCACAAATTTTAGCTACTGGATGTACGTTAGCAATGCCGCCAACAATACCAACAGAAAGTGGGATTTCTAAAATACCAACCAAATTTCCATCATCGTCTTTACTCCATTTACTTAATGATCGATATTTTCCTGAAATTGCAGCATATGCATTTGCAGCAGCTTCAATTGCTCTACTATCTTGACCAACAGCATTTGCTACTGAAATAATTCCATTCATAATTCCTTTATTATGAGTAACTGCACGATAGACATCATTATCTGCAAATTCATATGCTAAAATGATATTATCTACAACATTTTCACCACCTACAGATTCTTTTTCAAAAATAGCTTTTGCTTTTACCATGCGCCTAGTAGAATAATTTGATAGAATTCTAAGTAATGCTTTTCCACCAGTAATTTTTTCTATAAGAGGTGAAACTGCTTCACACATTGTATTTGTAACATTTGCACCCATTGCATCTCCAACATCAATTAACAATTCTACAATCAACATACTACCAGATGGCGTATCAATTTCTTTACACATGATTTCTTTTGCACCCTTATTCATTTTTGATAAAGTATTACTCTTTGAATTTGCTAATTTTAAAATTTCATTAGTTTGTTCATTAATTTTTTTGATTGCAATATTTGCATCAGTATTCAAAATTTGGATTTGGCCAATACTATACGATTCATCTGCAGTTACTTCAAACCCTCCTTTAATTCGTGCAATTTTAGCACCCTTTGATGCAGCTGCAATTACAGAGGGTTCCTCAATAACCATGGGAACCACGTAATCTTTGTTATTAATTTTAAAATTTGTTGCAATACCCAAAGGCAATGAAAAAGTTCCAATTGCATTTTCTATCATTTTATCAGCTTTATCAAAAGAAATTCCACCATTCATATTTTCCAAGGTAATTAATTCATCTTCAGAAAGATTTGCAAAATTTCCAATTATTTTTAATCTATCTTTTCGAGATTTTTCAAAAAATTTGGAAATAGATGAATCAGGCATTTTATTTCAATATCCTCAATAATCTATCATCCAATCTATCTGGAAAACCTTTTCCATCAGTATTTGAAGTAATTACATAGATACTACCGTCTGGACCTTCAACTACATCACGAATTCTTCCATTTCCGCTAAGAATTGATTTTTGAGAGCTCAATCCTTCTTCAAAATCGACTTGGTAAAGATTAGAAGCTCGCATCGAAGCCAAGATAAATTTGGATTCAAAATTTATTTTGTCTCCAGAATAAAATAAAATTCCTCCAGGCTCTATGCTAGGATCATAACATAAGATTGCATTTTCAAAATCATCACTTCCAGAACATTGTTGTTCAGGCCATCCATAATTTTTTCCAGATTTTATTAGATTTATTTCATCATTTTTTTCAGGTCCAAATTCTGCAACATACAAATTATTTTGATCATCCCAAGTCATTCCCTGTGTATGTCTATGTCCTAATGAATAAACTGGTGAATTTGTAAATGGATTATCACTTGGAATTGTACCATCATCATTCAATCTTAAGATTTTTCCTGCTAAGGAATTGATATCTTGGGGCAAATGTGAATCATCAGAAACAGTACCTGTTCCAACATATAATTTTCCATCAGGTCCAAATTTTAGAAAACCACCATTATAGAATGAAGAACCAGGGATTTTATCAATTATTATTTCAACATCTTTTAACTTATTGTTTTCTTCAGTGATTCTCAAAACTTTATTCCACAAATTTCCATTTTCTTCATATGTCAAAAAGACATATAGAAAATTATTATTAGAAAAATTTGGATGTGCTGCGATTCCCAATAAACCTCCATCAAATACATTAGGTGTACGAAATGTAGCTAAAGGTGATTCCAATAGTTGATCATTTTCAATTACTCTAATTGTACCACCTTTTTCAGTTACAAAAATTCTATTATCGTAAACAGCTATTGCACGAGGTTTATCAAGATTTTCAGCTAAAATCATTACAGAATCATTTTCTGAATATGAATTTGGTTTTGGTAATGGAATTGATGTTTCATTATCTGAAGAAGTTAAAACAAATATTGAAAATAAAATAGCACCGCTAATTGCAGCGATTTGAATTTTTTTATTCATAAAAAATTATCTTTTAAAATCCTATTAATTACTTTCAAAGATTGGATAAAGCGTATATACCGTTGAACTTTATTTAGGTTCAGCGGGGTGGGGAAGCCAGGTCATCCCGGCGGGCTCATAACCCGCAGTTCAGTAGTTCAAATCTACTCCCCGCTACTTATTATTCATAAACACAAAACCAGGATTGAGAATTATCAAAGGCAATAGTTTTGTTGATTTTTCCAGTTCTCTGTAAAGGTCGTGTTAAATGTCTATGAGCAGAAATTTTAGGAATATACAGTTGTTTTTTGATTTTTCTAGGAATTTCTATTGTTGTTTTTTTCAAATTTTTAGCACCACATTTTATGCATTGAAATCCTTGATTACGGCCTTTTGATTTCATTTTTTTATCACATTTTTTACAAGTGGGATTAGTTTTTGACAAATTTTTTTCGAGAGAGATGATTTTGATGAATTCAAGATTAATTATTCGTGGAAAATTTTTTGATGCTTTTCTAACTCCTCCACCAACTGAAATTTTATCACCAATTCTCAAATTAGAAGCAATTGTAGAGATTCCTGTTTCCTTATACACAGCACACCAAAATTCATGATTTTTAGAAGTTACTGTAAAAAAGACATGTCCACCTTTTGCGATTTTTGGGGTATTGGAAACAATTCCAATTAATGTCCCAGATGCATAAGGCTTCATAGTTTTAGAATTTAATTCATTTTTTAAATGATCACCAGTGCCTTGATTAGATTTAAAAATCATGTATCCATCTAATTTTTCATTACTTTGCAGAATTTTAGTTGCAGTAACCAACGAATTAACATTCTCACCTCTTACTCCATAAAAAACAGGATCAGGTCCATGAGGCATAATTAAAACTCGGCTTTTTTTTGTATCAAAACTATTGAATGTATGTGGAAAAGTATTTTCTTGCATTTTTTTTACACTATCTGCAGAAATTATTCTTTCTTTTCCAAACTTTCTTTTTTTTCTATAACTTAATAATTCTAAAGTATGATCAGAAAAATCATATCCAATTGCACTAATTGCACCAATTAATCCCTGACCATTACCCTCATAGTAAAAATCAAGATTATTTTTTTTGACAAATTTTTTAGCATTATTTCGATTAATTAATTGCCATAAAGCTAAATTACTAAATTTTGTAAATTCAGAAGGAATTGAATTACTTTCAAAAAATACCAAACCAGGGTTAGCACCATTTTTGGTATCAGAATATTTTGAAACTAAATTTTTAATCTGTTTTTTGATTTTTGAAGGTTGATTGGTCTTAATTTTTAAAGAAACAGCTCCATTTCCACGAGTTTTCCATGGAATATTAGGATTAAATCTAATTAATTTTGGAAAATCAAGAAATTCTGTTTTTTGCTTTTTTAGTAAATCAACAATTTTGTAGGCTAGAAAAGTAGTACACATTCCAGTAGGAGAATCAGTATCATCAAATCCAATATTTAAAACAGATTCGGTATCCACAACTTATCTAATTAATTCATACATTTTTAGTTGTTGAAAATTACAGTTGGTTTAAATTAATAACATAATATTCGAAGCTAAATTGATTATTATTGATGAAGCAAGAATTTTCAAAGAAATAGAAGAAAAACAACCAGCTTCAGTTTCATTAAACGGTCCAGATGGAATGTTACCACAAGTACAAGATATGGCTATGAAAATTACAGAAAAATATGAAATTCCAGCATATGTTCTAGCAGATACGACATGGGGAACTTGTGATTTGAATACCACAGGATCAAAAATATTAGGAGCAGATATCCAATTCAACATAGGGCATACGATTAATACAGAATCGCTAGAAAAAAATTTAGTTTTAATTGATGCATTTGACGATGTGGGATTTGAAAGCGTTGCAGAAAAATGTACAAAATTATTAAAAGGAAAATTAATTTCACTTGTCACAGATAGTCAACATCTACATCAAATGGATAAAGTTGAAAAAATTCTAACAAAAAATGGAATTAATGTTAAGATTGGGAAAGGTAAAGGACAGTTAAACGATGGTCAGGTATTTGGTTGTGAATTCTATCCAGCAACAGAATTAAAAAAAGAAGTAGATGCCTATGTGTTTTTAGGTCAGAGTAATTTTCATGCAGCAGGTATTGCATTATCAACAAATTTGCCAACTTTTGTATTAGATCCATATTTTAATGAAGTAAGAGAGGTTACTGATTTTGCGCGTTCTCTAAAAAAGAAAGCAACACTTGCAATTTTCAAAGCTGCTGAAGCAAAATCTTTTGGAATAATAATTGGATTAAAAGAAGGACAATTATCAAAAGTATTTGGATTAAAATTTAAAAAAGAATTAGAAAAGGAAGGTAAAAGGGTTCA
>CP054849.1:144688-158715 GCA_044358425.1 Marine Group I thaumarchaeote | reverse complement strand
AAAAAAGAAACACTTTTCATTAAAATTTTAGGTTCTTATCCTTCTGCAAAAATAAACTAGAAACCTTTTGGTTTTATTAATGTAAAACCTAAACTAAATCCAAGAATTATTACTCCAGATGTAATAACCATAAAGTCAAATGTGATTCCAAATGGATTAGGTGTTTGATTAGTATTTGCGATAATTTCTAATTCACTTGCACCCGTATTTTGAACTACAATTATGGTTTGACCTTCTGTAACGTGAGTCCAATCCAAAACTAATTCTTTTTTGTAAGATGTATTTGGAATAGTTAATCCTTCACCAGGACTAGTAAGTTTAAGATCAAAAGCATCACCGACTATTTTCATATACTGTGGTGCATCTTTAGGTGCAGGAATAGAAAAAGAAGCATTATCTCCAGAACCAATTACAAAATTTTCATTCATAGAAACTGTTGAAGCACCAAAAGTATCAACTAAAGAATAACCTCCCAACCCGATAATTAAACCACCTACAATCATACCAATGAGAGTTCTTGTTGCAAGCATAACAAAATGACTTTATCTACTGCTTAAAAAATTATCTACATTAAAGAAACATCATGAGGCTGACTTTCTGCAAATCCAGCTCTTGACATTTTGATAAATTCTGCATTTGTTTGCATTTGAGAAATTGTATGTGCACCACAATAACTTAAACCTGAGCGAACGCCACCAGTTAATTGTTTTAAAATATCAACAACAGTTCCTTTGTATGGAACCATAGCTTCAACTCCTTCTGCAACATAATCATTAAGATCATCATCAAATGATGTAGAGCCTGTTTCTTTAGATTTTCTTCCAATTGATGCTGCTAAAGATGCCATTCCACGATATACTTTGAAACGCTTACCATTCTTTGTTAGGACGGTTCCTGGAGATTCGTCAGTTCCACCTAACATACTTCCAACCATAACAGTTGAAGCACCAGCTGCTAATGCTTTTGTAGCATCACCAGATGTCCTAGTACCTCCATCAGAAATAATTGGAATTCCATAATCACGTCCTATTTTTGCACAATCCATTACGGCAGTCAATTGTGGAACTCCCGAACCAGTAATTACTCTTGTAATACAAATTGAGCCTGAGCCAACGCCAACTTTTACTGCATCAACACCTGCTTTCATTAAATCTTCAGCTCCTTGAGCAGTTGCAATATTTCCTGCAATTAATTCACAATCAGGAAATGCTTTTTTGATATGTTTTACAGTACTAATTGCATTTTCACTATGACCATGAGCAATATCAACAACCAAAGTATCAGCTCCTGCTTCTAAAAGAGATTCACTTCTTTCTAAAAAGTCACCTTTTACTCCAACTGCAGCTCCAACCAAAGGTCTACCTTTACTATCTTTTGATGCATTTGGATAATCAGCATTATTTGTAATGTCTTTACTGGTGATCAAACCTTTTACCAATCCTGAATCATCAATAAGAGGTAATTTCTCAATTCTATGTTTGTGTAAAAGTTCTTTTGCATCATCAATTGATACACCAGCTTTTGCGGTGATTACGTCTTTAGTCATTACATCTTGAATAAGGTTTTTAGAATTTGCAAATAGTAAATCCCTTTCAGTTACAATACCAATTAATTTTGAGTTATCATCAACAACTAATAATCCAGAAATATCTTGATTTTCAGCATAATCTAATGCATCTTCAATTGTTTTATCTCCAGTTATCGAATAAGGATTCTCGATAATGACACTTCCAGATCGTTTAACTTTAAGAACTTCATCGGCTTGTTCTTCAATTGTTAAAAACCTGTGAATAATTCCAATTCCACCTGCACGAGCAATAGCGACTGCCATAGATGATTCAGTTACAGTATCCATATTTGCACTGACAAATGGTATGTTTAGAGAGATATTTCGAGATAATTGAGTGGTTAGATTAGTTTGAGTTCTACTAGTAATATCTGAATATTTGGGTACAAGAAGAACGTCGTCAAATGTTAATCCTTCTTTAAATTCCAATGAAACCTTGTTTCAAAAGTTAAAAATTGATTATAAGCCTTTGCGTTATTTTGATAATTTTGTAGCTATTGTTATGGCATCTCTAGTAGCCTTTACGTTATGAGTACGTATGATATTAGCTCCATTTAAAACACATATTGCTTCTGCAGTAATAGATCCAAATAATCGATCAGAAGGATTTTCTTTTTCTAAAAGATTACCAATTAGAGATTTATTTGAAACTGAAATTAAAATAGGGTATTTCATTTTAAAAGAATTAAGATTTTTAATAATAGAAATATCCCTTTCTACCCAATCTGTTTTAATTTTTGTAAAAAATTTACCTTTTCCTGTTTTTCTAAAAAAGCCAATTGCTGGATCTAGCACAATTTTTTTATCTGGTATATGACAATCTTTTGCAATTTTTAAACTACTTTTAAGAAGTTTTTTTGTCGAATTAATTGAATTTCCCAATATTATTTTTGAATCATATGCACATAAAATTAACGAAGGTTGAAATTTGGAAATTACATCTTTCATATTTTTGTCGTATTTTAATCCTGAAATATCATTAATTATTTCGACATCATTTTCTAAAGCAATTTTAGCTACACTAGATCTACAAGTATCGACAGATATTGGAAGATTAGTAGTATTTTGAATGATTTTAATTGCATCAAGAACTCTTTTAGATTCTACTTTTTCAGAAATCATGGTTGACAAATAAGGTGCTGTGGACATTCCACCTACATCAATAAAATCTGCACCGTCATTTTCCATTTGAATAACAGCATTTTTGATTTTTGAACGAGTAGTATTAATGGATTTTTTATAAAATGATTCAGGACTAGTGTTCAAAATTCCCATTATTCTAACAGGGTTTTGTCCTCCAACAGAAATATTTGCAATTTTTGCCATATAGTTTATCAAAACCTCATACAATTTGAGTTATATGATGATTTTAGGTTGGAAAACAAGATATCTATCAATTTTAAAAGAATTGAAATATTCTGAAAAAAAAGATAAGGAATCAACCATAATACTTGACTCTATTTTAAAAAAAACAAAGAATATAGAAAAAGTTGAAAAATTAATTCAAGGGAATACAGTGTTTGTTATAGGTTCTGGACCATCATTATCATTTGCAATCCCTGAATTAAAGAAATTTAAAAAATCTATAAAAATTGCAGCTGATAGTTCTTTAAAACCATTAATAGATAATGGGATAATTCCAGACATCATTGTAACAGATTTAGATGGAGATGAGAGTGCTATCAAAAAAATTTCAAAGAAGAAATCAATTTTTGTAGTCCATGCACATGGAGACAATATTGAAAAATTGCAAATGGTAAAAAAAATTAAAAATTGTATTGGGACAACTCAAACAGAACCATTTAATAAAATTCAAAATTTCGGAGGATTTACAGATGGAGACAGAGGTGTTTTTTTAGCAAGTTATTTTGATGCAAAAAAAATTATTCTTTTTGGAATGGATTTTGGAACACGAATAGGTAAATTTTCTAATACAAAAAAATCTGACAGAAAAATAAAATTAAAGAAATTGAAAATAGCCAAAGATCTTTTAATTTGGTTATCATCGATCACAAATTCAGAGTTATTTACTACATCGATGCCAATTAAAGGATTTAAAAAAATACCATACAAAGACTTGGATATCATAATTACCTAGAATGCATTTATACCCATTACTGATTAATTAGATTATGAAATTTTCTGAAGAACAAGTAAAAGAAATAGTTGCTCTAAGAGAAGATCTAATGAGACAAGTGGATAAACATCAGGAAGGAATAGAGATGTTAGAAAAAAATATTGTAGTATTAGATGGATTTCTAAAAGATTCTAGTTTTGTTAAGGCATCTAAATTAGATACAAAAATTGAGCCTAAAGAAGAGATCAAAATACCAAATCCAGTAGAAAAGTCAAAACCAGTAGAAAATTCAATTCCAATTAAAAGAGGAAATGATGGAAAAATCATTGCCAATGCATATGTGACACCAGAACAAGTTTCAATTATTTTAGATGAACAAATTTTGATTAATGCAGATACACCACCTTTCAAATCATTCTTTTTAGATAGAATAATTGGAGAGATGAAGAAAAAAGATTTTTTGGAAGCAGAAAATGGAAAAATCCAAAAAGAATCAATTATTGATTATATTATTAATAAAAATGGGACTGATATAAGAGAAATAATAATTAAAAATTATAGAGAAAAACAAAGAGTAACAGAATTAATCAATACAGCAGGATGGTCATTAACTAGGATGTTGGAAAATATTAGTAAGTGATTGTATGGATAAAATTTTAGTTTTAGACTTTGGTTCACAGTATAGTCATTTAATTTGTAGAAGAATTAGAGAGTTTTCTGTTTATGCAGAATTAGTACCATTTGATATTAGTTATGAAGAAATACAAAAACACAACCCAAAAGGAATAATTTTTTCAGGAGGGCCATCAAGTGTTTATAGTTCAGAAGCTCCAGTACCAGAAAATAAAATTTTTGAGATGGATTTACCACTTTTAGGAATTTGTTACGGACACCAATTAATTGTAGATAAATTTGGAGGTAAAGTAAAAAGAGCCAACAAAGAATATGGCTCTTCACTTTTAACAATAGATAACGATAGTGATTTGTTAAATGGTATCGGTGAATCGGTTCGTGCATGGATGAGTCATGGTGATGAAGCAGAAGAAATACCATCAGGATTCAAAATTATTGGGCATACTGAAGGGGCTAAAGCTGCAGCAATTGCATCAGATGAAAAATCAGTATATGGAATTCAATTTCATCCAGAAGTAGTGCACACAGAACAAGGTACTGAAATTCTCAAGAATTTTGTTCTAAAAGTTTGCAAAGCAAAACAAGAATGGACAATGGAAGGTTTTATCGATTCAGCAATAGAAAAAATTTCAAAAATTGATGGAAATGTATTATGTGGTGTTAGTGGAGGTATAGATTCTACAGTAGTAGCACTGTTAATTGACAAAGCCATTGGAGATAGACTCAAGTGTGTTTTTGTCAACAATGGTTTGTTAAGATTAAATGAAGAGAAAGAAGTGGAAGAAATGTTCAAAGATAATTTTAAAGTGAATTTTACATCAGTTGATGCAGGAAATCAATTCCTTGAAAAATTAAAAGGAGTAGAAGATCCGGAACTAAAAAGAAAAATTGTAGGTGAAGAATTTATTCATGTTTTTACAAATTTTGCTGAAAAAGAGGGTCCATTCAAATGGTTAGCACAAGGAACTTTGTATCCAGATGTTATTGAAAGTGGAGTTTCAAAAGGTCCAGCAGATGTAATTAAATCGCATCATAATGTTGGAGGATTACCAGATTGGTTAAATTTAGAAATTTTGGAACCATTAAGAGAATTATACAAAGATGAAGTAAGACAAATTGCTAAAATTTTAGGTGTTCCTGAAAAACTTTTCATGAGACATCCATTTCCAGGTCCAGGATTATCAGTTAGAATTATGGGAGAAATTACTCAGACAAAACTACAGATTTCAAAGATTGCTAGTAAAATCGTTGAAGAGGAGTTAATGGAATCTGGATTCTATACAAAAGTTTGGCAGGCATATGCAGCAGTTGGGGACGATAAGGCTGTAGGAGTAGTTGGAGATGAGAGAAAATATGGAAACATAGTTATGATTAGAGTGGTAGATTCTATTGACGCAATGACTGCTGATTGGACTAGACTGCCACATGGAGTATTAGAAAAAATGAGTAATAGAATTACTAATGAAATTGAGGATGTTACATGGGTGACATATACAATTTCAAGTAAACCACCAGCAACAATTGAGCCACAATAAGTGATATATTATGAATTATGAAAAAATCTGCGATGAAATTTTAGAGTTGAGTCAGAATATCAGGTATGCAGCAGTTTATGATTATGGTGAATTACATGATAAAATAAAACCAGGTGTAAAATCTCACTTATCAAGAGAAGAAACTGAAACATCATTATCACAAGCAATTTACCGTTGGTCAACAAGAAAAAAAACTGCGGATAAAATTGGAACACCAATTTTTGCATTAGCAAAATATGAAAAAATTTACAGAATTACGATACCTATAGGAGGAGCAGGATTAATTTTGATTACTACAGAAATAGATGTAGATGTTAATCAAATTGTAGACAAGACTCTTGAAATTAGAAATTCACATATTGAAAATTAGTGATAAAAATGGATTTTCATGTCTTTGACACATATGTAAAAGCAAATGATGGTCATACAATGCACTTTGATGTGATTACTGATAAAAAAAATAATGAAGAAGTAATTGCTTTTGCAAAAGAATGGTTAAGATCAATTAATGAAAATGATTCCATAGTAACTAGTGAAGAGTGTAAATTTTGTCATTCAGAATCAGTTTCAGAAGATATAGAAATTGAGATTATGACAAACGGTTATTATATTGTAAAAATGGAAGGATGTCCACAATAATTAATTCAAAAGTGCAGCTCCAAATACACCTGAAGAATCACCAAGTTTATTTTTCAAAATTGGTGTTTCAATAATATCTGAAAATACTTTTGAATATATGGAATTTTTTCCTTCATCGTACAAAAAATCAATATTTGATAAACCTCCACCAAGAATAATTGCATCAGGATCTAAGATATCAATAACATTTGCAAGACCATAACCAAAATTTTCTAAAAATTCGTTTTTCCAAGATTTGCCAATTTCAGAATCTAAATTATCTATTATTTCAGGCATAGATTGAGTTAATCCAGTTAGTTGATTCCAACGTTTTTCTAAAGAAGGTCCACTCAGATATGTCTCAACACAACCTGATTTTCCACAGTAACAAGAATTTCCATTTTGATGTAAAGTATGATGACCCCATTCACCGGCAATATTGGTTCTTCCACAATGAAGGGAATCACGAATTACAATTCCACCACCTACACCAGTACCTAAAATTACACCAAAGACAAAATCAAATCCAATCCCAGCACCCATTTTGGATTCAGATAAAGCAAAACAATTTGCATCATTTTCAATAGAAATATTTTTTTTTAATTTATTTTCAAGATCTTTTTTTAATGATTTACCAATCAAACATTGAGTATTACTATTTTTGATAAGACCGCTATTTTTTGAAATTGCACCAGGACAACAAACTCCAATAGAAAAATTAGAAATATTTTGAGATACCTCATTTACCAAATTAACAATATTTTGAATAATTTTTTCATAATTATCTTTAGGCGTAGGAACTCTTTTTCTTTCTAAAATATTCAGGGATTCATCCAAAACAATAATTTCAGTTTTAGTACCACCTAAATCAATACCAATTTTATGCAACAATAATTTATGGTTACTAGTAGGATTAAGTTTTAACTAAATTTATCCCATTGGAGGCATGCCGCCACCGCCACCTGGACCACCAGATATGGCAATAACATCATCAATTCTTAGTATCATACATGCTGCTTCAGTTGCAGATTTGATGATTTGTTCTTTAACTGCAATTGGTTCTACAACATTAATTGCCATCATATCAGCAATTTTTGTATTTTTTGCATCAATACCTGTCCATTTTTGACCTTGGTTTTGTTTTGATCTTAAAGTGGCCATAGTGTCAATAGGGTCCATTCCTGCATTTTCGGCAATTGTTAATGGTATGATTTCTAATGCTTCAGCATATTTCTTAATTGCAAGTTGTTCTCGTCCATCAAAATTATCAGCCCAGTCTTTTAGTTGTGCTGCTGCAAATGATTCAGGAGCTCCTCCACCTGCAACAATTTCTGGTTTTTCAATTACATCTTTTACTACCATTAGTGAATCATGAATAGAACGGTCAACCTCATCTATTACTCTTTGAGTTCCTCCACGAATTAGCAATGTAACGGATTGTGGATGTTTACAACCTTCAATGAATACCCATTTATCAGATTCAACTTTCTTTTGGTGAGCCAAATCTGCAGAGCCAAGATCTTTTTCAGTTAAATCATCTAGATTACTAATTACACGTCCATCAGTAGCTTTTGAAAGTTTTATCATATCACTTTCTTTAACACGACGAATTGCCATGATACCGTGCTTTGCTAGATAATGTTGTGCAATATCATCAATTCCTTTTTGACAAATCAAAACATTAGCTCCAACATCATGTAATTTATCAACCATAGTTTTGAGCATTCTATTTTCTTCTTCTAAGAACATTTGCATTTGAGTTGGATCAGTAATTCTAATTTCTGCACTCATTTCAGTTTTTTCAATTTCTAATGCAGAGTTTATCAATGCAATACTTGCCTTATCAATTCTAGTTGGCATTCCACTGTGAACAATTTCTTTATCCAAAACAATTCCTTTTACAATTTGTGTATCTTCAATTGAACCACCTGGTTTCTTTTCAACTTTAATATTTTCAAGATCAACAAAATATTCATCTCCTTTTTTGGTTGCAATACTAAGAATTGCATCTACTACAATTTTTGATAAGCTACTACTATCTTCAGAAATTAATTTTGATTGCATACTTGTTGAAGCAATTTTTAGAAGTGATGCTTTGTCATCAGGTTCTACTTTTTTAGATAATTGTGAATAAATTTCAAGAACTTTTTCAGATGCTGCTTGAAAACCTTCGATAATAGTTGATGAATGAACATCTTTTTTCAAAAGATCTTCTGCTCTTGCTAATAATGCACCACCAAAAACTACAGAAGAAGTTGTTCCATCGCCTACTTCATTATCTACTGTTTTAGAAATCTCAACTATCATTTTGGCAGCTGGGTGTTGAACATCAATTTCTTTGAGAATGGTTGCACCATCGTTTGTAATTGTAACGTCACCTAAGGAATCAACTAACATTTTATCAAGGCCACGAGGTCCAAGACTACTTTTAACTAATTCTGCAACTAATTTTGCTGCAGCAATATTGTTTTGTTGTGCGTCTTTACCTTTTTGTTGTAATGCACTTTCTTTAAGAACTAGTACAGGTCCATTTGGTCCTTGTTGAATTGATGCCATTTAGTTTCATTTTCGATTCTCAAAATCCCCCTTTTTAACATTGCCTAATTGATAGGCGATATGTAAGATCGTTTTTTAACATCAACAATTCCACCTGAAAGAATTCTTACAGAAGGCAGCGCTAGAAACGGCAAGAATAGAGGGATCAGATGAGGTCTTGTAAATTTACAACCTAAATCCACTATAGAATTATTGATCTGTTCAAAATTAGATGAAACAGTCTCAAAAGAGTCAGTTGAAACTATTCCTGCAAATTGTAAGGGTAAAGAGGCAAGAATTTTTCCAGATTTAACGACAACTAATCCACCTTGATTTTTGATTAAATGATTTGATGCAATTGCCATATCTGAATCATTAGAACCTAGTACAATCAAATCATTTTCATGAAAACTCCATGTTGAAGCAAATGCACCAATTTCAGCGCCAAAATTTTCAAGAAATCCTATAGAGTGTTGACTTGTTCCATGAATTCTGTCAAATGCTGCAATTTTCCAAATATCTTTGTCTATTGATGCAGAAACAAAGCCATCCTTACAACTAAGCTCTGATTCACCTAATTTAGTAATAATTTCATTTAACATAAAAATTGTATTTGCTTTAACATGATCTTTTTTAGATTTAATCAGAAAATCATTTTTAGAGAATTTTTTTAGTTTAACAGTTTTTTTAATCCATGGAGAAATTACATTTCTTCTAATACGAGATACAAATGAACCATTTGAAACAACTAATTTTCCTCCAACAAAAACATGTTTTGGTTTAAATGATTTCAGATTATCAAAAATCAAAATATCAGCTAATTTTCCAGGTGCAATTCCCCCAAGGTCTTTTCCCATATTATAATAATCAAAATTATTTTTTGATGCCATCGTAACAGCATCTATAGGTTCTAAACCGAGTTTGATAGATTCTCTTATACAATAATCAATATGACCAAATTTAGAAATATCTAAGGGATCAAGACCATCAGAACAAAACATCAATCGATTACGGTATGTGCCATGGGATAAAACATGTGGAATAATTTCTTTTAGATCACGGCGAATAGAACCTTCTCTAATCATTACCCACATTCCTAATCGTAATCTTTCTAATACTTGTTCAAAGTTAATTGGTTCATGACAAGAAAGAATTCCAGATGAAATATACGCATTAAGTTTTTTTCCACTTGCACCAGCAGTATGTCCATTGATAATACAATCATGTTCTAACATTGTTGAAAGCGATTTCATTGTTTTTGGTTCACGTGAAGTTACTTTAGTCCATGAAAAAACTTCACCCATTCCTATCACATGGGGATGTTTAATTGCAGATTTTTCTTGAGATAAAGTTAGAGATTTACTATTACTAAATTTGGCATCAACAGGAAGTCCTCCAGGAACTGTTTGAAATATTCTAATAGGTAAATTTTCACCTAATTTAAGAAATTCTTGAAAGCCTTTGTTGCCAGCTACACTTACAATATCAATAGGATCTGAAAAAAGAGAAGTTACACCACAAAGAAGAGCTTGTTTTGCAAATTCAGAAGGTAACACAAATTGATCAATATGTAAATGAGGATCTGCAAATCCAGGACTGACAAATTTATTTTTGATATCAACAATCTTAGTTTTCGGTCCTACAGCATGATTAGCGTCTGGACCAACATATGCAATGCGATCATTAACTATTGCGATCTGAGTGTTTGGAATTATTTCTCTAGTGTAAACTGACAATAAGTTACAGTTTGTTAAGACCAGATTTGCTTTCTTTTCACCCATGGCCACAGAATTTAGAGAGTCAATTGAGACAGCTAGGCTTGAATCCATAATTTTGAATAAAATTTATGACTATTATAGGTTCAATGCTTAAATTACGGTTGAGGAGGTTTTGTTGATATGAACATTCCAAAGGTGATCAGAAAGTATTGTGCAAAATGTAAAACACATACTGACCAGAAGGTCTCCATTTACAAGGCTGGAAAGAGACGTGGTTCTGCTAGAGGTGAACGTCGTCACGCTGAACGTAAACAAGGTTATGGTGGACAAAAATTCCCAAAACTTGCAAAACCAGCTAAAGTTACTAAGAAAGTTACTCCTATTATGACATGTACTGTTTGTAAAAAGAAATACAATAAAACAGGGGTAAGAATTAAGAAATTTGAGTTGGTAGCAGCATGAAGAAAGATCACATCGGAGTTCCAAAACCATCAAGTAAGTTTCAAAAAGTTAATTGTGAAGAATGTGGTGAATTACAAATAGTATATTCTCATGCATCGACAATTATTGCATGTAATTCATGTGGTAATACAATTTCAGAGCCAACTGGTTCTAAAGCAAAAATTAACGGAAAAGTTTCAGGTAGCGCCGAGTAATTCGTAATCTTCTTTTGTATTTAGATTTAATGCAATTCTTTTGTCATCAATAACAATATAATTTTCATGTAAATTTTGTGATGAATTAATTTTATTTGCATTAATTAATGAAATTCCAGTGTAATTACATTTCTGATTATCATGATTAACAAAATAATCGGATTCCAATCCTAGAGAAATTAAAAATTTGTTGGTTACTAAAATACTAGTCCAAGTTTTTTTCGGATCATAATTGCTAACAATTTTTTTTATTATTTCATTGTCTAAAAGAGGTAAATCACCTGAAGTTACTAAAACAGAATCATTAATTGATTGAAGTACTAATGTTAAATCCTCAACATATCCAATTCCATTAGTATTAAAAATTTCAATATTATTTTCTTCTAATAATTTTTTTGTTTTTGGAGAATTAGAACTAGTTAAAGCTAAAATTTTTGAAAAACAATTTGATTCTTTTAAAGAATCAACTACATGAAAAATTACTGGTTTTTTATATTCAAGTAATAATTTTTCATTATCTAAATTCATTCTAGTACCCTTACCACCGGCCATAATCAAACCAATCATAATGATACAAATACCATCAATGATGCTAAACGAGTTAATTCATTTGTAGAACCAAGAACATCTCCAGTAATACCACCAAAACTACGCGTAGAAATTCCTAAAATAACAAGAGTGACAACAATAGTGACTGCAAGCATTATGAGTCCAGTTGTTTCACCAAGTAAAGCAACAGGAATAATCATAATTAGAAATGCTAGTATCAATTTTCTCTTATCCTTCATAGTTTGAATGAAGGATGAATTCGAGCCTACTGATGCAGAATTTCCCAAACTTGCCATTAAAACCATAGAGAATTTTGCTAAAATTTCACTAATCAAAATTGCCTTAAACAAATCAAATCCAGTTGTAAGTGAAATTGTAACAACTAATCCAATAAGATACAAAACAAGCGAGACAACTCCCGCAGAACCTGTAGAAAGATCCTTCATTGCGTTAAGTTTTTTCTCTTTAGTTCCTTTTACCATTAAACCATCAGCAAAATCAGCTAAACCATCAGCATGATGAATTCCTGTTAAAATTGCAATAGATGTAACTACAAGAAAACTAACTAGTAGTGGATCCAAAAGAAAAGATAAACCAAAACCAAAACCACCAACTAAAATACCAATTATTATTCCTACAACAGGAAAGAGATACATGTATTTTGCAGTTTCATCTAATGTTGAATTCGATGATGGTATAATAGTTAAAAAAGAAAAAACTGAACCAATTTCTTTAAACATAAAGCCACCATCCAAGTATAGATAAAACAAAAATTATTGGAATAGTAATAATTCCAAAGAAAAGAATTGATGTCAACTTCATAATTTTAATTGCAGATAAAACATGATCTTTTGTTAGTATAATTTCCCCATCACCTAGCTTGTAATGATTGATTTTTTCAAATTTAGTTTCTAAAGCACCAGCTAATGCAGCCATTGGATATCCAGCATTAGGACTTTCAGTTTTTTTACCATCTCGAATCATTACTTTGTAAGAATTTTTCCAATTATTTTGTAAAATAGCTGCTGAAATAACCATAATTAATCCTGTAAGTCGAGATGGAATATAGTTTAAGATTGTATCACATTTAGCTGTAAACCATCCTAAATTTTTAAAAATATCATTTTTGTATCCAACCATTGAATCTGCAGTATTGATAATTCTATAGACAAATGCACCAAATAAACCAAAAAAGGCATAGTAAAACATTGGTCCAGTAATCCCATCAACAGTATTTTCACTAATACTTTCAAGTACGCCTGAAAGTACGTGGTTTTTGTCCAATTTTGTGGTATTTCGTTTTACAATCATTGACAAATAATTTCTAGCTAAATCGAGATCATTACTCTCCAATGAATCTAGTACACTAATTGCATGTTTTTCCATTCCACGAATTGCAATAGTTGTTTTGAGCAATAATGCACCTATGACTACTGATAAAATTAATGAGATGTAATCAACAGAAATCAAAGAGATTCCAAAATTTAGACCAGACAGCAATAAAATGACTACACTAGAAATAATAATTATCATTATCATACCTCCAATTTTTTCAAATGTTGAGTTTTGATTTTTTGTAATAGTAGTTAATTTTGCAATGAATGTTCCTATCCAAGCTGTTGGATGATAACGGTTTTTAGGATCTCCAAATTTCAAATCAAGTAATATTGCAAAACCAATGATAGCGATTGACTCAATAATCATTGTAACATTTTCTCAATTGAATTAATATCAATATTTGATTTAACAATTTTTGATAATTTGTTCAGTTCGTTATCAATTTTTTGTATATTTTTTTTATTCCAAACAATATCTTTAGGATTTGAATTAAGAGAATCCTCTTCAGGTAAGTTAAGTGGGATTAATGGAATTGTTCCAATTACAGGTATATTTGTTAGATTTTTTAATTTTTTAAAACCTGGTTTTAAAACATCAATGTCACCACGAAATTTATTAAAAATAAATCCTTTAACTAATTTTTGATATTTTTTTTCAATTAGAGCCATTGTTCCAGCTAAACTTGCAAAAGAACCTCCTTTATCAATGTCAGTTACTAACAACACATTTGCATTTGCTTTTTTAGCCATTTTCATATTTGCAATATCATATTTTTGTAAATTAATTTCTGCAGGTGAACCT
>CP054849.1:139074-144683 GCA_044358425.1 Marine Group I thaumarchaeote | reverse complement strand
TTATCAATGTCAGTTACTAACAACACATTTGCATTTGCTTTTTTAGCCATTTTCATATTTGCAATATCATATTTTTGTAAATTAATTTCTGCAGGTGAACCTGCACCTTCCATAATTACCAAATCAAAATCTTTTTGTAAAATCTTTAAAGATTTTGAGGCTAATTTCATACCTTCATAATTTACAAACTTTTCATAGTATTCTTTAGCATGCATTTTTTTAAATCGCTTACCATTCAAATAAACAACACTAGAATAATTTCCAACTGGTTTTAATAAAATTGGATTCAAATTTGGTGTAATATTACAACGTGCACCAAAAGCTTGAATCGCTTGAGCACGAGAAATTTCAAAATCAGGTGTAATATATCCAAAATTAGACATATTTTGAGATTTGAATGGAGCAACTCGATAGCCTTTATCAGAAAAGATTCTACACAAGGCAGCAACCAATGTTGTTTTTCCAGCACCTGAAGAGGTTCCTTGAATCATTAATGATTTCATTTAATCTTCTCCAATGCAGAAACTAATTTGACATTATCTTTGTGAGATTTTACTGCTATTCGAATATAATGTTCGTCTAATCCTCTAAAATTTTTACAATCACGAATTAAAATTTTATGTTTTAATAATTTTGTTTGTAATTTTGTTGAATTGTATTTTGTTTTAATTAAAATGAAATTAGTTGAAGATGAAATACATTCAAATCCATTAATAGAAGAAATTGACTTATTCAAATATTTTAATTCCTTTTTAATTATTAAATTAGATTTATTGATATGAGATTTATTTTTAATTACTTCATTTGCAGCATCTTGTGCCAAAGAATTTACACTCCAAGGGATTTTTATTTTTTGTAAAATTTTAATTATTTCTTTAGAACCACAAGCATACCCAATTCTTATTCCAGGCAAACCAAATGATTTAGTTAAAGATCTTAAGATGAAGAGATTATCATGTTTTTTTACATATGATATTACAGATTCATTGGAATCAGGAACTAATTCAATAAAACATTCATCAATGAAAACTAAAGTTTTTAATTTTTTTGCTTTAAGAATTATAGACAGTAATTCTTTTTTTGATAGTAATTCTCCAGTAGGATTATTAGGATTACATAAAAAAATGCATCCATTTTTTGGAATTTGTAAAATAAATGAATCTATATCAGCAGAGAGATTTAATGATTTAAAATATGAAATTTTGCAGTCATTTAGTTTTACTGCTGTTTCATATTCTTGAAATGTTGGAACGTGAATTAATACTTTAGTTGTTTTTGATAAAAATGCATAACAAAAATTATAGAGGATTTCAATTGCACCATTTCCAACAATAATATTTGATTTGGATAAATGAGTGTATTTTTCTAAACTTGAAATTACAGTTTCTGAATGTGGATCTGGATAAAATTGAACTTTATCCAAATTTTTTTTAATTATTGATTTAATGGAATTTGGAATTCCTAAAGGAGTAATATTTGAACTAAAATCAATAATTTCCTGATCGCTGTTTTTTGAAGGAATTTTTCCTCCATGAATTACAGGAGAATGTCTACGAATAGATGATTTTGTGTTTATTTTCACAGTTCAAAATAGAATTGGCTAATTTAGTATGTTTTGGTAATTCTATAAACGATTATTAATTGAAACAGATCTATTTTCACATTATGGAGAAGAAAAAAGTTGCAATTATAGGGGTTACAGGTTCAGTAGGTCAAGAATTTGTACAATCATTAAATGATCATCCATGGTTTGAGGTGACTCAAATTGCTGCTTCAGAACGTTCTGCAGGTAAAAATTATCTTGAGGCTATTAGAAATGAAGGAGGAATTATCATGTGGGATGTAGGCGGAGAAATCCCAGAATATATCAAATCAATGACGGTTAAGAAAGTTGACGAATTAGATACATCACAATTAGACTTGGTATTCTCAGCAGTAGAATCACAAGCTGCAATAGACATTGAGACTAAAATGGCAGCAGAATTACCAGTAGTTTCAACTAGTTCTGCATATAGATACGAAGATGATGTTCCAATTCTCATTCCAGGAATTAACGATGAACAAACTGAATTATTAGAGACTCAAAAGAAAAATCGTAACTGGAAAGGATTTGTAGCACCACTACCAAATTGTACTACTACAGGATTAGCAATCACACTAAAACCATTACTTGAACAATATGGAGCAAAAAAAGTTATGATGACTTCAATGCAAGCAATTTCTGGTGGAGGAAAATCAGGTGTTTCAGCAATGGGAATTACAGATAACATTTTACCATATATTCCAAAAGAAGAAGGAAAAGTTAGATTAGAAACGAGAAAAATTTTAGGAAAACTAGTTGATGGTAAAATCATAGATGCAGATATTAGAATTAGTTGTACTTGCACTAGAGTTCCAGTAATTGATGGTCATACTGAATCAGTTTTTGTAGAAACAACAAAAGAAATTGATCCTTCAAAAGCTAAAGAAACTTACAATCAAAGTAACAAAGACATCTCAGTATTAGGATTACCTTCTGCTCCTAAAGATTACTATGCATTTCACGAAGATCCAACAAGACCACAACCTAGAATGGAAAGAACTGTAGGTGATGGAATGACTACAACAATTGGAAGAGTTGAAAAAGAAGAATTATTTGATAATGGTTTGAAATACATGCTATTTTCACACAACAAGAAAATGGGTTCTGCAAAAGGAGCTGTTCTTTTAGCAGAAATGTTATACAAAAAAGGTAAAATTTAGAAATTAATTGTAATTTTTACAATAATAACTTTATAAGAACCAGAAATCCACATCGGTTTAGGTGTTTTAGACGACAAAAGTTGATGATTTAGACTTACAAATATTATCAGAATTATCTAACGATGCCTCAATTTCAGTTCCACGATTATCAAAAAAAATAGATGTTAACTCATCAGTAGTATATTCAAGAATCAAAAGATTAGTAAAAAGAAAATTAATTGAACGTTTTACCATAGATGTTAATGATGCAGAATTAGGTTATGAAGTTAAAGCATTAACGGGGATTAACATCGATACCAAACAACGAGATAACGTAATCGAACAGTTATTCAAAATTGATGGAGTTAGAGAAGTTGCAGAAGTTACAGGTAGATTTGACATTTTAGTAACAATGTATTCAAGATCATTGGATCAAATGCACAAAATGGTTTCAGAGAAAATTGGAAGGGTTGAAGGAATTCAATCATCAGAGTCATTTATCGAGATGAAATCACGAACGAAAGCAATGCCATATATGCCATCAAATACTGGTGAATAATACATTGCAAGAACAGACAACTGGTTCAAGAGTCGCAGTTTATTATGAATTAACAAAACCAAAAATTTGGTATCTATTGGTATTTACTGCATTTGGTGCAGCATTGACAGCATCAAATATTTACAATATTCCAATTTCAATTGAGACTTGGGCATTAATGTTATTTTCAGTTGCAGCAGGATCTGCAGCAGCTAATACTTTGACAAACTATCACGATAGAGATATTGATGCAATCATGGAAAGAACAAAAGATAGACCCCTTCCATCAAAGAGAATTTACCCAGCAGTTAAAGCAAGAAATTTTGGATTGGCATTGGCAGGTATATCATTGGTATTGGCTTTTGCGATTTCATTTACTACAACACTAGAGCAAGGAATATGGGCAACAATTTTCATTGCATTTGCATTAGTAAACAACATTATTGTTTATTCATATGTACTAAAACGGAATTCTAGAACCAATATTATTTTAGGAGGACTATGTGGAGGTTCCCCTCCAATGATTGGTTGGGTAGCAGTAACTATGTCAGATTTATGGACAATGGGTCTTGCAATGGCTGGATTAGTGTTTATTTGGATTCCAATGCATATTTGGGCTTTAACGTTACATTTCAAAGAAGATTATAACAAAGTAAATGTTCCAATGTTAACTGCAGTACAATCAGAAAAAACATCAGCAAGAGCTATTGCATTATCTACTGTTGTCATGGTATTATTTTCAATTGCACCATTTTTCATCACAACTGAAAATGGTGAAAATATGGTAGGTGATGTTTATTTGTGGACTGCAATTGCATCAGGAGCACTAATGTTAGGATTATCAGTTTGGGTTACAGTAAAACCAATGGAGACAGCTGCATGGACATTGTTTAAGTTTTCTAGTCCATATTTGGCTGTATTATTTATTGCATTAATGGTAGACTCTGCATTATAAGATACTATCATTATTGTCTAAGCTATTGAGATCCTTTGTAATTTTATAATGATCTTTAACCAAATTTTCAACTTCAGTTTTTAATTCTGGAGAATTCCATTCAGATTTAATTAAAGAGGATAATTTGGCAACAATATTCCATTGTAATGTATTTTGTTCATCTATTAATTTTAGAAATTCTTTTCCTTTTTCATCATCATTCATAATTTTTCAATGAATTACAGCGATAAAAAAGTTAGTAAGGTAATTACATTATTTCAAAGTTTTATTAACAAATAATATCAAATTTGATTATTGCAGTGCAGTATTTCAGAATGTAAAGAAAAAGCCATACAAACTGTTAAAATTAGTTTTAAAGAGAATAGAAATTTGTGTAAAAAACATTTGAAAATATTTGCAAATAAGGATGAAAAATATGTTCCAACTTTTTCTAAGGCCTCAAAATTCTAATTTTGTGCAATAATGAAATTTAATTATGACTAAAATTTTTGTAATATTATGACTAAAGCAATAGTTTTGGGGGGTTCTCGTGGTATTGGAAAAGCAATTTCAGATTCTTTAAAAACAATAGATATTGATGTTTTTGCTACTTCTCAAAAAGATATTGATACATCAAATTTGAATAGTGTCAAAGAATTTTTGAAAATAAATAATCAAACAGACATTTTAATTCTTAATACAGGAGGTCCAAAACCAAAACCATTTTCAACCATTACTGAAGAAGATTGGAATAAATATCATAATCAATTATTTCTAGGATTCGTTACCATATTACAAAATATCAAAGTAAATGATGGCGGATACATATTTTTGATAAGCTCAAATGTAATAAAAGAACCAAATCCAAAATTAATTATTTCATCAGCCTATAGAGCAGCATTTTCAGAAGTTTTCAAAGTTTTGAGTAAAGAATATGCTCAAAATAATATTAGTTGTATCAATATTGCACCAGGACCAATTAACACAGATAGAACTCAAGAACTTATTGAAAATGTAGAGGAATTTGAAAAAACATTACCAATGAAAAGACTTGGAAAACCTGAAGAAATTGGAAATTTTGTAAAGGGAATAGTTGAAAATAATATCAAATATCTTTCAGGAGTTACAATAAACTTTGATGGTGCAAATTCAAATTATATTTTCTAAAGATTATTTTTTAAATTCAACATTTGGTTGATCTGGTTGACCTGCAATTGCAATTAATCCACCGTCACGTAATTGTTGTAGTAATTGCATAACCTCTTTTTCAACTTGATTTCTTTGCAAACCTGTTTGATTAGCAAAAACTTCTACAAGATCTGTTACTTTACGTTGACCATTACAAGATTTCCAGAAATCAACAATTGCCTGATTTACCATAAATCCTTGTTCATGTTCATTAGCTAATACCATTGA
>CP054849.1:74759-87310 GCA_044358425.1 Marine Group I thaumarchaeote | reverse complement strand
AGTCCCTTCTTTACATAGAAGAAACAATACCAACATGTCAAATCACATCTATTAGTTACAATCATGTTTGCTAATCCACTGTGAGATAAGTGATTAGAACACAAACCACAGTTATTTGGACAAGAACATTTGTCAATCATTACATTTGGAGAATGTGCACCTTTGCCATCCATCCAATAAGTACTGAATTTTTTGTACATTTCATAAGAACCAAAGTATAATTCCTCACATTCACCGTGAGTTGGACAAATTTTTGACATGAAAACTTGATTGTCTCTTTCAAAGACTTCAGCATCTAAAATCATGTTACAATCAGGACATATACTTTGAGTAAATCTGATAGTAGATTTTTTACCCAAATTCTTACTTGATTGATTGGAAATCTGAATTAGTGCCATGCTTGTACTTAGATTTCTAAAAAAACAGTATATAATCTGTTTCATACTAACCCCCGTGTGGAATTTAGTAGATAGTCGTGACGGGTTTAAATATCAAAACTGATCGATTAGATCGCATGAGCATATCTGATAAAACAAAAAAGTCTCTAGAAAAAATTGGTCTTACTAGTTATGAAATCAAGACATTTTCTGCATTGTTAAAGTCAGGAGAAATGACAGCATCGGATCTTAGTCAAAAATCAGGTGTACCATATTCAAAAATTTATGAAGTTTTAGGGACATTAGAAGAAAAAGGATGGATTGGGTCAGATGATTCAAGACCAACAAAATATTTCGCAAAGTCACCAGCAACTGGAGTAGAAAGTACAAAACAAAAGATGGAAAGTGACTTTATACAAAATCAAAATGTAATTTTAAATGAATTAGTTCCACTGTATGAAAAAAGTGGTACAAGTGAAAGACCAGATATTTGGGTATTATCTGGTGCAGTAAACATTACTGCGAAAATTTTAGAGATGGTAGATAGTTGCAGAGACGAAGTAATGATCACGCTGCCAGAAGCTGGTGTAGAATTAGTTAAACAAGCATTACCAAAATTAAGAGCATTACATGATAAAGGAGTAAAAATTACAATTCTCACATCAGATAAAATCGACAAAGGATCAATTACAGCAATTAAAAGAGTTGCAGATGTAAAAATAAAGAAAGGTTTGTTTGGAGGAGGAATAATTTCAGATAAAAGATATGTTGTAATTTTATTAGGTCCTGAAATTGCAGGTGAAAATTCATCAGACATTATTGCAATTTGGGCAGATCATACTGGTTTAGCAGGAATTGCACGTCAATATTTCGAATATTTATTAAAAGATTCAAAGAAGGTATAGTTATGGATATACTAAAAGATGAAACACTATTT
Source organism: Marine Group I thaumarchaeote (assembly GCA_044358425.1). Taxonomy (GTDB): domain Archaea; phylum Thermoproteota; class Nitrososphaeria; order Nitrososphaerales; family Nitrosopumilaceae; genus Nitrosopumilus. Next base: position 85,996 of record CP054849.1, on the reverse strand, counting down.
GTTGGAACTGCAGAAGCAGAACATGTTGAAATGTATCTAAAAGCAATTTGGCATATTAGAGAAAGAGGCGAGGATGTTAAAATTAGCACAATTGCAAAAATGCTTAACATTAGACAACCAAGTGTAGTTCAAATGCTAAAAAAACTAAATGCTAAAAATCTTGTAGAGTATAACAAAGCAGGTGTAACTCTTACAGAAGAAGGAGAAGAAATTGGTTCCAGTATGATGAGAAATAGTAGATTACTAGAAGTCTTAATGGATAGTGCATTAAAAGTGGAAATTGATGAAGAAATGGTATGTGGAATTGAACATCACATGAATAAACAATTCACAGATGCATTATGTACAATGTTAGGACATCCAAGAAAATGCCCACATACTCACGATATTCCAAAGGGCGAATGCTGTAAATAAATTAAAAATATCCCAAAAGATATATCAGATTAGAAATTATAATTATTATGGCATGTTTTTGTGGATGTGAAACTTATGTTAAAAATGAAGATGGTTTCAAAATTGCATGTGTGAAATGTCAACATGGACCTCAAAACCATGATGATGCATTTAGAGATGCTGCAAGAAAGAATGAATCACAGAGTCAAAAACGTGATGCAGATTTTGGATAGAAAACTATTCACCAATAATTTTAACTAAAACTCTTTTTGGTCTTTTACCATCAAATTCCCCGTAGAAAATTTGTTCCCATGGACCAAAATCTAGATCACCATTAGTAATTGCAACAACTACTTCACGTCCCATTACTTGTCTTTTTAGATGTGCATCAGCATTATCTTCTCCAGTATCATTGTGTTTGTATTGTTCAATTGGTTCATGAGGTGCTAATTCTTCTAACCATTTTTCATAATCATGAAGTAATCCATCCTCATTATCGTTGATAAAAACACTTGCAGTGATATGCATAGCATTAACAAGACAAAGTCCTTCTTGGACTTTACTTTGGTCTATTAATTTTCTAACATCAGGTGTAATATTGACAAACCCTCTTCGAGATTTAATATTAAATGTAAGATGTTTAGTTAATGATTTCATAATGTTTCAAAATTCATTACCAATTAAAATCATGAAGCAGGCTCAGAACTCAAGATCCTCATCATTAATCAGAGGGATAGGAACATCATAGCCTGTAGGCAGTTTTTAGAGATATTCCTTTTGAGTCTTTCAAGAAGCTTGATAAATGGCAAATAGTAAGTTAAAAAAAATGGTCACGATTAGCACTCCTGCAACATTGGAAAGTTTTAGAAGATTTATCATTTCTAGTACGTGTAAATCTTATGCTCCAAGAAATTATTTAGAAGATTCAGAGGTATTTGCAGAAAGAGAAGATAATTTGGGTGCAATATACGTAGAAGCAGCAGATAAAGTAACATTGAAAAAAATCAGAGATATCAAATTTATGAATGCAAGAGACGTTCTTGGAATAATCTATAATTCAAAAAGTGGAAATACATCACTCAAATGGAGACAAATTAGAAGAATGGAAGGCAAAGTAACAGGAGAAGCTTCTCCAAATTCTTTAACAAATCTAGCAGAAGCAGGTGTTCTTACTTTAGATTGGGTTGAAAATTATCTAAAGAAAAAATCACAAGAAGAGAAAACAACTGAAACTACAAACTAAACACTTTACTTTTTGTAAATTATTTTACTAATATGATTACAAAAACAATAGATGAGAATTTAATTTCAGTAATTCCCGAAGATTCAGAAGATTTATTGAATTTACGACGAATAATTCGAGAAAATGACAAAGTAATTGGTGATACTACACGAGTTCTAAAACAAGATAAAGAATATGCTAGACCAGACAAAGGTGAAAGAATCAAAATTAGAATTGCATTAACTGTGGAAAAAATTTCTCTTGATGAAGTTTTAGATAAACTAAGAATTAGTGGAATCATTTCTGAATCAAGTAACGAATCAGTACCACACGGTTCACATCATTCATTTATTTTAGAACTAAATGACGGAATTACAATTTCAAAGAAAAAATGGTTGCCAGTTGAGAAAAAACTTTTGAAATCAAGTAATAATCAAGTCAGTTTTGTACTAATTGCAATTGATACTGCGGACTGTGGAATTGCCAGATTAAGAGGAACCCATTTAGAATTTATGCCAAATATGTATTCTGGATCTGGAGGTAAGAGATACAAAACTAATTTTAAAATTGAAAAATTCTTTGAGCATGTACAGCAGGCAATGAATTCTATTTTTAAAGAGGGAGACACGATAATAATTTTTGGTCCAGGTGAAACAAAAAAAAGATTTGCAAATCATTTACAAAAATCACAAAAATATAAGATTCAAGTTGTTGATGGAGTAGATTCAGGGGGAGAAGATGGTATTTACACATTTACAAAATCTCAAACAATGCATGAAATAATGTCAGATAGTAAATTAGCAAAAGCTGCAGCAATAATTGATGAAATTATGATTCTTGCAAATAAAAAAAGTAAAAAATTCACAATGGGGTATAATGAAACAATAAATGCCAATCAAATTGGAGCTGTGGAGTCATTAGTATTTTCAGATAAAATAATTCAAGACAATAATGAACAAGAAATAATGGATTTCCTAAATGATGTAGAAAATAAAGGGGTTAAAATTTACAGTGTTGATTCATCTACAGATATCGGATTAAGAGTTACAGGTTTAGGTGGAATAGTTTCTTTGTTACGATATTCATTAGAGACTTAATTTGTTGATTCTATCAACCAATTCAAATATGATTTATTTATTGAGGTAACATCAATTTCTGCAATTTCAGGAACATCATATGGATGAGTTTCTTCAATTGCTTTTTTGAGTTTAATTTTATTTTTTGTTACAGTTTTGAATATTGCAATATATTCTGGTGAATTTTGAATTTTTCCATTCCAGGAATATACTGAATCAATTTTTGAAATATTAACACATGCTATAGTCTTATTTTTAACAAGTTCATTAGCAATTTTTAAAATTGATTTTTTATTAGGATATGTTGATACAATAACCACTGGTTTCATAGTAACCGATAAATGCCCGTACTTTAAAAAATTAACAATTAGTTTGGAACTTGATTTTATTACAGAAAATTCGATAATCTATGTCTTAATGGCTTGGGTAGTTATTTTCATATCAGCCAAAGCTCTAAAATTAGAACGATTTGGTTTTGAAATTAAGGCATACAGTCTAGTTTATAAAAATAAAGGAGTCAATGAACTTTTAATAAAAATTCTAGGTAGAACAAGATCAGCAGTATCTGTATTTGCAAATGTGAGCGTCATTGCAGGATTCATAATGATGGGTTTTGCATTTTGGTTTTTACTAAATAATGTTTCAAACTTTTTTGTTGCACAATCAGAATTTAACGAATTAACTGTATTAATTCCGGGTGTTACATTAACTTCCGCACCAGCCATTACTTACTTTTTACTTTCTATTCCAATTGTACTCGTAATGCATGAAGGTGGACATGGAATTGTAGCTGCACTTGAAAAAATTAGAATCAAGACAGGTGGTTTTGCAATTTTTATTGCAATGTTTGCAGGTTTTGTTGAACCAGATGAAGAAGAATTTGAAAAAGCAAAAAAGATTTCTAAATTAAGGGTAATAGGAGCAGGTGCAACTTCAAATGTTTTGTTTGCGTTAGTGTTAGGAGTTATTTTGTTAACAAATCCATTTTTTGCAATGGTTGTTCCAGAACCACTATTGAGTACATTTTATGAATTACCTGAAGGTGTTTTGATACTTTCAATTATAGAAAATTCAGGAGCTGAACAAGCTGGATTACTTGCAAACGATATAATCACCTCAATTAATGGTATACCGATTCTTATTCCAGCGGATTTCCCCAGTTTGAATCCAGGTGAAACTGCCACGGTTTCAGTAATTAGAGAAGGTCAACCTATGAATTTTGAATTACAAGTAATGCCAGCACCAGATGATCCTGAAAGAGGGTTAATTGGAATCATGAGAGACAATTCATTTGCATACAAACCTGTAATGAATTTCATTGAATGGAATGATCCAACTGTTTCAATGTTCTTGTTATGGTTATGGATGATTTCATTTTTCATAGGAATAATCAACATGTTACCATTACCAATTCTAGACGGTGGAAAATTCATTCATATAATTATTGATAAAAGAATTTCAGAAAAGGCAGTTAAAATGACAATGTGGGGAATTTATGCATTCACGTTTGTGTTGTTTGGTCTTAATATCGCTTTATCATATATGAAATCAGGATGGTTTACAATATAATTTACCTAAAGAATCATTAATGAAAAATTATAATTGATTTTATGACATGCGATAGATGTGAAAATCCTCCAGCATATACAAGAAAATATTCTGGAGAGAAATTATGTTCACAATGTTTTTCAAAATCCATTGTAAAAAAGACAGCCAAAACAATTTCAAAATATAAAATGATAAAACATAATGAATTAGTTGCCGTAGCTGTTTCAGGAGGTAAAGATTCACTTGCATTGTTAAAGGTTATTCATGAAATGTCATTAACTCACAGTTTTAGAATTAAAGTGATTACAATAGATGAAGGTATTCCAGGTTACAGGAATGAAGCATTAGAGATTGTGAAAAAAGTATGCAACGAATTAAATGTAGAATATAAAATATATTCTTACAAGGATCTTTTTGAATTAACACTTGATGAGGCATTAGACTTGCGAGAAAATGAAAAAACATCATCATGTTCAATGTGTGGAACATTTAGAAGACGTGCAATGGATTATGCAGCAAAAGATATTGGAGCAGATCTAATTGCGACAGGGCATAATTTAGACGACACATTACAAACTTTTGTGATAAATATGCTTTCAGGAGATACAACTAAAGTTGGTTGGATGAATCCAGATACAGCTACAAATTCTTTAAGAAAAATAAAACCATTTTGTGAAATCTACGAATCTGAAATTGTTTTTTATGCATTTACAAATAATCTACCATTTCAATCTGAACCATGTCCTCACATGAATGAAGGTATAAGAACTGACATTCGAGAATTTTTAAATTCATTAGAAAATCAACGAAGTGGAATTAAAAATAACTTGTATCAATCAATAATCAAAGTTTCAGAAGTAATGAAAAACTCTGATTCAAACTCTAAAAATAAAACAAACTGTAAAAAATGTGGTTCTGAATGTACAGGGAACATATGCTCAGTATGCACTATGGTTTTGAAATTAAAATCAAATCAAACCTAATGCAAATATAACATACCATCTTTAGAAAAAGCGGTAGTAGGTAGGATTGGGGTGCCAGCCGTGCCCTATTCTGAAACCGGCTATATGCAGAGATCAGCAACTGTTGGGTAAATCTCTAGATGGGTAATTCCCGCTTGGTGTGCGGAAATGAAATCACGCCGAGGCGGGTGGTTGCAGGACTAGAAATATTCGAAGGAATAACTTCTAAGACCGAACTATCGAAAGGGATGAGGTCCGGGAGGGAGCAATCCTAAGGTGGAGCATCCACGCTTCCTCGTCTACGTGGCGGATCTTGTATGCCTTGAAATGGGGCTATTCGTCTAGACTGGAACCAGCGGATCTACTACCTTTATAATTAAAATCAAATTTGCATGGGTATGGAAGGAATTGTTTCATTCGGAAATAAAAGAAATTATGACGATTTTAAAAAACAAATTCCAGCAGATGTATTACCTCTTTTTGATTCAATAAGAGAATTCTGCTTCAAATTAGGTGAAAATGTATTAGAAGATGTTCGAATGCATAGAGTTGTATTTTGTAAATCAATGACATTTAGATGGTTTCTTGATGTAGAACCAGAAAAAGATGGTGTAAAAATTAAAATTCAAAAAAGCAGAAAAGATCCAATTCAGGTTATTCAAATAAAAAAAGAACAACAAATTTCAGAATTTACTGAATTTTTCAAAAATGCTTATGAAAATATTCACTAATACAAAACATCAAACTTTGAAAATTCATTGTTAAATTCTTCATCATGTATTTCAACATTTTCAACAATTGAATTAGCTGGACCAACATGTGCCCATTTAACAAGTTTAGAAACATTGTCTCCTGTACCTTCTAAAACACATTCAACACGACCATCTGGAAGATTTTTTACCCATCCAAAAATATTATTTTGAATAGATTTAGCTTTTAGACTCTGACGAAAGAAAACTCCCTGTACCCTACCAGTTACAAAGAGTCTAACACGTTGATTTGTCATTAATAGAAAACATGAGAAAGTTCTTAATCAATTTTAAGTTTAAAGATAAACTACTTTCTTTCTTTAATTCTAGCTCGACCAGTTTTTCTAGCAGCAATACTTCCTACCTTTGCACCAGGAGGAGCATCTCTAGAAACAGTAGAACTTTGTCCAACGTGTTGGTGACGACCACCACCGTGTGGGTGAACATATGCTGCTTGTGCAACACCTCTAACAATTGGATATTTCTTTCCTTTAGCTTTGAAACTTCGCCATTTGTTTCCAGCACTCATGAAATGACGTTCGGTTGCTCCACCACCAGCTAGAGTACCAATCATTGCTCTATTTTTTGGATTAAGAGTTGCAAATTTTCCTGAAGGAAGTTTAATTGTTACACCATCATCTCCATGAGAGAAAATAGTTGCGTTAGTTCCTGCAGACTTTACTATAGCTCCACCGTCACCAAAATGTCTTTCAATATTACAAACAATTGTTCCGTCAGGAATATTTTGAACACTAATTACATTTCCTTGTTCAATTTTTGATTTTAATCCAAATTGTAATGATTCTCCAACTTTAGTTCCTAATACTGCGGGAATAAAGGAAATAGAACCGTCTTCAAATCTAACTTTAGATAAAGGTGCTTCTCGTCCACGCTCGTGAACTAAATCAATAATTTCCCCAACATGATTTTCTGCTAGTGGAAAACGTGGATAATTTGCAGTTTTTCCTACTTTACCAGTGGAAGTCGATCTAAATTGATTGCCTCCACGGCCTCGTCTACGTACTAATGGTCTTTTACCCAAGTTGATCGTTTCAATCTGAAAAGAGAATTTTAAGCTTTGGTATGGATTAGAATAGGATAGAATTACCACAAAGGTATAAAAATTAGATTAGAGGTTCTTTTTGTATGAGTCAAAATGCTCTTTCTCTTAAAGTTCTTGAGGCATATACTAGAGATGTTGGAAGAGGAGTAGCCAGAATTGATTATGACTCAATGGATACGTTAAATGCATCAACTGGTGATGTAATTGAAATTAAAGGTAAAAGAAGAACAGTTGCAAAATGTCTTCCATTATATCCATCTGATGAAGGAAAAGGAATTATCAGAATTGATGGACTAGGAAGAAATAATTCAGGAATTGCAATTGGAGACACAATATCAGTTAGAAAAATTAAAGCAACTGCAGCAGAAAAAGTAGTAGTTGCACCATTAGAAGCTATTCCTCCAATAGATGAGAGATATCTTGCAGATGCTCTAGAAAGTGTTCCATTAATCAAAGGTGATAATGTTATGGTCCCATACTTTGGCGGACGATTAACATTCCAAGTAATTGGTGTTACACCAGCTGCAGATGCAGTTTTGATTACACAAAAAACAGTTTTCCATATTGCTGAAAAGGGAGAAACATTACGTGGTGTTCCACAAGTAACCTATGAAGACATTGGCGGTATACATAATGAAATTAAGAAAGTAAGAGAAATGATTGAGCTTCCATTAAGACATCCTGAAATTTTTGAGAAACTTGGAATTGAAGCACCAAAAGGCGTTTTACTTTATGGTCCTCCGGGAACTGGTAAGACATTACTTGCAAAAGCTGTTGCAAATGAAAGTCAAGCTCATTTCATTAGTATTTCAGGTCCTGAAATTATGAGTAAGTTTTACGGAGAAAGTGAAGCTAGATTAAGAGAAATTTTCAAAGAAGCAAGAGAAAAAGCACCATCAATAATTTTTGTTGATGAAATTGATTCAATTGCACCAAAAAGAGAAGAAGTTACAGGAGAAGTTGAACGCAGAGTTGTTTCACAAATGTTATCATTAATGGACGGATTAGAAGGAAGAGGAAAAGTAATTGTAATTGCTGCAACAAACAGACCTAATGCAATTGATCCTGCACTAAGACGACCAGGAAGATTTGATAGAGAAATCGAGATTAAAGTACCAGATAAAAAAGGACGAAGAGATATTCTTGCAATACACAGCAGAAACATGCCTTTAGCAGATGATACTCAAGAATTACCAGTGAATATTGATAAAATTGCTTCAGTCAGTCACGGATATGTTGGTGCAGACTTGGAGTACTTGTGTAAAGAAGCAGCAATGAAATGTTTGAGAAGATTACTACCTGAACTTAATTTAGAAGAAGAAAAACTCCCTCCAGAAACTCTAGATAAACTAATTGTAAATCACGATGATTTCACTAAAGCCTTGATTGAAGTTACTCCATCTGGAATGAGAGAAGTATTCATTGAAAATCCAGACATAAAATGGGAAGAAGTTGGCGGTTTAGAGGATGTTAAACGAGAATTACAAGAAGCTGTTGAATGGCCAATGAAATATCCAGGACTATATGATAAACTAGGACACAGTATGCCAAGAGGTATCTTACTTCACGGTCCAAGTGGAACTGGTAAGACATTACTTGCAAAAGCTGTTGCAACACAAAGTGAAGCTAACTTTGTTTCTGTAAGAGGACCTGAACTATTATCAAAATGGGTCGGTGAATCCGAAAGAGGAATCAGAGAAATTTTCAAGAGAGCAAGACAATCTGCACCATGTGTGGTTTTCTTTGATGAAATTGATTCAATTGCACCAATTAGAGGAGCTGGTGGAGAAACAGCAGTCACTGAAAGAGTTGTCAGTCAATTACTTACAGAATTAGATGGCATGGAAAATATGCACGGAGTAATAGTATTAGCAGCAACAAACAGAGCTGACATGATTGATCCAGCATTATTAAGACCAGGAAGATTTGATAAAATTATTCAAATCCCATTACCAGATAAAGAAAGTAGAAAGAGTATTCTAAAAATTAATGCTGAAAAGATTCCAACTATTAGTGAATCAAGTGATCCAAAACATGTGGATTATGATAAATTAGCAGAAATTACAGATGGATTAAGTGGCGCAGACACAGCATCTATAGCAAATACTGCTGTATCTTTAGTAATTCACGAATTCCTAGATTCACATCCAGATGTGAAAGAGATTGAAAAAACCAGCATTGATGCAAAAGTAACTATGAAACACTTTGAAGAAGCAGTTAAGAAAGTAAGAGAGCAAAAAGACCTTAAGATGGGTGAAAAATTAGTCGCCTCCTATTACAGGTAGTTTTAATAAAATAGCAATTCTAATTCTCATAAATGTCAGAATACACAGGTTATAATGGAAATTCATTAGAATTTTTGAAAGCAAATAAAATTTCAATAGGCGATTCTGTTAAAATTTTAGCTGACATTACATATTCAGGAATAGTTATGCCACGATATGAACACAGTGACGATAAACATATTGTATTAAAATTAAAAAGTGGATACAATATTGGCTTAGAAATCAAAAATATTGAAAATGTTGAAAAGAAGTCATCCATAGAAAAAAAAATTGAAACTAAAGAAAAGATTGAAAAGAATGATAATTTACCAAATATTTTATTATTATCAACTGGGGGAACAATTGCAAGTAAAATTGACTATAGGACTGGTGCAGTTACACCAGTATTAACAGCAGAAGAACTTAATTCATCGGTTCCAGAACTTGGAAAAATAGCAAATATTGAAACTAAAGTTCTATTTTCAGAATATTCTGAAAATATTATGCCTGAGCATTGGGTAAAAATTGCTGAAACAGTTAAGGAATATAGTAAATCTCAGTATACGGGAATTATAATTGCTCATGGAACAGATACAATGCATTATACATCATCGTATCTGTCTTTTGCATTAGCAGGTTTTCCGATACCTATTGCGTTAGTTGGATCACAAAGATCATCAGATCGAGCATCATCAGATGCTGCATTAAATTTAATTGGAGCAGTAAAGTTTCTTACTGAATCAAAAACAAATGGAATTTACATTGTAATGCATCAAGATGAAAATGATGAAACGATTGCCTGTCACATTGGCACACGTGTTAGAAAAAACCATACTAGTAAAAGAGGGGCATTTAAAACAATAGGAAATGATCCAGCATTTTTGATTGTAAATAATAAAATTCAGAAAAATATGAAAAGAGATTTTTTCAAAGTTAATGAATTTGAGCCAAAAATTAAAATCAATCAAAAAGTTGCTTTAGTAAAATATCATCCTGGGTACAATCCAGATTTATTAAGAAATTTAATAGATTCAGGAGTCAAGGCGATTATTTTTGAAGGAACAGGATTAGGACACATTGGTGAAAACATGTATCCAGTAGTAAAGATTGCAAATGAAAAGGGAATTTTTATGGGAATGACTTCTCAATGTATTGATGGCAGGGTTAGAATGACAGTGTATGAAAGTGGAAGAGATCTATTAAATCTAGGAATTATTCCATTAGAAAACATGATTCCAGAAATTGCATTAGTTAAAGCAATGTGGGTAACGGGAAATACTGAAAAATTTGATGAAATTAAAGAAAATATGTTAAAAGAAATTGCATTAGAATTTTCAACATGATCAGGTAATAAAATGGAAAAATTTTCAATTAAAGACGTAGGCGTAAAAGTAGGCTTAGAAATTCACCAACAGCTTGAAACTAATAAAAAATTATTTTGTAATTGCACACCAATAGAATCAGATGATTATTCAATAAAATTTCAAAGAAAATTACGAGCTTCAAAAAGTGAATTAGGTGAATTTGACCCTGCTGCACTTTTTGAAAGTACAAAATCAAAAACTATCATGTATTATGCAAACGAAGAGAGTAGTTGTTTGGTTGAACAAGATGAAGAACCACCACATGAATTAGATGAAGATGCTAGAAAAATTGCATTAGTTATTGCTGCATCATTGAAATCAAATATTTTTAGTGAGATTTATCCGATGAGAAAAACAGTAATTGATGGTTCTAACACAACAGGTTTTCAGCGTACTATGTTAATTTCTCAAGGCGGATTTTATAATGCAGGGGAAACAAAAATAGGAATTCAGTCAATTTGTTTAGAGGAGGATGCGGCAAAAATTTTAGGCGAAGAAGGAACTACGAGAAAATTTGGATTAGAGCGACTAGGTGTTCCATTAGTAGAAATTGCAACAGATCCTTTTGAAGTAGAACTAACAGAGATTAAAAAAAT
>CP054849.1:67750-71516 GCA_044358425.1 Marine Group I thaumarchaeote | reverse complement strand
ATTTTGATTACAGTATAAATGAATGAATTTGAATTAGTTAGATTTTGTTTCATCAGTAGTATTTGAATCAGAAGATTGTCCATCAGCACCTTGTTGTCCATCAGCACCTTGTTGTCCATCAGCACCTTGTTGTCCATCAGCACCTGGTGGTGCTGTATTTTTGTAGAGTTCTGTTGTTACTTCATTAACTAAAGTTTGTAATGCTTCAAGTTTAGGTTTTAATTCAGATGGCTCTTTATCTAATACTTCCTTAACTTCTTTTACTGCATCAGTAATTTTAATTCCTTGTTCTTGTGAAATTTTATCTTTAAGATCTACATTTACTAATTTTTCAGTAGTATAGATATAACTCTCAGCTTCATTTTTGAGATCAATTTTTTCTTTCTTTACTTTATCCTCATCAGAAAACTTTTCTGCATCTTCTTTTAACTTCTCTATTTCTTCTGGAGAAAGTTTTGAATTAGATTCAATTGTAATCTTAGCTTCTTTTTGTGTTCCCAGATCTTTTGCTGTTACATTAATGATTCCATTTGCATCAATATCAAATTTAACTTCAATTTGCGGTACACCTCTTGGAGCTGGTGGTAAATCAGTTAGATTGAAACTTCCTAATGATACATTATCAGTTGCCATTGGTCTTTCACCTTGTACAACATGAATTGTCACCGCAGTTTGATTATCAGCAGCAGTTGTGAAAACTTTGGCTTTTGATGTTGGGATAGTAGTATTTCTTTCAATTAATGGTTCTCGTACACCACCTAATGTCTCAATTCCTAATGTCAGAGGTGTTACATCCAGTAAAACTATATCACTTGTCACGTCACCAGCAATAATTCCTGCTTGAATTGCAGCACCCATAGCAACTGCTTCCATTGGATCAACACCTGATTCAGATTCTTGACCAACTACTTCACTGACGAATTTTTTAACTAAAGGAATTCTAGTTGGTCCACCCACCATGACAATTTTATTAATATCAGAATTAGACAATTTTGCATCTTCTAATGCTTTTAGAATTGAAGGCTTGCATCTATCTACAATTGGACCAATTAACTCATCTAATTTTGCTCTTGTAATTCTTAATTCAAGATTTTTAGCACCTGCAGATGGATCATGTGCAATAAATGGTAAATTGATATCAGTTTCCATAACAGTAGATAATTCAATTTTTGCTTTTTCACAAGCCTCTCTAATTCTTGTCATTGCTGTTGAATCAGAAGATAAATCTACACCCTCTTTTTTCTTAAATTCATCTACTACGTAATCAATCAAAACTTTATCCATATCAGTACCGCCTAATTTTGTATCACCAGATGTACTAAGTACTTCAAATACACCACCACCCATTTCCATAATGGTTACATCTAAAGTACCTCCACCAAAATCAAAAACAAGTATTTTCATATCTTGTTTAGCTTTATCTAATCCAAATGCTAAAGATGCAGCAGTTGGTTCATTAATTATTCTAACAACATCAAGACCAGCAATAGTACCAGCATCTTTAGTTGCTTGACGTTGGTTATCGTCGAAATATGCAGGAACAGTAATTACAACTTTTTCAATAGGTTCTCCAACAAATGCTTCAGCATCTTTTTTTATTTTTTGAAGAATAAATGCAGAAACTTGTTGAGGTTTGTATTGTTTATCTAAAATTTTGAAAGTTTCATCGGAACCCATTTTTCTTTTGGCAGCAACGATTGTATTATCTGGATTAGTAACTGCTTGTCTTCTGGCAGGTTCACCAACCATCAATTCACCCTCTTTACTGAATGCCACAACTGAAGGAAATGCTTTACCACCTACTGTTGCACCTTCTGCTGCGGGAATAATAGTTGGTTTCCCACCCATAACTACGGCTGCAGCTGAGTTACTCGTTCCTAAGTCAATACCTATAATTTTAGTCATTTTTTATCATCATTCTCCTTTTTTGAAATTTCTACTAGTGTAGGTCTTAATATTTTTTCATGAGAAATATATCCTTTCCTGATCTCTTTTGTAATTGTATTATCATCTAATGAGGGATCAGAAATAATTGAAATGGCCTCATGGAAATTTGGATCAAAAATTTCTCCAAGTGCATCAATTGGTTTAACATTATATTTTTCCATTAATGATTCCATATTTTTTAAAATCGAATTTAAACCATCTGCATTAATTTTACTTTCAGAAATTACTTCTTTTGCTCGTATGAAATCATCATAAATTTTAAGAAAATCCAATATGAATTCATTGATTTTGGAATTAACACCAGTCTCAATATCATTTTGAGTTTTTCTACTAAGATTTTGAAAATCTGCCAGTACATGTTTTAATTTTTCTTCAAATTGTAATGTTTTTTGTTTCTCTAATTCTAATAATTTGGATAAATCTTCAGATGTATCATCATTTTTATCCACATTATCAAATTCCTCGATTTTGTCACTAGAATCAGTTTCATTTTCTGATAGTACTTCAACAGGAATTTCATCAGAGTTTGTTTCATTAGACAATTTAAACAGAATTATTATCTAGCTAATTTATACCATTATTGAATAGTTTCACAAAGAGGATTTGCTTTTACAATAATTAAATTAGAATCTTTTTTAGTATTTTCAATATTTTTAAAATCAGATTGAGAACAAGCCACAATTATTGTAGTTTTATCACTGTGAAATAAATTAAAATCTGGATCCTCGTAAGCTTCAACGTCACCAATATAATCACGTAATTTAGAAGTCAGATTTTGTAACATCTCAATTTTATCACCACGCATTGCATGTTGATCAAGTGTCCAAGATAATGCAATTTTTGTTCTGCTAGCTTTTAGATCATTTTTCTTTAATGTGCCACGAATTTCATCAATTAATCTTTTAATGTAACCATCTATTCCTTTTACACTTCCATTTATCAAATACATTAATGAGTTTGAACCTTCAAAAGAGGATCCTAGAGATTTTAAATCAAATAATCCATTTATCATATTATCCAAATAGATTTCTTGAAAATCATTTGATGAAAGATCATTTTTTGTAATTTCATCTTGCGCATATTTACAAACTTCTAAAATACTACAAAGACTAGAAAATCTTGATAAAATATCAATAGCATGAAAGTGTTCAGATGATGAAATTGCTACAAATTCTTTTTCTTTTTTAGTATTACCAAGTAAATCTGCTAAAATTGGATCTTTTTTACCGTTAAATGAACCAATAATTTTGGGTTGTTGGTTTAGATCTTCTAAAGGGTAATAAAAATAAGAAATATTTTTACCAGCTTGAAGTCCAGTTACATGCTCTAATAATGAAATATTTTCGTTATTACCTCCAAATCCCGTAGCTAATGTAAAAATTACTGAACTATTTTTTTTTAATGATGTGACTGCATCTTTGAATTTAGAATGAATTTCTGTTTTAATATCTTGACCAGTTTTTCTAATTCTTGGTGTAAAGAAAAGATATTGAGCTTTAGATATTGCCACATCAATTGGTTCCATTGCCAATAATGGTTCATCCTCTTTTAATGAAGAAACATTTGGATATGTTTTAGCAATTTCAGCTTTAAGAGATATTGCAGAAGGAGTTGATTCATCTATTATAGATACATCAGCACCTTTAATGGCCATTTGAGATGCAATAGCATAACCTTCAGTACTTAACCCATAAACAACAACTTTTGCTCCTACCATCAATAACAGATGATTATCGACTAAGAAAAACTTATTGAAGTATAGTAATTAGCAGAAATACTTGAAAATATGGATAGATATTCTCACACCAAAACAATTATT
>CP054849.1:46101-66509 GCA_044358425.1 Marine Group I thaumarchaeote | reverse complement strand
CATTATTTGATTTACTTGTAGATAGAAAATTTGATTGTATTGGAATTGATTTAGATAATTCAAAATGTAAAAACTATGCTGAAAATAAAATTATAGAAAATCCACAATACCTTCATGTCTGTCTACCTGGAGAATTAGAAAAATTTACAGATATTGTAATTGAATGGATTAATAAAATAAAAAATATTCAAGTTGTTGTAATTCATTCAACTGTAAAACCAGGAACTACAAAAAACATTCAAGAAAGATCACCAATACCAATTTTATTTTCACCAGTTCGTGGAGTACATAGAAGATTTTTAGATGACATTAAAAAATATACAAAATTTATTTCGTTTGATAATACAGAAATAAATTCAGAAATTAAAAAAGATTTAGAAAATAGATTTGAAAAAGTAGATTGGATGTCAACTACAAAAACTGCAGAGCTTGCAAAAATATTAGTTGATACAACATATTATGGATGGTTAATCAATTATGCTCAAATTACTAAAATGATATGTGAAAAAGAGAATGTTGATTTTGATGAAATGTGGAAATTTGCCGATGAAATTCATGAAAATTTGGGCAATAGACCAAAAATGTTTCCAGGTATTATTGGAGGACATTGTGTCATTCCAAATTTAAATTTAGTAGAATATGAAAATTTAGATGTCATCAAAACAATTAATGAAATGTATGAAAAATTTAAAAAATAATTCTAATTTTTAAAAATCTAATCTTGTTAATAGTTTTGAGGCAATAATAAAAAGAACAGTTGCAAGTGCAGCAAGAATAATCATTTCATAAATAACAAATTCAGTAATAGTTCCAAAAATTCCTGCTCTGATAATATCGACAAGATATGTTAATGGATTAAGATAAAATGCCGTACGTAATGGTTCAGGTGCTGTATCAGCTGGGTAAAATGCAGAACTAACAAATGCAAAGAAAAGAAAAACCGTGTTGATAATTACATTAAATCCTTCACTTGAGCGTAATCTAGTAGAAATTATTGAGGCTAATGAACCAAATAGAATGGATCCAACGACTGCGCCAAAGATTAGAATTGGAATCGTAGCCAGTGAAAATTCTGCAGACTGAAAGATCACAGGATAGCCAACCACTGCAATTAAGGATGCACTAACTAATCCAATTATGCCAATTGTACAAATATTACTCAAAATATAATGACTGCGAGTAAATGGACCAGACATGATTTGTTCAAACATTCCATGTCGTCGATCATTCCAAATGAGAATTCCAGAAATTAATGTACTATTCATAATATTAAATCCAATCATACCAGATGCTAAAAATGCAGGATAATCAAGATCCTTTCCAGCAAACGGAACCTGATTAATTAGTGGACCGTAAGCAAAACCTGCTACAAAAATATAGATTAAAGGAAAAATAATTTGCCAAATTAAAAATCCAGGATTAAGTGAAATCGTTAGATTTCTATTAACAAGTCTAATTATTGGATGCATTTTCTCTCACCATTTTTAAAAATACATCTTCAAGATTTGTTGGTACTGCAGATAAATCTTCAATTTCAATATTATTTTCATTAAGTATTTTTAGAACTCTTAATAAAATTAATTCTGATTGTTCTGAATGAATTATAATTGATGTACCAGTATCAAAATTAATTTCAAAATCAGGTATGTCATTTAACAATGAAGAAATGTTTGACTGTTTATTTTGTAAATGAATTTTAATTGTTTTTTCTTTTCCAAATCTATTTTTTAAAGCATCAGGTGAATCAACAGTAAGAATTTTTCCATTATCAATTATAGCTATTTCATCACAGAGATATTCAGCTTCGGATAAAATATGAGTTGTATAAAAAATTGTTAAACCAGTTTTAATTTTATTTTTTAAATAATCAAGTAATTTTCTGCGAGCTTCAGGATCTAATCCAACGGTGGGCTCGTCTAAAAATAATAATTCCATATCATGCATGAATTCTCGTGCAACTTGCACACGTCTTCGTTGACCAATAGAAAGATCTTCATTTCTCTTTTTGCGAATTTCAACCAAATCAAAATCCTTCAATAATTGTTCCATTCTTTTTTTACGCTCAATTTTTGGAATATTCCACATCATTCCGTATTTATCAAGAGATTTTTCTACGGACAAAGTAGGCTCATAACTTGGTTGCTGTAAAACAACTCCAATTTTACTACGAATTTCTAATGGATTTGAAATAGCATCAATTCCTAAAATGGATAGTGAACCAGATGATGGTTTTATCAAAGTTGTAAGTAACTTAATTGTGGTGGATTTGCCTGCACCGTTTGGACCTAAAAATCCAAAAACTTGACCTTTTTTTACGGATAAAATTAGATCATTTACAGCTGTAATTGATCCATATGATTTGGATAAATGTTCTACATTAATACAAGACACAATCAACCTGCGATCTTCCTATTAATTTAGTTAGTGAGATAATATAACAGAATTATTAAACAAATTAAGGAAATTTTAGATTTGTTTCTACATAATGAAATAGGTTTTAAATTAAATCATTTAAGCAGTTATTCATAATTTTGATTAAATAAATTAAAAAATCAATGAAATTTTTATTAAGACATTATGTTTATGAAAACTAAATGTCAGAATCACAAAATCTTATTGATAAACTGTTACAACTAAAACCAGAATTAACCAAAGATGTGATCGATCAAAAAATTGCAGAAAAAAAAGAGAAAATAGGTTCTGGATATCTTACTGACGAAGGAGCAGTATTTTTGATTGCATCAGATTATAATGTTAAACTTGATGAAACATCAAAAGCAGAAATTAGTTTAAAGGACTTGTATGCAGGTGCAAAAGAAATTTCTTTAGAAACCAGAGTTTTAAATTTTTCACCTACAAAACAATTTTCAAGAAAAGATGGTTCAACATTTGATTTAAGAACAATGACAGTATACGATTCAGGTTCTACAGCAAGCGTAAAGTTATGGGATGAAAAAGCAAACTTACCTGGTATTGAAAATCTTAAACCTGGTGACCTAATTAAAATCATAAAAGCATATGTTAAATCAGATTTAGATGGTTCGCCTACCATCAATATTGGTTCAGGATCAAATATTCAAACCGTTGAAACTGAAAGTCAAATTCCAATGATTGATAAAATTACTAAAGACATAAGTGAATTACAAGAAGGACAAAAAGATCTTGCAATCTCAGGATTAATTGATGGAATAATCAGTGGAATGAAATTTACAAATTCCAGAGGTCAGCCTGGAACTGCACTAAGAATGAGACTAAAAGGAAAAGATGGATCTGCAATGAGAGTTGTTCTATGGGGCAAAGATGAATCATTAATTCCAAATATGATTTCACAGTCTGCAAATGTAAAATTGTTAGGTGTTAGAGTAAAATCTGGAAATCAAGGATTGGAAATTCATGGTAATGAAGCAACAATTGTTGAAATTGAGGGTGGAAAAGAAGCTGAACCCATTATTGCAAGAATTTTATCAATAGTAACAACTGAAGACGGAAAAAATATGATTATAGCAACAGATAACCAAAAAAACATCTACAATATCAATGATTTTTCAAATTCAACTAGCATTTGTGTTGAAGGGGATGTAATTGAATGCATGCCATCAAAAGTTTATGGAAATTCAGTTACACTAGATGAAAATTCATTTGTAAGAAAATTAGATGATGATGAAACAATTCCATCATTATCTAAAATTAGAACAAAAATTAGTGATGTAAAAGTAGACCAAACATATTGCATTGAATCCATAGTGCTAAAAGTTCCTGAAAGAAAGGAAATACAAACTAAATCAGGTGAATCAATTTCTCTTTCAGAAATGTTTGTTGAAGATGATACAGGTCAAATCTGGGTAAAAGGATGGAGAAATCAAGCAAAATTAATTGACAAATGTGAATTAGGAGAAATTATTTCCATAACGGGATTAAATGCTAAAGCAAATAATTTTGGAGAAGGTAGAATAGAATTATTTTTGACAGCACATTCAAAAATTATTAAGAAAAATTAAAAATTAGAATCAGATAAGCCAGAAGATGTGATTGTATAAGAAAAATTTTCTTTATTGAAAGGAGAAAATATCTCTCCATTGTAAATAGATGAATTCTTGAAAAGATGGATTTTGATATGAGTAAAAAGATCTATTGCTGTAGACATATTTTCAACTTCTTGCTCATTTGAATTTCTAATCATATTAGTAATAACAATAGGAACTTTATGAGTAACTGCGTATAAGGATAATTCACGCATATATTTCATAAATAAAGAATTTTTTTTGAATATGGATTGATTATTCTTATATTCATAAGAAAATAAATCAGTAATATTATCTATAACAATTAAAGAAAAATTATTTTCTGTAAAATTTTTAATCAAATTAATTTGTTCTGAAGTATTTGTTATTCTAGAAACTATTATGTTGTTAAGTAAATTAACATTTGAATTAGAGTTTTTTTGAATTTCTAATATTCTTTCAGGTCTAAATCCTCCAGTGGTATCTAAAAATAAAACTTTGCCGCCATTTTTAATCGAATTAATTGATAATTGTAATAATAATTGAGTCTTCCCTGTTCCATTGCCACCAAAGATATCAACAATTACACCGTCAGGAATTCCTCCTGATAGAAAATTATCTATTTTTTTTAAACCAGTTGAGATCATTTGTATAATTTATAGAAAAATAAGAAAAAATTTAAAGAATTACAATCGTGGCAAGGCTTTTATGCTAGACAGGGATTTTTGAAAATAAGTGAACATTTAGTGTCCCAATCAAATAGTGCAAAAAGACCATTAACAATACTTCAAAAAAGTACAAAAAAGAAAGTTACCGTTAGATTAAAGAACGAAGTTGAATACAAAGGTAAAATGGATAATGTCGATTCATATATGAATTTGATAATGACTGATGCGGAAGAAATCCACGATAGTAAAACCATTGCAAATTATGGTAGAGTAATCGTTAGAGGAAACAACGTATTATTTATCAAATTAGAAAATGAACTTTAATTAAATTAAGAGTGGTTTTATGGCCAATACTTTTCTATTTACATCAGAATCAGTAACAGAAGGTCATCCAGACAAAGTATGTGATAATATTTCAGATGCATTTTTAGATGAATATCTAAAACAAGATCCAAATTCAAGAGTAGCAGTTGAAACAATGGTTACAACAGATTTTGTAGTTGTATCAGGTGAAGTAACATCAAAAGCAGTTTTCGATAAAAAAGCACAGGAAGAATTAGTAAGAAAAACAATCAAAGAAATTGGATATAATGATAAAGAATTGATGTTTGACGGTGATACGTGTAAAGTTGATTTAAGATTACATTCACAAAGTCCAGATATCAGTCAAGGGGTTACAGCAACTGAAGAAAAAGAACAAGGTGCTGGTGATCAAGGATTAATGTTTGGTTATGCAACAAATGAAACTGAAGAATTAATGCCTATGCCAATTTTGTTAGCTCATAAATTAATTCAAAGATTGTCAGAAGTTAGAAGAAATAATACATTACCATGGGTTAGACCAGATGGAAAATCTCAGGTTTCAGTAAAATATGAAGACAACAAACCAACTGGAATTGAAACAGTTGTAATTTCAACACAACATGCACCTGAAATATCTCAAGAAGAAATTACAAAGGAGATAATAGACAAGGTAATCAAACCTGTTTTAGGAAATCTTTGGAATGATAAAATTAAAATTCACATAAACCCTACAGGCAAATTTGTTATTGGTGGGCCTCATGGAGATGCAGGTTTAACTGGAAGAAAAATTATTGTTGATAGTTACGGAGGTTTTGGAAGAAATGGTGGAGGAGCATTTTCAGGAAAGGATCCGTATAAAGTAGATAGATCCGCTTGTTACATGTGTAGATACATTGCAAAAAATCTTGTTGCAGCAAAATTTGCTGATAGATGTGAAGTTCAACTTGCATATGCAATTGGCGTAGCAGAACCAGTTTCACTTTATGTCAATACATTTGGTACCAATAAAATTCCAGAAAACCAAATAGAGGAATTAGTTAGAAAGAATTTTGATATGAAACCATCAGGTATTATTTCAGAACTAGATTTGAAAAGACCAATTTACAAAAAAACAGCAGCATATGGTCATTTTGGAAGAAATGAACCAGAGTTTAGTTGGGAAAAAACTGACAAAGCAGAAATTTTAAAGCAATCTGCCGGACTTTAATAATTCTATAACAGATTCAAATTTTATTTGTGTAATTTTTTTTAATTGATTATAATTTCCTTTAAAATCACCAACGAGAATATTTAGATCATCAATTCCAAAATTAGATTTTTTATTATTAATTGCATCATAATATGCAGTTTCTAAATTAATTTTTTTTATCTTTATTTTACTTCCTTTACAAAAAAGTTTTACATATTGTTCAAACGTTAGATAATCAGGTCCAACAAGATCGTATATTTTATTTTTAAATTTAATTTCATTAAAAGATTGAAAAATAATTTTTACGACATCATTTATAGAAATTGGTTGAATTGAGTAACTACCAGAACCAGGTATTTCAATTGTTTTGATTTTAATCTGTTTTTTTAAGAATTTTGTGAACAAATCATCTTTTCCTACAATGTACGAGGGTCTAAAAATAGTGTAGTTTAAGCCTGAATTAACTATAATTTTTTCTGCTTTGTATTTAGAAATGAAATATCCAACTGAAGTTTTACTTGAAACACCTAGACCACTATTATACACAATTTTTTTAATTTTGGTCTTCTTTACTAAATTTACAATACGTTTGGTTAATTCAACATTTATCATTTCATAATCAACATCTATAGACTGTTTTCCAATTCCTATAAGATGAATTAATACATCAGAATTTTTGATTTTATTAATAATGAGTTTTTCATCATAATCTTTAGAAATAATTTTTTGTTCATTTTTATATGTTTTAAAATCATTTCTTGAAATTGAAATCAAATCAATATTATTTTCAGATAAATATTTTCTTAGATTTTTTGCAACAAATCCACTTGCACCAGTAACAACTACCTGAATAGATTTAGCCATAATTATTTAAATTGACTTTTAATTTTAAATCTATACTACAAATTCCAATATTAATGAAATAAGAGTTAATACTAGAAAATGAATCAAAGAGATATGTCAGAGAAAAAAGTGGAATTAAGAACAGGGTATACAACTGGTAGTTCTGCTACAGCTGCTGCAAAATCAGCATTATTATCAATTATTAATCAAAAAAAAATTGAAAATGTAGATATTATTTTACCGAGAGGTTCCTTAATTCAAATTCCAGTTAATTCTTGTGAATTTGAAAATGAAAAAGCAAAATGCACTGTAATAAAAAATGGTGGTGATGATCCAGATGTCACACATGGTGCAGAAATAATTGTTGAATTATCATTAACAGAGAATATCGATGAAATTGAAATTGATGGTGGTGAAGGTGTAGGTATTGTTACAAAACCAGGCTTAGGTTTGGAAATAGGTAAACCTGCAATTAATCCAGTTCCAAAAAAAATGATTAATGAAAATTTAAGAGCTACTGGAAAAGAAATACTTGAGAAAAAAGGAATTAGAATTGTAATTTCAGTGCCAAAAGGAAAAGAATTAGCACCAAAAACAGATAATCCCAGATTAGGAATTAAAGATGGAATTTCAATTTTAGGAACAAGTGGAATTGTAATTCCATTTTCTACAGCATCATATGCAGCATCAATTAGACAAAATTTGGATGTAGCAATTGCCGCAGGGAACGAAACTGTAGTATTAACAACAGGTGGAAGAAGTGAAGAATATGCCAAAAAAATTGTTGATTTACCAGTTCACTGCTTTGTGCAAATGGGAGATTTTTCAGGATATACAATACAGCAATGCGGTAGAAAAAATATCAAAAAAGCATATGTTGTAGGATTTATTGGAAAACTAGCAAAGATGGCTGCTGGTGTAAAACAAACTCATGTCAAAGGATCAAAAGTTGATATGAATTTTTTATCGGAATTAGCAAAAAAAGCCAATGCCAATGAAGAAGTAATTCAAAGCATTAAAAAAGCAAATACTGCAAGACACGTTTCAGAAATAATCAAAGAAAATAACATCACTGGATTTTTTGAACTAATTTGTAGTGAAACATACAGGCATATGAGAAAACATTCAGAAGAAAAAGTTCCAATAGATGTAATATTATTTGATTTTGAAGGACAGATCCTTGCTAGAAAATCATAAGAGTAAGGTATTTTATTAAAGTTAGAAATTTTTGATTATGGAAAATGTATCAGTTCTTGCAATAACAAAAAATGGTATCAAAATTGGAGAAAAATTAAAAGGACTTTATCCTAATTGGAACATTTTTGCACCAGAGAAATTATCTAATAAAAATAACGAAATAATATGGTATTCTGAGGGTACAACAAATAAAATCATTGAACTTTTTAAAAATTCCAATGCATTAATTTGCCTTTTTTCATTGGGTGCAGTAATAAGATTAATTGCACCACATCTGAAAGATAAGAAAACAGATCCTGCAGTAATTGTAATTGATGATAAAACAAATTTTGTGATTAGTGTTTTATCAGGCCATATAGGAGGAGCAAATGAATTAACTCAAGAAATTTCTGAAAAATTAAATGCATTACCAGTTATCACAACTGCTGCAGATGTAAACAAAACAATTGCCGTAGATTTGGTAGGTAAAGAATTTGGTTGGAAAATTGATGATGAAACAACAGTAACTAAAATTAGTGCACATATGGTAAATGCAGAAGCTATTGGTGTCTATCAACAAGCGGGTGATAAAAAATGGTATAAAGAATTACCAAAAAATGTAAAAATTTATGATAGTTTAGACGAATTAAAGAAATCAAATTCAAAAGCACATTTAATAATTTCAGATGAAGAAATTGATGATGAATTATCTCAAGAATCTGTAATTTATCGTCCCGAAAGTCTAGTTATTGGAATAGGACTACATTGGGATACAACAAAAGATACAATCAAAGAGGGAATAGATTATTGTTTAGATAAATTCAATTTGAGTTCTAAATCTATTGCTAAGCTGGTTTCAATTAAAAAACCCGAAGATGTGCAAGGATTAATCGATCTTGGAAAAGAAATGCAAATTCCTGTAGAATATGTTGATAGAGAAGAACTTGCCGAAATTATTACTCCAAATCCATCTACCACAGTAAAAGCATTTGAAGGTACAGCAAGTGTTTCTGAAGCTGCTGCAATTAAAGTATCAAAAGGGGAATTAATTGTAGAAAAGCAGAAATTCCCACCAAATTTAACAGTAGCAATTGCGAGGAAAATAGATTGAAGCGTGGATTACTAATAATTGATAGGGGGAGTCGACAAAGAGAAGCATCTGAAGAATTAGAAGTAATTTGTGAAGGAATTAGAGATAAGGGTGAATATTCTTTTGTTGATTTTTGTTTTTTAGAGGTTGAACCACCATTTATTGAAGATGGAATTGAAAAAACTCTAAAACAAGATATTGATACACTTACAATAGTTCCATATTTTCTATATCCAGGAAAAAAAGTAAAAAATGCAGTTACTGATGTAATGAAGTTTCAAAAAGATACTAAAATAAAATTTCTTGTTACCAAACCAATGATGATGCATAAAACTTTGGTAGAAATAGTTCAAAGTAGAGTAAACTCAACATTAAAAGAGAATCAAATTACTTTAGAAAATAAGGATGTAGATGTAATGATTATTGGTCATGGAAGTGTAGATCCTAATGCACAAAGATCACTTGATTATATTGTAAATGGATTAAAAGACAGTTACAGAAATGTAAGTAGATCATGGTTAGAAATAGAACAACCAGATATTTTTGAAGGAATTAAAACTGTTGAAAAAAATAATCCAAATGTTCTAGTTAATGTATTTTATTTTCTTCATGAAGGGGCACACGTTAAAACAGATATCAATAATGATTTGATACCAGCATTAGAAAATTCTAATATTAAGAAAAGCTATATTACAAAACATATTGGGACAGATCAAAAAATGGTAGATTTAATATTAGAAAGAGCAAAGGAAGTAGAGAATGCAAACTAAGAAAGGCCAATCAATCGAAGATGCAAGCATGAAAATGATCGAAGATGAAATTGGATCACATAATTATAATGAAAAAGAATGGCCTATTGTAAGAAGAATAATTCATTCTACTGCTGATTTTGATTTTGCCGATAAAAATAGGCTCATTTTTCAGAAAGATGCTATAGAAAGTGGTATGAATGCTCTCAAAAATGGATGTAGTATAGTAGTGGATGTAAATGGAGTAATCGGCGGACTCAATAAACAAAACCCAAAAGATTTTGGTAATGAAATTGTGTGCAATATTTCCAAACCAGAAATAATGCAACAAGCTAAAGATGAAGGAAAAACACGTTCTCAAGTTTCAATGAGAGTTGCAAAAAATGATATCGATGGGGGAATAGTTGCAATAGGAAATGCACCAACTGCTTTAATGGAAGTAATTGAAATGGTAAACGAAGGAATTGTTAAACCAGCATTAATCATAGGAATACCAGTTGGATTCATTTGTGCACCAGAATCAAAGGAAGAATTATCAAAATTACAAGGAACTCCATTCATAACTAATTTAGGAAGAAAAGGAGGAAGTTCTTCAGCATCAGCAATTATCAATGCAATTTTTAAATTAATTAGAGCTGAATCATCTAATTAATATAAAAAATTTCATTATTTGAAACAAGGGTAATAAGTTAAGAAATTTATTTAAAATTGATTCACTTTGATTCGTAATTTAATAGTAATATTAGGAGATCAATTATCTTTAGAAATTTCATCATTAGAAAAAATTAGAAAAAATGAAGATAAAATATTGATGATGGAAGTTTCAAATGAAATAGAATATGTAAATCATCATAGAAAAAAACTTGTTTTATTATTTAGTGCAATGCGTCATTTTGCAGATGAGCTTAAAAAAAATAAATTTGATGTAACATATGTTGAATTTAATAAATCAGAGAAAAATTTTACAAAAGAATTAGATCGTCAATGTAAGAAGTTTAATCCAAAATCTATCATAATTACACATCCTAGCGAATATCGAGTCTTAGACGAGGTAAAAAAATGGGAAAAATTACTAGATATTCCAGTGACCATTATAGAAGATACAAGATTTTTTTGTAAAATAGATGAATTTTCAGATTGGGCAGAGTCTAGAAAAGAACTCAAAATGGAAAATTTTTATCAACAAATGAGAAAAAAATACAAAATTCTAATTGATGATAAAGGAAAACCAATTGGTGGAAAATGGAATTATGATGTTAAAAATAGAAAAAGACTACCAAAAAATCATCCAGAAATTCCTTCTCCATTAATTTGTAAACCAGATAAAATTACAAAGCGTGTAATTACACAATTAAATAAAAAATATACAAGACATTTCGGAGATTTAGAACCATTTTGGTTTGCAACAACAAAACAAGATGCAGTAAAAAGTTTAGAGGATTTTATTAAAAACAGACTAGAATTTTTTGGTCCGTATGAAGATGCAATGAAAGAAAAAGAAAAATTTCTTTATCATTCAGTTTTATCAATTTATCTTAACATAGGCTTACTAAATCCACATGAAGTAATTGAAAAAGTTTTACAAAAAAAGGATTTACCAATTGAATCAGTAGAAGGATTTGTAAGACAAATTTTAGGATGGAGAGAATATGTAAGAGGGATTTACTGGCACTTTATGCCAAAATATAATCAAACAAATTTTTTTAATGCAAAAAATAAAATTCCAAATTTTTACTGGGATGGAAAAACAAAAATGAATTGTATGAAAAACTGTATTGAACAGACTAAACAAGAAGCATATGCACATCATATTCAAAGATTAATGATTACTGGAAATTTTGCATTAATTGCAGGAATTGAGCCTAAACAAGTTTGTGATTGGTATCTATCTGTATATGCAGATGCTTTTGAATGGGTAGAATTGCCTAATACACATGGAATGATTCTTTATGCTGATGGAGGAATTCTGGGTTCTAAACCATATGCTGCAAGTGGAAATTACATCAATAAAATGTCAGACTATTGTAAGAATTGTGAATATGATGTTAAATTAAAAAATGGTAAAAATGCATGTCCATTTAATTATCTTTATTGGAACTTTTTTTTAAAAAATCAAAATAAATTAAAAAAGAATCCAAGACTTTGGACAGTATTTTCAACTATTAAAAATATGTCAGAAGATAAGAAAAAACAAATCAAAGATGATTCAGAAAAATTTTTGAAAACAATATGAAAGAATTATTTTTCTATAAGCTAAATTGAATTATCACTAGGATCAAATTTTGATGAAGTTTTAATAAAATGAATGACGAATATGATTATTCACAAACAAAAGGAATCATAGAGCCCTCCTTGCTTTTGCCAGAAAGGAGGTTCCTATCTTTATTCAAAAAAATCTACTTTCGTGATTGATTTATACAATTATTGACAAAAATTTTAGCATAATTAGAACTATCAAAATAAAGATGACCATATGAAGCAAGAGTGTTATTTTGAATAATTCCGTCTTTATGATTTGTAATTCCCTCTCCAATTTCTAAATCAAAAGCAAATTTTGAATCTGATGCAACAGATTTCAATTGAGAATAATGAAATTCATGACCTTGAAATCCATGTAAAGTATCAGATAGTATATTTTTACTAGATAATTTTCCTTTTGTATAATTTAGCCTCATTTTTTTTGTCATAATTGTTTCAGCATCTATCAAACCAACCATTTTGTATTTTTTTTTATTATTTGTAATGGATTTAGTTAGATACATCAATCCACCACATTCTGCATAAATTGGAAAATCGTTATCAGATAATTTTTTGATTGATTTTTTCATGGATTGATTCTTTGATAAATCATTTCCCAATATTTCAGGAAATCCTCCACCTATGTACAATCCATCACATTTTGGGATTTTTTTATTTTTAATAGGGCTAAAGAAAGTTAATGATGCGCCATTACGTCTTAATGCATTCAAATTATCATCATAATAGAAATTAAAAGAATTATCTAAAGCAATTGCAATTTTAACTTTAGATTTTTTATTACTTTTTGTTTGATTTTTAGGAATAGGTACAGGATTTTTAATAATTTTTAAAATTTTATCTACATCTAATGACTCTGAAATTATTTTTGAAACCTTTTCTAATTTATTTTTTAAAATTTTATTATCATATGTAGAAATTAATCCAAGATGTCTAGATTCTAAATTTAATAGTGGATTTTTTGGAATTACTCCAATAATAGATAATTTTGTTTTTTCTAATGCATCTCGACATAGAATTTCATGTTTTTTACTACCAATTTTATTTAAAATAATTCCAACAATTCTAGAATTTTTGTGAAATTTTTGAAATCCTAAAGCTGTAGCACCAATAGAACGAGCAGTTTTACTTGCATCTAGTACTAAAATTACAGGAGATTTAGTTATGGATGCTACATGATGAGTACTAGCATGATTAGAATTTCCCTCAAATCCATCATAATATCCCATTACACCCTCAATTATTGAAATATCTGAATTTGAATGAGATACAAAACTTTCTAAAACTTGTTTTTTACCCATTAACCATACATCAAGATTGTATGTTTCATTTTTTGAAATACTTGACAAGTAACTGGGATCAATATAATCAGGACCTACTTTGAACGGTTGTACTGAAAAACCTCTTTTTTGTAAAGCATAAATAATTGAACATGTGATCGATGTTTTACCAACCCCGCTAGTTGCTCCTGCTAAAACAATTCTTGGTATTTTCAATGTATCTGTAGAATTTTTTTTTTATTTAAATTGATACCTTGCAAAAATTACGAATGTTTTTACTGATAAAAATTAACTAGTACTTATGAGTAAAAATGGATTAACAATTGTTTATACAGGAAAAGGTAAGGGCAAAACTACTGCAGCTTTAGGAATTGCATTAAGAGCTACTGGATATAAAAAGAAAATATGCATGATTCAATTCATTAAAGGTTCCTGGCATTACGGTGAAATGGAATCATCCAAACGATTGGAACCAGAATTCGAAATGGTTGCTATAGGTAAAGGATTTGTTGGAATAATAGATGATAAAAGTCCAAAAGAAGATCATCAAAAAATTGCAAAAGAAGCAATTAGAATAAGTAATGAAAAAATGCAATCAGGGAAATACGACATAGTAATTTTGGATGAAATAAATTATGCAGTAAATCTTAATTTAATTTCTCTTGATGATGTTTTAAATTTAATAAAATCTAAACCGGAAAATGTAGATCTAGTGTTAACAGGTAATTATGCTAAAGAGGAAGTAATCGAGGTTGCAGATCTAGTAACAGAAATGAAAGAAATTAAGCATCCATTTCAAAAGGGTATAAAAGCAAAAGAAGGAATTGACTTCTAACGAGCAACATTAATTTACAGATTGGAAATTTTTAGAAGAATTGTCCACTGAAATTCAAGAAATGCCAGAACAAGGTGAAATCATTCTAGCCACAGTTACTAAAGTGATGGATCATGGAGCATATGTCACATTAGACGAATATGATGATATTCAAGGATTTTTACATATTTCTGAAATTGCACCAGGCTGGATTAGATCAGTCAATCGATTTGTAAAAGACGGAGAAAAGAAAGTTTTACTTGTAAAAAAAGTAAAAGCAGGAGATATCGATTTATCATTAAAACAAGTTTCCAAAGATCAAAAAAAGCAGAAATTAAAAGAAGTTAAAAAATTTGAAAAAGGAAAAACATTGTTACAAAATGTACAAGACAATGCAAAACTATCGGATGAAGAAATTGAAAAAATTGAAGATAAAATTTATACAAAATTTGATTCAGTTTATGATGCATTTATGGAAATTGCAAGAAATGGAATTATTACAATTAAAGAATTAAAATTAGCAAAAAAGACTACAACTGCAATTGAGGACATCTGTTCAAAAATAAAATTACCATCAGTAGAAATTAGAGGAATAATGGAGATTACAAATAATAAATCAGACGGAGTTGAAATAATTAAAAAAACATTGTTAGATGTAATAAAAAAAGATTCAACATTAGATATTACATATTTAGGTGCACCAAAATACAGAATATCAATTACATCTGAAGATTTTAAATCTGCTGAAAAAACATTAAAACCAATAATTCAAGAAATTCAAACTAATATAGAAAAGAAAAAAGGTGTTTTCAAATTTACAAGAGAAGATTCTAAGAAAACAAGAGAAAATTAAAATGAGATTTCAATTACGAAAATGCACAAAATGTAGTCACTACACATTAAAAAATAAATGTCCAAAATGTGGTGAAGATACAAAATCAGTACATCCAGCTAAATTTTCACCAGATGATAAATACATGAGATATAGATTAGCAGAAAGATATTCTTAAAAAATAACGCTATGGAGCAAAAGTTCCAGTTAATTTTGCTTCTTCAATAATATGACCTTGCATCAAACTTTCTAATTCTTGTTTAGAATAACCTTTTTTCAAATCTAATGTTGTATCAAGAGCATATCCTTTGAAAATGTAGGTATGTCTTCCATTAGGTGGTGCTGGTCCACCATATCCAATTTCATCAAAATCAGTTTTACCTTCTACAATTAAATTTTTTGAAGGATATTCAAAATAACGTAACCAATGAACCCAGACTTTTCCAACTGCAGCCACTGCATCAGGATCATCCATGATTAATCCAATACTTTTCGTACCATCTGGTATATTTTTAAAATCTAATTTTGGCTCTTTATTTTCAAACTTGTACCCAAATTTATTCGGAATTTCATCTCCATCATTAAAATCAGAACTAGTAATAGTGAATTCAGACATAGAATTCAATTAATTAATTTAAAAATAAAGTTTTCTAACTTTCAAGAATTATTTTATCATTATGAATTGATAAAATAGAACTACCAAATTTTTTGATTTTATTTTTAAGTGCTTTATCCATTGTACCGATTATACTTCGATTATTTTTTACATACTTGATTAGCTCTTCATCTGCATAATTTCCATTTATTTGAATAATTTTTAATTTTTTAATAAAATTTAATGTTTGAGTAATTTCTTGATTTTTTTCTGGAATTTGTTGCAATTTTATTAATTCATTTTTAACAACTTCGGGAACAATAAAAGAAATTGAGCCTATTTCCATATCTAAATTATCAATATTTTTGATTCGTCTAGTTGCTAAATGAATTAAAAAATTGGTGTCACAGATTACTTCAACCAACTATACCTGCACCAATCAATCTCCATCTTTCAGCAATTCTTCTACTAATTGCCACATGTCCATCTTTAAAGATGCAAGCAGGACGTCTAAGTTCAATTTCGACATTAGAGGATTTGACTTTTGTGACTTTACCTAAAACTGGAGCAGTTCCAATGTTTAATCTAAGTAATTCACCATTTTGGATAGGATTAACTTTGATATCTTCAGTAGTTCCAACAGCTGAATCAAATAAATTTACACTTAGTTTTAGTTTTGTAGAATTTTCAGGAAGTGTTCCAGGTTTTCCAATTACTGAACCAATAAATGAATCACTTCTAGTCATAGATGGATCTAATTTTGTACCAATTGCAACTAAACCTCCAGGTTTTACTGATTCAACAATTCCTGCAGCAGTTCCTAATGAGGTAATTTCTGTAAGAATTGGTTCATATGATTTCTTTTTTTCATTCATTAGACCGGGTTTAATTTCAATTTCATCACCAACATTAAAAATTCCTTGAGTTAAACTTCCACCAATTACACCACCTTTGATATCTTTCAATTTGATACCAGGTTTGTTGACATCAAAAGAACGTAAAACATGCATTACTGGATCAGCTTTTTCATCTCGTTCAGGTGTTTTAATGGTAGATTCTATTAAACCAATTAATGCATCAAGATTTAAACCAGATTGAGCAGAAATTGGAATAATTGGGGATTTTGCAGCATTAGTGTCCTTGACAAATTTTGTAATTTCTTTATAATTTGATAATACTTCATCATGAGAAAGTAAATCTACTTTATTTTGAAGTACAACTATTTGTTTAATTCCAAGAGTTTGAAGAGCTAAAAGATGTTCTTTTGTTTGTGGTTTTGGAACTTGTTCATTTGCTGCAACTAACAATAATGCTCCATCCATTAAGGCAGAACCTGAAAGCATATTTGCCATCAAACTTTCGTGTCCAGGGCTATCTACAAAACTTACAACTCGAGATAATTCACTTTCATCTCCACAATTATTACATTTTGGAGTTGTAGAATATCCTAATGGTTCTTCACATTTTTTACATTTGTAAAAGGCAGCATCAGAATAACCAACACGTATTGTAATTCCACGTTTTAATTCTTGACTATGTACACTTGTCCATGAACCTGTTAATGCTTGAATTAGACTAGTTTTTCCATGATCTACATGTCCTGAAGTTCCTATATTGACACATGGTTGATAACCGTATTTTTTGATGTACCAATCAGGAAGCGTTTCTCGCCAATGCATGAGTCAAAATATAGAATCGGTATATGTTAAGTTATTCTTTCTTATCTTCAGTTTCTGCAGCTGGTTCTTCTGCAGGTGCTTCAACTGGTAATTCACCATCAAATTTACAATTTATTTGATAAATTTCTTCAGAGATAATATTTCCACGAATTAATTTTCTTACTCGATCACCATGTTCTGCATCTTGTAATCCAACACCTTTTGAAAGTAAAACACGTTTTCTTGCAGAACCATGAACATCATCTCTCATAGGAACACCAGATTTATCACTACCACCAGTTAGTTTTAATTTTCCACTAAGACCAACAACTGCTGCATCTGTTTCATTTCCTAATTCTAATCCCAATAATGGATTTGCATCACTATCTTTTAGTTCCTTAGATAGAGACTTTCCTTTGATATCTGATATTGTAAGCTTGAAGTTTGCCAAGTATTCGAAAAAAAAGTTGAAGTACTAATTAACCTTTGGACATTATTTTTAAATCAATAATTCCATAGATAGTCATGGGAGAGGAAATCACATGTCCGAGATGTGAAAATAAAATGGTCGACATGCAAGCATGTCATATGTTTTGTCCAAATTGTGGAGCCCATTTAGATTGTTCAGATAAAGGTAATTTTTGGTAATCACATACCAGGTCGATCTGGAATATAATCTGATGCCATGTTCATAGCGTGATCTTTCATAATCTCAAGATACGTATCATAATCTGCTTCAAAATTACAATGAGGACACTTTACACTAGTTACATCGTCATTCAAAATTGCAACTCGTTCACATTCAGGACATTTTGCATCCATGAGGTATATTCGTAATTAAGATATTTAATCATATTTATAAAAAAATAGTAAGCGGAATTAGTTTAGTCTGGTATGACGTCAGCTTCCCAAGCTGAAGGTCACGGGTTCAAATCCCGTATTCCGCATTAAATTTCTCTAATTGCCTGTTCTATTATTCCTCTGTCAGGTGCTTTTGGAAAATATTTCAAATATGACTTTAGATCTTCCTTAGCATCAGAATTTTTATTTAACTTTTCGCGTAGATAAGCGCGATTTTTGTAAATTTTTGCAGATCTTTTTGGATTAATTTCAATTGCTTTACTGTAAAAATTTTCTGCTTTTTCAAATTCATTTGTTTTTAAATAAAAATTTCCTAATCCATTAAATGTTAAATATGATCTAGAATTAATTTTGAAGCTTTGTTCATAAAATGAAACACAGTCAGGTGATTTTTGTTGATTTAACATTGTTGCATACAAATGAAGTGCAGTTGAATTATTTGGATCAAGTTCTATAGATTGTTTTAAAGATGAAAGTGCTTCAGAATAATTTTGTAAAATATTTTGTTTTTCAGAATCAAAACATAAACGATTAGATTTATTCTTAGAATCATTTTCTAATGTAATTTTTGATAAAATATCAGGAGGTGAAATAATTATCATTAGTTTTCCTTCTTCTGACCACTCTCTATCAAAAATTTCTTGAGGTATTGCACCTTCTTGTTGTTCTCCTTCTTGGTTACCTTTTTGAATATAATGTAAAATTGTTTTTTCATCTTCATTATAACCAGTAATTACTGAAGCGTGTTGTGTAATTTCAGGAATTCCAGGAAGAATTACAATTGGAGGTATTCCTGAATCAATAATTTTTTTTAATTCATTTAAGGATGAATGAACAATTTTGCAAGATAGCCCATGTCTTTCTGCAAGTTCGATCCCTTCAATAATTATACTTCCATTAAAGTCAGAATATTTCTTTGCAGAATCTATAGCCTCAGCCATAGGTAATTCAACATTCCAATATCTAGATACAACATTAATCGGTAAAGGAAGACAAATATTTTCATCTTCAACTAAAGGTAAAAGTAATTGATGATCCTCTTCTTCCATAAAAATAATAATTTTTGAGAGTTATTAAATCAATCAAAGTGAACAAAAATTTTCAATTAAATTATTACCATCAATACTCATTTCAGGGTGAAATTGAGTTCCAAAAATTGATTTTTCCTTATGTTTAATAATTTCATATTTACAATTTTTTGATTTACCAGTTGCTATCAACATAGGCGGTAATTTAGAAATTTCAAAAGAATGACTTTCAAAAACTGTGATTGATTTTTTTGAAGTTAAATTATTTTCTAAAACTTCAATAATTTCATCACCTTTTTGAATAGAAGTTGATTTTCTAATAGTACCTCCTAAAGTAAGAGCTAATATTTCAGCTCCGTAACAAATACCAAGTAATTTTTTATTATTATCAATTGAAAATTTTATAATTTTTGAATTTATTTCATTAATTTTTTTTTCATTTTTTCTTCTTCCAGATAAGATTATTGATTCGTATTTTTTTAATGAGTTTAATTCTAAAGTATTAGGAGTGTATTTTTCAAAAGAAAATTTTTTTTGGGTTAAAAAATCTGTTAGTTGTTTTGTGTAGATAGAACCATTATCAACAACTAGAAGCAATTAGTTGCCAACCTCAATTGATACATAATGTATCTCAGGTAATCCATCTTTCACATAAACAGTTCCAATATTCAAAATTGCATTTTCTTCCCACATGAATACTCTATCGCTTCGTGGTTTTACAAAGTCATCTATGAATTTGGATAAGAATTCCTCTGTATCAGCACGATCATCTTCAGTAAAGAAGAACAATTCACCTTCATTGAATGATAATGGAATTTGAATTGATGTTGGTTCAGCAATCACAATTTCATTGTTTTCAAATATAGATTTTATAATATCAATTCTATCTGATTTTAGTAATTCAACATAATCGTCATCTGCTGTTGTTGTAGTTGATGCTACACCTGATACCTTTTTCAAATATTGTTCAAATGCCTCTTCTTGAGTATCACCAAGTCCTACAAAGTATTCTCCATTAAATGCTGCACCAACAGCTGCAATTGTACCTAATTGTGCAACTACACC
>CP054849.1:35500-44417 GCA_044358425.1 Marine Group I thaumarchaeote | reverse complement strand
TAGAAACATAATTTAGATAACGTGGTTTTCCTTCTTTAGAGTCTTTCAAGTAACTTGTAACTACGTCAATAATTCTATGAATACCAACATACAAAACTAAACGTAATCCAATTGCAGCAAGAATAGGTGGAATCAATATAAGTAATGCAGGAATCATTGGCACAACTTCTTCAGATGCATAATTTGGATTGGTTTCTGGAGTTACAAATGGTAAGGAGAATAATTTGGGTAAATTTTCAACACCCATAGTATTTCCATCAATAAATGACATTGCTGCAAATCCAAACATAATATTTGCAAAGAATGCTCCAAATAGGAGAATCTTAGTAATTTGCCAAAGAATGAATTGCGGAGATGTTAATTTGTAATCTCTAAAACTATCAACATCTACTGAAACAGATTGTTGGGGACCTCGAGCAATAAATCCAATTGCAGTATTGATACCATACCAGAAAATTGAGGATCTGGCAGAAATATTTACACGAATAAGGGCAATTGCTGATAAAATTAAAGTTGAAAGAATAGTATAGTATAGTGGTTTTGTGAATTGTTCACCAAATTCAGTGAAATTCATTGATAAAATGACTGCTTGATTTCCAACCATCGCAAAGATTACAATTCCTATAATAGCAATTATGGCTAATCTGATGAATTTTCCAGTATCAGGTGGTGGAGTCTGCTTATCAGTAGAGGCGCTATACAAAATCACATTGAGTCGTGATTCACTAAATTAAAGCCTTACCAGCAAAATTAAGCAATTGTTGCTAATTTTTTACAAATTAGATAGGCTGCAGCATAAGTTGGGATAGTAATTTTTTCATTCAAAAATGGACCAAATTTTTTATTTTTTAATTTAAATTCTATTGGGCATGTTACAACGACTTCAACGGATTCATCATTAAGAAAACATGCATCACTGTATGGATCAAATTTTATGATATCGGTACAAAGAAGTTTAGTTAAACCACTTTTACTATTAATGGAACCAGGCAATCTAAAAATTCTATGAATATCCATTGTGACATTAGGATCAATTTTTACACCAATTTGTTCAGAAACACCATCAAGTGTTTTTTGGAATGAGGAGTAACCATTATCAAGTAATTCTGAAATAATTTTTGAACGTTTTGATTTAGAACCAAAAACTTGTTTTGAAAATCTTCCACTCCATCCTTTTTGATTAAAATCAGGAAATAATGATCGATTTGGTTTAAATTTTTTCATTCCAAATGTTTCAGGAATTGCTCCACGGAACATAATATAATCAACAAGTTCAGATCTTTCTTTTGAACCTAGTTTTTGAAATTGTGAATTAAAAACATAGACATGAAATCCCTCATTACCTGAAAAATAAATTTGAATATTTTCTTTTTCAATTCCTAAATCATTATTTAAAACTTCTATTAATTTTTGAACTTCAACTTTTGATGCATCCATACAGATTTTACATGGTAAAGATTTTTTTTCTAATTTAGTTGAATTACATTTTAAACATTGATTACTATTTTTCTCAATTTCATTACACTCATTGCAAATAGATACATTATGGTTTGGTCTACAGGGTAAATTAAGATCTTTTGCATCAATATCAAAAATCAAATCAGCTTCTTTCCAATCTTTTTCATTCATAGGAGAATTTGGAAACGCATAGTATGCATTTGAGCAGTAAACATCAGATGGAGTATTTTGCATAAATAGTAAATGTAATTCTTTTTTATCTTTTAATGAAATGTGTCTATTAAAAAAATTAGAATTAAATTTTTGGTATCCGAATTCTCTTTCAGATGTACGTTCTGGCACAGGTATTAGTTCTAAATGATTAAAATAATATTTTTTGAATGAATCCTCTAAAAATTTAATATCAAGTTCATTCATTATTTTCTCTTTTTTCCAAATTGTGAAGGATTAACGATATTGTCACATTCTTTTGTGATAAAGCATAGATCCTGTGTTTTTAATTTCTCACATGAAGGACAGGCATATGTTGTTGCACTTCCAGAAGTTCCAGCAAGATGATTAAGTTGGTAAAGTGTAACTCTAGGATTGTAATCAGGTGCATTTTTGAATAGTGGTGCAATTTGTTGAACTGTTTGTCCTCTTGATAAAAGAAAAGTTGCAAGCATAAATCTACCAGAATGTGGAAGATTTTCACCTTTTTCAAGAACGTCAATTGCATGTTTGATGCATGGAGGATATTCTCCAGTAGTAATTGTATAAGTTGGTGTGAGTTTTTTAGAAATTGAAATTAATTCGTCAACGATTTTTTCTAGTCCAGGAATCATAGATGGTTTAGGTGCATTAGTAATTTTAGAACTAATATAATTTCCTAATTCCTTTCGAATTAATCTAACAGTTTTATCAGGAGTAAGAAATACTTTTCCATTTTCAACATGTCTGTTAATTAATTTCCATTCACGCTCATGAAAAGTAACTGAGTGTTTCAAGTAATCAGATACAGGTATTACAAAAAAATCATTTTCTTTTACAATTTCAATATTAAATAAATCGTAAATAATTCTAGTTGCTAAATCAATTTTAGATTTATTAGATGCATTTCCTAAATCTTTTTCTAAATAATTTTCTGCTCTTCTAGCTTCAGCCAAAGCAAATCTTTTGACAAGTGTAGACATTCCAGTTAATTTGATCAAAACTATTGCTAAAAGAAAAGAAAATACTTCTCTTTCAAGAACATAGTCTTTTGATGCCTGACCATCAATTAAATCGGATTTATAGACTTCACCTGCTGCTGCAACTTTAATTCTATGAAGTGCTTTTTCAACTGATAATTTTAAAACTGGATCACTGCCAAATTGAGTTAAAGAAAAACCCTTATCTTTCAAATATTCACCCGCATCTGCTAGAAATGGATATTTTGCTTTTTCATCTTGTCCAAGAACTAGCATAATAGTTAACTGAATAATTTACATAAAAATCTGATTCTCAAGATTTGAACGGTGGTTTAAATTATGTTTTAAGAAATTAACTAAGTATGCAAGTAGGTTGTCATGTGTCAATTTCTGGTTCAATTGATAAATCAGTGGATAATGCTGTTGAAAGAGAATGTTCTGCATTTCAG
Source organism: Marine Group I thaumarchaeote (assembly GCA_044358425.1). Lineage (GTDB taxonomy): Archaea > Thermoproteota > Nitrososphaeria > Nitrososphaerales > Nitrosopumilaceae > Nitrosopumilus. The sequence goes on along the minus strand of CP054849.1, from coordinate 41,341 downwards.
ATTTTTACAAGAAATCCAAGGGGATGGCATGCAAAAGAACTCACAAAAGAGGATATTGACTTATTCAAATCAAAATTAAAAACAAGTAAAATTGATAGATTTGCCACATGTGCACATATGCCATATTTACCAAATTTAGCTACACCAAAAAGTGACGGGTTTGAAAAATCGGTTAAAACATTAATCAATGAAGTTGAAAGATGTGCACAATTAGGAATACCATATTTAGTTACACATCTTGGAAGTCATTTAGGCACTGGAGAAGAAGCTGGAATTAAAAAATTAGTTGAAGGTTTAACGAAAGCTGGTGAAACAAAAAATGATGTAATGATTTTACTAGAGAATACTGCAGGACAAAAAAATTCTGTTGGATCCGACTTCCAACAACTTGGGGAAATTTTCAAACAATTAAAGCCAAAGAAAAAATTTGGTGTTTGTCTTGATACATGTCATGCATTTGTTGCAGGATATGATTTACGAACAGAGACAAAAGTAAAAGAAACTTTTAAAGAATTTGACAAACATGTTGGAATAGAAAATTTAAAGATTCTTCATTTAAATGATGCAAGAGGTGAGATTGGATGCAATCTTGACAGACATTATCATTTAGGATTAGGTGGAATAGGAAAAGAAGGCATAACATCAGTTGTAAAATTTGCAAATAAGAAAAAAATCCCAATAATTTTAGAAACTCCAATTGATGATGACAGAGATGATTTTGAAAATGTGAAAATTGCAAAAGGATGTGCATAGAAATGTATACGATTGTCGAGGTAAATGAATAATGAATTATGAAGAAGTCATGAAATTAGCACTTGAGAGAGGATTTTATTTTCCAAGTTGTGAAGTTTATTCAGATGCAAATGCTGGGTTTTGGGAATATGGCCCTTCAGGTGTTGGTCTAAAAAATAAATTTCTAGAATTATGGAGAAGAGAATTAATCAGAAGAGATGGAATGATGGAGATTGATGGTTCTCAAATTATGTCTAAATCAGTTTTTGAGGCATCTGGTCATCTAGGTAATTTTGCAGATCCAATAATAAAATGTACAAAATGTAATTCAACATTTAGGGCAGACAGAACAATTGCGGAAATAGCAAATATTGAGATTCCTGAAAGTGCAGATTTAATTGAATTTGATAATGCAATTAAAGAAAATAAAATTCAATGTCCAAAATGTAAAGGTGATTTTAGTTCAACAAAAAAATTCAATATGATGTTTAAAGTTGGAATTGGACCACAAGAAGAAGAAGCATATCTGAGACCTGAAACATGTCAATCAATATTTGTTGATTTTCCTAGACTTTTTAAAACTATGAGAGGAAAACTTCCATTAGGAATTGCTCAAGTAGGGAAAAGTTTTAGAAATGAAATCGCACCTAGACAAAGCTTACTTCGTCTAAGAGAATTTTATCAAGCAGAAATTGAAGTATTTTGTAATCCAGGAAGGTTAGATGATGTTGAAAAATTTGCTGAAATAGAAAAGACTGTGATTAGAGTTCAAACTGATGATGAACCAATTTCTATGACTTGTAAAGAGGCATTAGATTCAGGTACGGTTCCAAATAGGTTTGTGGCATATTATTTAGGAATTTTAACAGAATTCTATGAAAAAACAGGAATCGATGTTTCAAAAAGTCGATTTAGAAAATTAGGTGATAAGGAAAAAGCTTTCTATGCAGAAGTTGCATTTGATTTTGAGGTTGAAACAACAATAGGTTGGCTTGAACTTGTGGCATGTAATTATAGATCAGATTATGATTTATCTAGTCACGCAAAAATGAGTAAAGAAAAATTTGAAGTTATGGATAATGATGAAAAAGTTTTACCACATGTTTTTGAAATTTCTATGGGAATAGACAGAAGTCTATATACAATCTTAGAACATTCTTTAAAAAATGATGAAGAACATGAACGAATGGTTCTATCATTAAAACCATATTTATCTCCAGTTCATGTTGGAATTTTATCATTAGTAAAAAAGGATGGATTAAAAGAAAAAACTGATGAGATTTTTCTCAATATTAAAAGAAAATATGACGCATTTTTAGATCATTCTGGGGCAATTGGTAGAAGATATAGAAGATTGGATGAGATTGGTGCTCCATTTGCAATTACAGTTGATCATCAAACATTAGAAGATAATACAGTAACAATTAGAAAAAGAGATTCAATGGAGCAAAGTAGAGTAGAAATTTCTAAAATTGATTCTATTTTATTTGACTCTGTAGGATTTCCTTAACTTAGTAAAATTATTTAGTAAAAAATTTTTTGAATTATAAATAAAAATAGTAACAATCGTCTAACACAACTGTCTACTCAAAGGAAGAAGTAGAAGAGGTTTGTGACGAAAGTCCTGTTGAAGATGGTACAGATGGGAATTTATCTCCTATCTGTTGCTCAGCTACTGCGGATGCTTCTTGAAGAATCTTATCAGTCTCTTCGTTTGAAACATCGGACTCCATATTGAATGAGTCTCCTGCAAGTGAATCCATCATAAGTCCATTAAGTGTCTGGGTCATACTATTCAATTCTGAATCAGCTTCTGGCATGAATCTTCCGAGCGATGACTTCAATCCCTTCATTGTAGACATAGCTGGTCCAATTGCTACCATAGCATCACCAAGATCATGAATAGTTGTCAGTCTTAGTTGAACTTGTTCTAAAGACATTCTTGCGTTGCCGAGCATCTTTGTAACTTTACGAATTTCTGCTAATTCGTTAGACAAAACTCTACTTGTGCTAGTATCATGTTGTTGCATTGCAGTCACGACTCGTTGAAAGAGTTGCGCATCTCTTTCTTGCAATTTACCTAACATTGAGTCCATTTTCGAAATTTGGACTTGTAGTTTGTTAACTGCTGTTTGAATACGTGGTTTTAATGCACCTTGAGGCTTTACTGCATCGCGTAGTTTGCCAGTTACACTTTGGGTCTCTTGTCGAGCCCATGTACTGTCGAAGTTTGGCATGATAATGAATTTAGAAATTTAGTCTTAATCAACGGTGTAAATTTAGATCAGCTTTTGAGTAAAATTAGCTAACAAACTATAATGGTTGATTAATCAAAATAAATTATTGGCAAAAATTGCTGTATTTGATTCTGGATTAGGCTCACTTTCAATAATTAAAGAAATTCAAAAAAATATGAAAGCAGATATTGTGTATTTTGCAGATCAAAAGAATTATCCATATGGCAATAAATCCCAGGCTCAAATAGCCTCAATTATTAAAAAAACAATCAACTTGTTAGAAAAAAAATTTACGCCTGACATTATTGTTGTTGCATCAAACACACCTAGTCTAATGTTGAATTTACAAACAGGGAAAATAGTAGATGTTAAACCTCCTTTAAAATTAGCACAAAAGCAATCAAAATCAAAAAAAATAGGAATACTTGCAACCAACGCTTCAGTTAACAGTAAAGGACTAGCAAATTATGTTACAGAAAATAATATTCCAAAATCGTATGAAATTTTTAAAATTGATGGTTCAAATCTTGTAGATTTAGTAGAATCAGGAAAATTTCTCAACAATGAAAAATATTGTAAAAAAATAATTAAAAAAAGTTTAGATGATTATATAATTACAGAAAAAATTGATACGATTACATTATCAAGTACTCATTTATTATTTCTAAAAAAATTATTAGAAATAGAATACCCAAAAGTTGAGTTTGTTGATCCAGGAAGTTTAGTTGCAAAAAAAATTTTTCGTAAAATTAAAAATAAACAATCAAAAAGAAATTCATTAAAAATTTTTACATCAGGTAATATAATTAATTTTAAAAATAAATTAAATAAAATTGGTATTAAAAATAAAATAAATTATTTATCTACTTAGTTTTTGCTTTTCTAAATCCATGAGTAAATGTTTTATCATAAAGTTTTGAATACTCATAAGATTTTGGTTTAATTACATCTCCAATGATTACAATAGCAGTCATTGTAATTTTTTCAGCTTTCACTTTACTTGCAATATCTGTAAGTGTTCCAATAATTATTTTTTGATCTTTCCTACTTGCTCGATAAACAACTGCAACAGGTGTAGTTTTTTTGTATCCTCCTTCAATAGCTTCTTTTGAAATTTTATTGAGTAAATGAACACTGAGATAAAAAATTAATGTAGCTTGATGTTTTGCAAGTTCAGAAATTTGTTCTCTTTTAGGAACCTTTGTGCGTGCTTCTGCTCTTGTAATTATCATAGTTTGAGTGACACCAGGTAGAGTTAATTGAGTTCCAAGTGCTGCAGCTGAGGCTAAAAATGATGTAACTCCAGGCACAACAGTAGATTCTATTCCTTTTTTTTCTAAATTATCAATCTGTTCCCTTATTGCACCATAAATTGCAGGATCACCATCATGAAGTCTAACAACTAGTTTGTCTTTTTTTGCATTTTTGTATAACAAATCAAAAATTTCTTCTCTAACTAATTTTGCAGCATCATGGAGTTTTCCTTTTTTACATAATTTCAAAATTGGTTCAGGAATTAATGAACCAGAATAAACTACAACATCAGCTTTTTGAATTAATTTTTTTGCCTTTACTGTAATTAGTTCAGGATCACCTGGACCGCAACCAACAAAAAAAACGTTAGACACGTTTTACCACCAAAATTGAAAAATATTTTGTAGTTAACGAATCATCATTTACTTCACCTAATTTCATAGTTCGTATAATTTCATTTTCTGTTCCCAAGTCTTGTCCAATTGCAAAAAGAGAATCATCTGGGAATCCAGATTCTTTCAATACCTCAATTACTTGATCAAAATATCTACCATCTTTAAGAAATATCATTGATTCAGAGTGTCTTGCAATTTCTTTTACACTAGATAAATCATAACATGATGGAATAATTGCAACCTTTTCAGCTCCTTCTGCAACACTGACTCCAACCTTTGATGCAAATGAAAATATGGATACAATACCTGGAACTACACTGATATTCATATCAGGGTATTTTTCTTTCAAATCTCTATGCATGTAAATCCATGTACTATACAAATATGGATCACCTACTGTTAGATAGACAACATTTTTTCCTTTCAAAACAGTTTCAGCCATTATTTTGGCATTCCTCTTCCATGATTCCTCTAGAATGTCTTTATCTTTAGTCATTGGAAAAATTAATTTAATAATTTCTTGATTTTTGGATTTATCTATAATAGATGAAACGACGGATAATGCAATACTTGGTCGTGTCTCTTTAGAAGCTGGACACATGATGATATCTGCATTTTGAATTGCTTTGACTGCTTTTACTGTAAGTAGTTCTACATCTCCAGGACCTACTCCAATTCCAATCAATCCAGGCATGATTTTATTGCCTTTTTCCCCAATTAAAAGTCTAGATTACATGTTGGTAAATAAAATGAACAACTTAGCGGGTTTTCAAAGGATAAATTGTTAACTTTGATGGTCTTAAAAGTAATGAAGCTGTATCTAATGTGAGAAAGAACCCACAGTATTCAAATCCTCTCGAGTATTGTAGGTTACTTTTCTCAAAAATTATTCTGATTTTAAAAAACTGTTTTTCTAATTCCAACTATAACTATAGCAGGAACTCCTAGATACATTGCCAAGTTTAGTGCAATTACTGAAATTCCAAGACTCAAAACTTCTGATTCTGATTCAGCATTTTCCATTAAAGACAATGAACTGATCATTGGAGTGATTGCAAGCTTTACTGCTTCTTTGAAGTATAGATTTTCACGCTCATAATCTGCAATTGTTGGTGAGAATGAATAGTAAATGTCGTTGAACATTCCCATGAATTGTTTACCAGATTCTGTTTGTAACAATTGATTGTCTCTTAGTTCTCTTAATTGTTGAACTTGTTGTGACA
>CP054849.1:16377-35495 GCA_044358425.1 Marine Group I thaumarchaeote | reverse complement strand
TTGATAGTTTGGAAATGTGATTTTTCTAGAATTGTTTTCTAATTCCAATAATTACAATAGCAGGAACTCCTAGGTACATTGCCAAGTTTAGTGCAATTACTGAAATTCCAATGCTCAAAACTTCAGATTCTGATTCAGCATTTTCCATTAAAGACAATGAACTGATCATCGGGGTAATTGCAAGCTTTACTGCTTCTTTGAAGTGTGGATTTTCACGCTCGTAATCTGCAATTGTTGGTGAGAATGAATAGTAAATGTCGTTGAACATTCCCATGAATTGTTTACCAGATTCTGTTTGTAACAATTGATTGTCTCTTAGTTCTCTTAATTGTTGAACTTGTTGTGACATTTCAGAACCATAAGTTGCTGTAGCTATCAGACAACCTCCACCATCAGGGACAGGTGTAGGACCAGAATTAGATAAACAATTATCTGTAATGTATACTTCGCCAAAACTTGCTTCAGTAGAACCCTGTGATAATATTTTTTGATTTTGAATAACAAAAAGTTCTAAATAACCTTCTTGTGTTAGTTTTTGAATTTTTGCACCAAATAGAGCTTGACTTCCCATACTAGAATTGCATTCAAAAATAACATCTTCATTATTTTGACCAGCTATTTCAGTAAAGTCTATGTTTGAAGATTGAAATGCACCAGCCCATTCCGTATCTGAGAATATCAATAATTTTGCTTGTCTACTAGGTATCTCTTCATTTAATTCTGATTGTAGCATTTGCTCTATTGATTGCGTCTGCATTGTAACTGCAGGTTGTGAAAATATGTGTGTTCCAACAATAGATAATTCATCATTTGATCTTTTGAAAGGAATGGTGACTGTTCTGTCATAAGGAGTAATGGTTTCTTCATATGAAGAAATTTGCATTCCACGAATAAACACATCAAAATCAGTATCCTCAGAACCTATTTTTGCATCAATTATGGCTCTAGGTAATGTTATGATTAATTCTCCTCTTGCCCTTGCATCAATGGAAATTAGTAAAGCTGTATTATCTGAATCTAATTCAAATTTTAAAACTTCTCCACCTCGAATAGTATAATCAAAATCTTCAAACTGTTGCGCAAAAACGCTTGGAACCATAACACCAATCATAGTAACTGTTACTATTGCAATAATGAATACAGATTTCAATATCATTCTCAATAATATGCCATATTTATGAAATCAATTGATTTCTAGGCACAAAATTGTTTATGAAAGCAATTCAATGTAGATTAGACTTTTGTAGCAGATATTATAGTGACTGGATTTCTAGCTAACATCATAGTACCAGTAGTAGTTTTTCTGCTCTTAGAAATAGTGACTTGTGTAATATCAATAGAATCAAACTTTAGAGTGTCAAGAATTTGTAAAACAGAATATAATGTTTCAATTAGGATAATTCCAATTACTATCCTACCACCGGTTTTTAGTTTATTTTCAGAAAGTTTGACAATATCACTAGTGTCACCACCTGTACCTCCAATAAAAATAACATCTGCTATTTCTAAATCAGATATTTTTTCTTTAGCATTTCCAAAAAGTACAGAAACATTTGAAAGATTAAATTTTTTTAAATTCTTTTTAGTTAATTCGACAGCATTTTCATCATAATCAATTGCTAACACTTTTCCAGTTGATTCAATTTGAATTCCAGCCTCTACAGAAATAGAGCCACTACCACAACCAATATCATAAACGATTTGACCTGGTTTCAATCTAGCTTTACTGAGTTGAATAGTTCTTACTTCTTCTTTAGTAATTGGAACTTTTTCAGCACGTTCAAAATGTTCATCAGGAATGCCAGGTGTTTTATAATTCCACATAAAGATTCGTCCTATTCAAAATTTAATTATAAATTAATTCCTGTAGAGATATCTCCAAGGTGTGTTAATGTATAACTTACAATCCATGTAAACAAATACAAAAATACGTAGCTACCTATACCTTGTGTAACAATTTTTTTTCTATCTGATGATGGTAATTGCATATTCATTCCTTTAGCAACTATTATTGAACCAAAAAATACTATTATCATAAATCCAATTGATGCCCATCTTCTTTCTTCACCTTCAATGTCTTCAAAAATAAAAGTAGTTGCAATACCTGCAATAACTCCTAAAGCAATACGCATCCAAAATAATTTAGCTAATTTTTTATCCTTTTCACTTTTTTCTGCAGCGTTAATTGGTGGATCTTTTGATGGTTCTTTTGAATTACTTGTAGGAGGAGGAGTATTTTCGGTTTCAGGAATATCAATATTTTCTTCAATTTTAGGTTTAGAATCATCATTTCCAGGCGTAGGTGCTGATTTTTTCTTTTTAAATTTGGCCAAAGTAAATTTCTAGCGTAAATCAAGCAAACCATGTTTAATATCTTTGGTAAAATCTTGAGCACAGTATAGGAAGGGTATAATTTTAGAGATTAAACACGATAATTATGGCATTAGCTGGAATCGAATTAAGATATTTAGTAAATCAAATTTCTGAACAAGTTCAAGGATACTATATCAGTAATATCTACGGAATAACAAAAGACAGTATTCTATTCAAACTTCATCATACAGAAAAAAGCGATCTCTTTATGATGATATCAACGTCTGGTGTTTGGCTAACTAAAGTAAAGATTGATCAAATGGAGCCAAATAGATTGTTGAAGAGGTTAAGAAGTGATTTACTTCGATTAAAATTAAAAAAAATTGAACAAATAGGTGCTGAAAGAATTGCATATTTTACATTTGAGGGATTTGGAAAAGAATTCATTTTAGTTGGAGAATTTTTTGGGGATGGAAATATTCTACTTTGTAATAATGAAATGAAAATTTTAGCTTTACAACATTCAATTGAAGTAAGACATAGAAAACTTAGTGTAGGGTTAGACTACACACAACCTCCAGAAAATAATTTAGATATTTTTAATTTGACAGAATCAGATTTTGATGAATTAAAAAATACAGATTTAATTGCTGCAAAATGGTTTGGAAGAACTTTAGGATTACCAAAAAAATATGTTGAATCTGTTTTTGAAATTACAGATATAGATCCTAAAAAAATTGGCAATTTATTAACAAAAGAAGAAATAGAAAAAATTTATCAAACTACAAAAAATATTATTTCAGATATTGTATTAGGAAATCATGAACCAGTAATTGTTGAAAATGAAAAAATAGAAGTTCTTCCAGTAAAATTAGGGAAATTAGAAGGTAAAGTTACTAGTGTTCCTACATTTATTGATGGATTAGACACAGTATTTACAAAAAATATTGTAGATAAGGGAAAATCAATTCAAACTAGTGGTTCAGACAAAAAAATTAAAGATTTAGAAACTCAAATATCTGAACAAGAAAAAGCAATTGCAACAGTAAAAGAAAAATCAAAAAAGATTACAAATGTAGCAAATTCACTTTATGAGATGGTTTCTAAAGGAATTATTTCAATAACAAACGATTCTGCACAAGCAATTTTGGCAACAAATAATGCAAAATTGATTAATGAAAAAGGAATTTCAATGATAATTGTAGAAGATGAAAAAATTAAGATAAATACAGAATCACCACTTCAATCAATTGCATCTGTTTTGTTTAATCAAGCAAAAAAACAATCAGGTGCCATTAATTCAATTCAAGCAATTAAAGAAAAAACAGAAAAGAAATTAAAGAAATTCCAAAATCAAACTGAATCTGAAAGAAATTTAGAAGTAGTTTCAGAAATTCGAAAGAAAAATTGGTTTGAAAGATATAGATGGTTTACGACTACTGATGGATTTCTTACAATCGGTGGAAGAGATGCAGCATCAAATTCTGCTGTAATTAGAAAACACCTAGATAAAGACGATAAAGTTTTTCATGGTGATATTTTTGGATCACCATTTTTTATTTTGAAGGATGCTGAACATGTACCAGATACAACTATGAATGAAATAGCTTCTGCAACAGTCTGTTTCAGTAGAGCATGGAGAGAAGGATTGTATGGAGTTAGTGCCTATTGGGTACTTCCAGACCAAGTAAAAAAATCTGCACCCAGTGGAGAATTTCTTCCTAAAGGCTCATTTACAATAGAAGGGCAACGAAATTTTATCAAATCTGAGACCCTGAAATTAGCTGTTGGGATAATAAAATTAGAAGATAATGATTATGTTTTAACATGCGGACCGCCAGAACCAATTAAAAAAAATTCTATTTGTTATGCAATAATTGAACCAAATGGATTAGAAATGGCAGAATGTGCAAAAAAAATTAGAATTGAATTTTTAAAAATATTTGAAGATATTACAAGAAAAATAAATATCGATGAATTTGTACGTGCTTTACCTGCTGGAAAAAGTCAAATTAAAGAAATTAGTTTAGGGGATTTAGAAAAAGAAATCTCTACTGATAATGAATTAGAGTAGTTGAATCAGTGTCAAGAGATAATTTCATTCCAGTTTTGATTGATTCAAATTCTTCATCACTGATTGTAATTAATGGAATATTTGCTAATGCACAGCCTGTAGCAACTGTTAGATCTGCCTTTTTACAAATCATTGCAATTGGTGCTGTATTATTTGATTTTATAGAGTAGATGGTATATGCACCAACACTGCTACCGATTCCAGATGGAAATACTAGAACCAAATTTTTCATTGATTTTTCAAATAGTGTGTGATTCTTATCGCTAATAATTCCAGTTTTTTTATCAACTGTACCTAAAAAATTAATTGGATCATTTGATTTTAAAACAATTCCTTCCACTTTACCTGAAACTAAAATTTTATTCATCGTGTTTCATCTTCTACAATTTCTTTTAATGATTTTAGATTAACACCTACACCATTTGAATTTTTAAGATAAAATGCACCTTTGATACTATTAGTGGTTACTGCATCGACATCATCTTTACATATCAATGGGGTCAGACATGTACAACAATCAGAAAGAATTTCACATCCAGCTCGTTCAAGTTCTGAAATATACCCAATTTTTTGTGCCTGTTCTTTTACTGTTCTAGGTAAGAAAACCATACATCTTTTTTCAAATGAACGGCCTTTCAATTTAGCAGTAAGATCTGAAATTTCATCTAAACCTAATTGAGGACTACCCAATGTGATTATATCCCCTTTTTCTGAAGTATTGAGTTCATCATGTACATTTTGCATTTCTTTTTCATCAAATTCTATTTTTTCAGTATTTGAATCACCTTCACCAAAATTAAATTTAGCACAAGTTCCAGAAGTTCCCATTCCACCACACATTGCTTTACATTGTCTTTGATCCATTTCAGCAAGACCAGAAATATTTACAGAAGTATCACCCACTTTTCCAGCAAAAAAGCCTAACATTCCATATGATAATTCATTAGGATTTTTTACTTTCATTTCAATTGTAATGTTTGGAGAATCTTCTTTACGCAATGACGAATAAGGACTTTTTCCAACTATTGCACTTGCTAATGCACTGAATGCACTTTCTTTGTTTGTTTTTAAATTATCATAAGAATTTGCATGTATTGCTGCATTACTTTCAGCAAATGCAACTTGTGTTCCATTTTTTGGAATATCAAAAATTTCATATGGAATACACGAAAATGATGGAATTACTCCCATTGTTTCATAAGAATTTCTAATAGAAAGCTGTTTGGAAATAAAATTTTCATCTAATTTGTAATTAGATACATTATCGATATCAAAACCCATTGGATTCAATGTTGTTTTTACTGAAACACGGGCGTCTTTACTAATTGATGAAAGAAATTCTTCTCCTGCATCACCAATTGTATTATAATTTACACCAGAAAGATGAGCCCATTCAATTGGGACTAATTTTTCAGCATCAGTTGCTTCTCCGGTAGCAACTAGAATTCGGTATGCCATTTGCATAGTTTCCCCATTTTCACCTTTTAGAGCAGACTCTTCTTCACGAGTTAATTCCAATGTCAAAATATTGTTATTACAGTTATAATACTTGTGCGTAATTTCTAATTGAAAATGAAAAAAATACTAACTGGTATGACAGATACCATGAATTCTGTAAAACCTCCAAGAATTACAGCTTTAAGAGATCTACATAATGCAGAGACAGGTCCATTTAGTATTTTGATAGGAACAATTCTTTCAGCTAGAACCAAGGATGAAACAACTACAAAAGCAGTAAAAGCATTATTTAAAAAATATAAAAATCCAAAAGACCTTGCAAATGCAAAAGTCAAAGATGTAGAAAAAATAATAAAATCAATTGGATTTTTTCATGTAAAATCTAAAAGGATAATAGAAGTCTCAAAAATAATTCATAAAAAATACAAAGATAAAGTTCCAGAAGATCTTGAAACATTAGTGGAATTACCAGGTGTTGGAAGAAAAACTGCTAATTGTGTTTTAGTTTATGCATTTGAAAAACCAGCTATACCAGTGGACATTCATGTTCATAGAATTTCAAATAGATTAGGTTTAGTTGAAACAAAAAATCCAGAAGAAACAGAACAAGAGTTAATGAAAAAAATAGACAAAAAATATTGGATTGATATCAATGATACATTTGTCATGTATGGTCAAAATATTTGTAAACCAATTTCACCAATGTGTGATGTTTGTAAAATTAAAAAAAGTTGTAAATATTATAAAGACGCTAACGCCTCTTAGTCAGATATAAAGTTCCAACTAAAATTCCAACTCCTGCTGCAACAGCAAACGGAAAGAATGCAAACGCATTTTTTCCTGGATCACCAGATAAAATTTCAGCAAGATATATTCCTGAATTAACTGCAGGAGGATCAGTACTTCCTTCCATTCCATGAACTGAGTATGATTCAATCTCAAATTTTCCAATATCCAAATTTGTAACAACAATTCTAGCTCCATTGTTAACAGTTAGGCCTGCTCTATCAGTGTAAGATACAATAGATTTTGCCTGAGGATACCATCCTCTATCTAAATCCCTATGAACAACAACGTATCCCTCATCAGGAGTTTGGACTGCAACCCAAAATTTGTAATCAGGTTGTGAACCCATTCCTACTTCAATGAATTCATTGTTATCCTCTTTATCATATATTCGAAAAACTGCATTTCCGTTTGGATTTGCATAAAGTAAATTATTATCAAGTGTAACTTGCCAACTTAAAGTATGAACATTATCAAGTGGAATTAATGGGGCATTTCGTAAAACTGTATTAAATTTTTCAGCAGAGATTTCCAGATTTTCAATTAATAATGATGGATTTGTTTGTTCCTGAGCAAATGCAGGAGTTATCAAAAATCCCAGAAATAAAATTCCTAAAAAGAAATACTTCATGAGCTAATGTAAATTTGTTTGAATAAATATCTAATCAACAAAAGGCTTTGGATGTTCTAAAATTACTTGTGCTACTTCTGGTCTTAAGATAAATTCAGATGGTGCTTGTCCATTTTGAATCATCTCACGAAGTGCTGTTCCACTTATTTGCTCTTTTACATCATTATCATGAGGACATGCCTTTGGAGTTGTGTACGTTAAACATTTCTTACAATAAAAGAAAGGTGGGAAAAAGACTGGAGAAATTTCTAATTCTGGATAATCATCAAATATTTTTTGAGCAGCCATTGGATCATAGAATTTACCTACACCAGCATGATCACGTCCTATAATGATATGAGTACAACCATAGTTTTGTCTCATAATTGCATGATGTATTGCTTCTTTTGGACCTGCATATTTCATTTGTGTATGAAGTGTACCAAGTTGACATCTATTTTCAGGATAGTATAATTTTATCATAGTTTCATAACATTTTACAATTACTTCATCTACAAAATCACCAGATTTTTTCTTACCAATTACAGGATTTACAAAAACACCATCACGAGTAGTAATAGATGTTTTTTGTAACATTTCATGTGCCACATGTGGTGGATTTCTTGTTTGAAAAGCACAAATTGTTTTCCAACCTGCTTTTTCAAAAGATTCTCTAGTTTGAATTGGTGTTAATCTGTTATTTCGTATTTCAGTGTCATTTGGTCTTTGAATAAAATCAATTTTTCCACCAACGAGAAAATCTTTCATTGACATTGTATATGCAACACCAGGGTGTGAGGAATCTGTAGTGCCGTAAACTCCCTGGGCTGTTTTCTCCTTATCAAAAGTAAATGTTTCATCTACATGTAATACAGCAACCCCAACATTATCAGGATTTTTTAATAAAACATCTCCAGCTTCTTTCATTTTAGAAGCAGTTTCTTCATCTACATCAAGTACAATTGGAATGGTCCATGCTAAATCATTAGCTAGTCTTCCGCGAGAAACAACACTTTCAAAGTCTTGTTGACCCAAAAATCCTTCTAAAGGACTAAAAATTCCATCAGCAATATTTTCTACATCATTTGCTAAATCTTCAGAAATACTAATTGAAAATAATCCTGTAGAATCCACTTTAGTAATTCGATTAACTAAAACTCCACCATGTGCTTTAATTGAATTATTTTCAGACATATCTGAACCTCTATTTATGGTCTATATGAAGGCCACACTCTTTGTTGCCATCTTGTTCCCACCACCATCTACCTGCACGAATATCTTCACCAGGTTTGATCGCTCTAGTACAAGGTTCACATCCAATACTTGGAAAACCCTTGTCAAGAAGACTATTGTACGGTAAATTATTTTTTTTAATATATTCTTGAATTTGTTCCCAAGTCCAATCAATGATTGGATTAATTTTTAAAATTTCTCCATGTCCATGATCTAATTGGAAAATTTTAACGTCTTCTCGATTTTTTGTTTGATCACGTCTTAATCCAGTAATCCAACCATCTAAAGTATTCAGCATTTTATTCATTGGATGAACTTTACGTATTTCACAACAAAGTTTTCTATTATCTACACTTTCATAGAAAAGATTCAATCCTTTTTCTTTTACCATTTCTTCAACTTCTTTTGTATCAGGAAACAAGGCTTCAATTGAAATATTGTATTTTTTTCTAACAATATCCATAATATCATAAGTTTCTTGTGGAAGTCTACCAGTATCAAGAGTAAAAAATCGAAAATTAGGATTAATTTTTAACATTATATCCATGACAACTGCATCTTCAGCACCAAAGCTTGATGCCTTTGCAACTTTAGGGTGCAAATTATTAGATACCCATTGTAAAGCTTCTTCAGTAGTTTTAATTGTTGAATTAAGTTCATCCACTTGTTCTTGCGTAAATTTTGTCACATTTTCATTTAAAATATTTCTTTTATATTGATTACCCAAAAAATTATGCTAAATTATAAACAAGTAGAATTGAAAGGAGAAAAGATGAATGAAATATCATATGTAGTAGTTTTCCCAAGCATATTTTCTAAAAATAAAATTCCTCAATTAATTAAAAATATCAAAAAGATTCTTAAAATTAAAAATCAAAAATATAGTTCTGTAAAACGCGATGGAGATATTATTTTAGTTAATGCAAATGATCCAGTATTTGCATCATCAGCTATCAATTTACTTTTTGGTATAGAAAAAATTACTATTGCAAGACAAGTAAAAAATGATTTTCAAAATATTATTTCAGAAATTACATCCATTGGAGGCAATTTATTATTAAAAGGAGAAAAATTTTTAGTTAGAGTAGAAGGAATATCAAAAGGATTTCTTGTTAAAGATGTAGAAATAGCTGCGACGTCAAATATTATTGAAAAAAAATCTAATTTGGGTGCTCATCCAGGAACTGAAGAAAAATTTGATAAATTACTTTATACATATTTAACAAAAAACTATGCATACATTTCTATTTTTTCAGATATAGGAAAGGGTGGAATACCATATCAATCACAGGGACAACAAACAATTTGTGCAATTTATGATGAAATTTCTGCAGTATCTTGTTATGAAACCATAAAGCAAGGTTATGATACAAAAATAATAGTTTGTTATAGGCAAAAATCAGAATTAATGAATTTAGCAAAAATGATTAATCAGATAATCCCAAGATTAGTTCAAGAAAAAATTGAAATAGAATTTTATAATTTAAAAATTAATCCAAATGGAAATAAAAATTATTTAATTTACGTAAATTCAATAATAGAAATTCTGTTAAGTTATTCAAACAATAGAATATCCATATCCTTATCGCCATTGATTTTTCCTGCAAACATTATTGATAATGCCTTAAATCGCATTTTTAGTAAAAAGAAAATACCAATCATTCCATTAGCAGGCGTAGATAATCAATTGTTTATAGAAGCAAAAGAGATTGGTTTAGAGCGAAATATCAAAAAATTAGAAAAAATGATCAATATTACATCAAATGATGTTCCAAAATTTTCTAAAACAGATGTAGAATTTGCACATAAGACAAAAAAAGAAATTTCTGTGAAATTAGGAGCAAATAATGTTCATGATATTTTAGATTCTCTAAGTGAAGATCATTGAAAATTTAAACAGCATATTTGATAAGAAATTGTGCTCAAAATAGGTGAATTCATCTACCCATGGGGAAGTGGTCATTATTCTAGGATGATGAGATTAAATGATGCTTTATCAGCTCAAATTAAAGACGAGTTAGACGTTCATTTTTCAAGCAAAGATCATGTAATTGAAAAATTATTGAAAAAATTTCCAGAAAAAAAAGAAAAAATCCATGAAATTTTAATGCCCACACCTATTGATGGAAAATTTGGTCCTAGTGTTTCAAAATCATTAATGAATATTCTATTACCAATTTCAAATAACCCATCGTTAATTAGACAAATAATTAATTATTTGAGGGAAGAAAGGAAACTGTACAATAAAGAAAAATTTGATTTAGTAATTAACGATGGAGATATGGGATCAAATATTTTAGCGAATAATAGAAATATTCCAAGTTTATTTGTAACAAATCAATTTAGACCAAAATTATATAATTCAAGATCATATCTTTATCCATCATTAATTTTTATTGCAAAACAAATCAATAAAGCGACAAAAATTCTTGTTGCAGATTCACCACCTCCATATACCATGTGTGAATATAATCTAAATTTCATTAAAGAATCTGAACATAAAGTAGTTTATGTTGGTCATTTTACAAATGGTAAAAAAAATGAAATTAAAACCAAAACAGATTTAGAAAAATTAATTGAAAATAATAATTTTGGATATTGGATGAGAACAGGCAATAAATCGACAAATGATGGAACAGGTCTAAGATATGAGAAGGCATTTAATCAAAATGAAATGAGAAATGAGAAAAGAATTATCTCACATGCAAGAAATGAGCCAAACATAGATTCAGTTTTAGGAACAGATGGTAAAAAATATTCAATATCAGATGCGTTAGAAAAAAAAATCGATTGGATTCAAATTGATATTGGATTCCTCTCAGAACAAGAAAAAGACACAGTTTTGAATTTATGTGGATATGCTGTGGTCAATGGTTCACATACTGTTATGGGTGAAATAATGGGAGGAAAATCAAAGCCAATAATTGGAATTCCCATATATGATGAACATACCAATAATATCAAATGGGCTCAAGAAAAAAATCTTGGAGTTTTAGCCATTAAAACCAAGCATGTAATCAGTGCAATTTCAAAAATTAAGGAGAATTATGATGATTTTGAAGATAATTTGAAAGATTTTTCAAAGAATTTCATTCCAAATGGAGCAGAAAATTCAGCAAAAATTGCATCTGAAATTTTAGAAGAAAAGAGATAATAGATAATTTTAAAAAAAATTCTCATCTGGCACGCGGGATTTCGATGGGCGAACGGACCGCAAGGGATGATGAAAAAATCCGCGTGTCAGATAAAAAAAATCGATCAAATTAGTAGTGCGAACGCTTTTATGGAAAAAATTAATCTGAATTTCATTGGTTGTTTGTCCTGAATGTACAGCAAGAGCAAAAAAGAAAATTCTAACTAAATACGAAGAAGAAGTAGCTGAAGAAGATAGAGATAGACAAGAACTTTACAAATTATACGATGAAGTTGACATACCAATGGAAATGGATAAAAATACTAAAAATTTCATTTGTAAAAAATGTGGATTATATGCATCACGAGAACAAATTTCAGATATTAGATACAAATTAAATCAAAAAGAAAGAACACGTGATGATAAAAGTGATGATTATCTTGAATGGTGGAATAAAAGTAAAAAAGATAAGAATCTAGATAGTTAGTGGTATTTTAAAATGGCAAAAAAGAAAGACGATATTCCTGAATGGGTTACTGATGAGATTCAAAATGCTAAATTCAAAAAGCCTAAAGAATTAAAAATTTCAGGATACGTATTAGAATTTTATCACGATGATGATAAAATTGATGTTCAATTGTATGATGCCTTAGAAGATGGAAGACAGATAGTTACAATGGATGTGGCAAAAAAGATTAAGATTAAAGAATTAGAGAAAGGAGTTGTTTATGAATTCACTTTTGATCAGCATAAGGCTCCATTAAGTAAAAAAGTTTCAGAATTTTTAGAAAAAGAAAAAGAGATTGAAATGAATGCTATTTATCAATTTGATTTAAAATCAATTAAATTGATTGATGAAGGTGGATCCAATCAATCCTCAGAAGACGATATTGAATAATTAAATCAGTTTTCTTTAGTAGAATCTAATTGTTTTTTAAAAGATTTTCCTAAAATTGGATTTATAAAATATGGAAATGTATGTTTGATCCATACTGCACCACGAACTACTGATGGCACAATAATTTCAAGCCTGGATGAATTTGCAGCTTTTACAATTGCTTTTGCCACTGTTGCAGAATTTAGAGATGTTGGAGAATATTTTGGCATTTTTTCAAATGAAGGATGTTCAAAAAAATCAGTTTTTACCATTATAGGACTGACAACAGTAATTCCAACTCCACTACCACTTAATTCATGTTTAAGACCTTCAGAAAAACCCAGCATTGCAAATTTTGAAGCACAGTAAGATGCAATTCCAGGTAGTCCAAAACTTGCAGCTACAGATGCAACATTAACAATATGTCCAGATTTTTTCTCAATCATTAGTGGAAGAAAATTTTTGACGCAGTAAATCATACCAAAATAATTTGTTTCCATTTGAGATTCTATATCATTTATTGATAAATCTGAAACAGAACCATAAATAGCAAATCCAGCATTATTTACTAAAATATCAACAGAGTTAAATTTTTGAATTACTATTTTTGACATGGTTTCTACTTGGTCTTTTTTTGAAATATCACATTCACAAACCAATGTGGTCACATTAAATTTTTTTAATTCTTTTTCTAATTGTTCAAGTTTATCCTTTCTTCTTGCAACTAAAATTATAATTGAACCTAATTTTGCAAATTCAATTGCAGTTTGTTTACCAATACCTGATGATGCTCCAGTGATTAAAACTACTTTATTTTTAAAATCCACAAATAAAAAAAATACTTTAATGATAAAGTGGTTTCTATTTATTTTCTGTTTTTGGAATTTTACTCAAGGCTAATTTTACTAATAAAAGCCATGTAATTGCTATTGGAACATAATATGTTGCAATTCTCCATCCAATTACTGCATCCCAACCTAAAATTCCTTCAGTGATAGTAAAATCAAATGGATTCAAATTATTTAGATATGCTATAATTCCAAATTCAGCTAACCCTGAACCACCAATTGTGATAGGTAAATTACCAATTGCGTTTGCACCCATTACTGCCATGATGGAATCAAATGCATTTATGATGAAACCAGTTCCCATTGCAATAATCATAAATGATATTCCATAAAATGACCAAGAAGCAATTGAAACTAAAAATGAAACAGTAAAGATTTTTTTAGATTCGGGTCTTCTGAAATTTTCTCTAATAATGGTACAGGTTTCTTCCATCCAGTCATTTGTTTGATCAATAATTTTTGTTCCTTTTTGTTTTGCCAATTTTTTAACAAGAGATTCTAAAACATTTGGAACTTGAAATGTATGTTTAGAAGATAACATAAACATAACCATCCATAGTGCGGTAATTGAAATACTAGTAGCTAAAATTACTATTCCAACAACATATGCACCATTCAATAATGCAATGATTCCTGCCAGCATTGACAGTATACCTGCTGCAAGTACTTCAGTAACAATATCAACAAGTGCAATCCACGTAGCTTTAGAAAGCTCTATTCCTTTTTTCTTTAAGTAATAAATGACAATAAATTCTGCTCCGATAAACATTGGTGTTGTAAATTTAATGAATTCACTACCCACTCTTACACCAATCAATTTTAGAAATGAATCAGTATTGCCAAGATATTTTCTTGTAATATATGCAAATTTTACTCCCTGTAAAACCAATTTTATCATCATTGCAATTATTGCACCCACAAATGGGAAAATACCAATTGCAAGAATATCTTCTGGTTGAATATCAAATTGAATAGCAATTAGAATAATTGGGATCAGAGTAACAGGTATGGCTACGAGTCTCCAGTTCATTTGATATTTTTTTTATGGAATCAAATATGAAAGTTGATAAAAATGGTAGTGGGTTATCATGCCTAGATTCAGGCACAGAAAATTGCTAATTTAAGTAAAATTTGATTTTAAGATATTTCCAAAATTTAGCTCAAAAATTTCTTGATAATAATCTAGTTTAAAATATAAGCAAAGAAAAGAAATCTACACAGATTGAAAACAATTTTTGTTACTGGTACAGCTGGTTCAGGAAAATCATCACTTGTATCAAAATTATATGAATATTATACAAGAAATGGAGCTTTTGCTGCAACGTTAAATTTAGATCCAGGTGTTGAAAGTATGCCTTACAATTGTGATGTTGATGTTAGAGATTATGTTGATTATGTTTCGATAATGCAAGAATATAATCTTGGACCAAATGGCGGATTGGTGATGGCAAATGATTTGATTGCATCAAAAATTGATGAAATACAAAATGATGTAAATAATATTAATCCAGATTATCTAATTGTTGACACTCCAGGACAAATTGAATTATTTGCATATCGCTCTAGTGGTAGATTTATCATAGATCAAATAACATCTGATGAAAAAGCAAGTATTTTTCTTTTTGATGGTTCAATAATTACTACCCCAGTAAATTTTGTATCAATTGCACTCCTTGCAACATCAATTAGATTACGACTTAATTTGCCAACAATAAATGCAATAACAAAAACAGATGTAATAGATACTAAATTAAAAGATATTTTGCAGTGGTCAACAAATACGAATACATTAGAAAATGCAATATCTAATGATACAGATGGTGAAACATATTCATTGACTACAAGTATTTTACGAGGACTAAATCTTAGTGAATTTGAACAGGGATTAATACCAATTTCAAATTTAACTGGAGATGGGATTGTAAATCTTGAGAGTGCATTAAGCAGAATTCTTAATTTAGGCGAGGAGGTAGAAGATTAATTGGTATCAAAAATTACAGTTAGGGCACCATCGTCTACAGCCAATTTAGGTCCAGGATTTGATACATTTGGATTAGCTATAGATGCTTTTTACGATGAAGTTACATTAACGAAAACAAAAAAAGGAATTACCATAGTTACAGACGACAATATTCCTACCGATCCAGAAAATAATACAGCTGGATTAGTTGTAAAAAATATGAAAAAAAAATTGAAAATTAAAAGTGGTGTTGAAATTCAAATTAAAAAAGGAATCCCTGCGGGATTTGGAATGGGAAGCAGCGCGGGATCTGCTGCTGCAACTGCCGTAGCATTTGATAAATTATTTAAAATTAAATTAAATTCAAATGAATTAGTAGAATTTGCAGGATTTGGTGAAAAAGCTAGTGCTGGAACAATTCATTATGATAACGTTGCAGCATCAGTTTTAGGAGGATTTGTTATTGTTAAAACAAATCCATTAAATGTAATTTCAATAGATTCGCCAACAAATCTAAGAATGTGTGTTGCAGTTCCAAAAATTGATGTTCCAAAAAAGAAAACTAAAGTTTCAAGAGGAGTAATTCCTAAAAATATTAAATTAACAGACGCTATACTAAATTTATCAAATGCATCTGCAATAGTTGCAGGATTTATGAATAAGGATTCAGAATTAATTGGAAATTCAATTAAAGATGTAATTGTTGAACCTGCCAGACAACACATGATTCCAGGATATGAAAAAGTGAAGCAAAATGCGCTAAAAGCAGGTGCATATGGTGTAACAATTAGTGGTGCAGGACCTTCTGTAATTGCATTTTCAAAAAATTCATTTGATTTAAAAAAAATCAGTTCTGCAATGACAAGAGGATTTAAATCAAAAAATATTGATTGTCAAACAATAATCTGTAAACCAAGCAAGGGTGCAATACACCAAAAAAAATAATCAAATGAGGAAATATGAAAAAAGCAGTGATTGTATTTAGCGGCGGGGTAGATTCAGTATGTGTTGCATCATTATTAAAATCAAAATATGAGTTATATGGAATTACATTTTCATATGGTCAAAAAGCAAATATGGAAATTAAGGCAGCTAAATCTTTTGCAAAAAAACTTGGGTTAAAGGAACATAAAATTATCGATATAGATTTTATGAAAAATCTTTATGGAAATTCAAATGTTTTAACCAGTACAAAAAGAAAAATTCCTACAAAGTTTGAATATTCAATTGTTGTTCCAATCAGAAATGCAGTATTTCTTTCAATAGCATCTGCATGGGCATTTACACTAAATGCATCTCTAGTAGTTTATGGTGCACATACAGGTGACACAAATTATCCAGATTGTCGTCCAAAATTTGCAAAAAAATTAGAAAATGCATTTAATGAGGGAGAAATTGATGGAATTAATTCAAAATTACGAAAAAATATTGAAATTTGGTCACCGTATCGAAAGGGATTATCAAAAAGTGATTTGTTAAAATCAGGTTTGAAGAATTTGGGTGATTCAATTTTTAAAACTTGGAGTTGTTATGCAAATAAGAAATCTCATTGTGGAATTTGTGAATCTTGTAATAATAGAAAAATTGCATTTACTAAAGCTGGAATTACAGATAAAACAAAGTATCTTAAATAAATTATTTATCTAAGAATTTTCTTTTTTAGAATTATACTTCTAATTAACACATACCAAACTACAAAGAATGATGCAAAAATTCCAGTTATCATATAGTTATGTTGTTCAGTAGTTAATCCTTCAAATGTATTAGTAATTTGAACTGCCGATAGAAAAGCAATAACAATAAGAACAACACATTCAGCTGCATACCAAATCCATCTTGGAAATGACTCTTTTGGAATGTGAACATATGGATTTGCTTTTCCCATATTGATGGTGAAAAATATTGATTATTTAATATTTGAGATTCTTAAAATGATGAATCTGATGAGCGTTTTCTAATTAGTGCCAAAACACTCTCTTTTTCTTCTTTATTTTCATAAATTCCTCTAAATGCTGACGAAGAAAGGGTTGCATCGTTTCTAACACCACGCATTTTCATACAAAGATGCTCAGCATCAGCAAAAACTGCAACACCTTTTACTCCCTGGGAATATAACTCATCGGCAATATTTTTAGTTACACGTTCTTGAATTTGTAATCTTTTTGAATATTTTTCAACTAATCTAACTAATTTTGAAATCCCAAAGACTCTACCGTTTGGAGAGTAAGCAATGTGGATTTTACCATAAAATGGTAGCATGTGGTGTTCACACATTGAATAAAATTGAATATCACGAGCAATAACTACATCAGAATCTTCTGAAAATTGGACAGATAATTCTGAATCAGAGTCATAACCAGCAAAAATTTCTTTATACATATTTGCAATTCGTTTAGGAGTTTCTCTTAATCCCTCACGTGTTGGATCTTCACCAACTTCAATGATTAATTCTCTTACAAGTTTTTTTACACGTTCTTCATCCATTTGTAATTTTACCCATTTTTTCTAGTATTTGAACCTAATCTGATTTTTAGGCAGGTGCTAAGATTATGGTGCTCCAATGAATTTATGCAATTGAGGAACCACCTTGACATCAATATAATATGGAAATACTATATCATACAAATTAAGCAATAAATCCAAAGAAGGTTCAGAAACTCCATAAGTTGGTTGAATTACAAATCCATCAATGTTATCCTTTGAAATAATTTCAAAAATATTTGTAATTAATTGTTTGAATTCAGTTGGTTGAGTTTTTGAACTAACGACAATTTTGATAAAAGTTGTTTTTTTAGAATTTACAGAAGATTCAAGACATTTCATTGTATGACTAATTAATTTGTCATAATGCTCAGAATCTACAAAATCAGAATCTTGTGTTTTGAATTCAATTTTTACAATATCAATAAAAGGTAAAACATGGTTAAAACGATCAACATCAAAACATGATGATTCTAAATATGTAGGAATTTTTTTCATCTGAATATGTTTTGCTAATTGAGCAACAGCTTGATGTTGAATTAGAGGATCACCTCCAGTGAAATTTACTTTGTAAGTTTGATTTTGTAAATTAGAATCAATTAATTGAATTGCATCATCAATTGAATATTCCTCACCAGAATCAAGCGGTAACGATTCTTTAGTATCACAATAAAAACATGTGAAGGGACATCCAGCAAGTCTTACAAAAAGTGTTTTTGTTCCATAGAGAATACCTTCTCCCTCAACTGATGTGAATATTTCAAATAGTCTTACTTTCAAGTAATAATACTAATTTTTTTCATTATTTATTTAATGAGTTCAATCTATACAATTTTCGGTTCTTTTGTATAAAATAATCCAGAAATAAAGAATACTACACCCAAAATCCCAATTGTACTACCAATTAACTCAACTTGACTTTGTAATTCTCCACCCATTGGAGACCATAACCAAGCCATTAAAGCACCAATTACAATCATTGGAATACCTACTCCTACAATTATTGATTTTGAGACCATGTTGGAACTCTTTACAAAATGTATATGAAGCTTATGTTATCTTTACAGAAATTCCAATATCTTTTAGAACAACTTTTAATTCAGAATACACTTTTTTTGCATCATTAATTTGATTATTTGATAGTAATTCTCGAATTTCAAGAATTAATTCATTTGCCTTATCAATTGCAATTTGATCCCTATCCAGATCCTTTGCTTCCATTAATTTTTGATCAATTTGAGCAAGGAATTTCTCAAAAAAGTTTTTGATAGAATTAGATTGCTTTTCAGCTATAGAATTACGTATTTCCTTTTTAATAGAATTCATCAAATTATTTAATTCATTG
>CP054849.1:0-16372 GCA_044358425.1 Marine Group I thaumarchaeote | reverse complement strand
ATCCTTTGCTTCCATTAATTTTTGATCAATTTGAGCAAGGAATTTCTCAAAAAAGTTTTTGATAGAATTAGATTGCTTTTCAGCTATAGAATTACGTATTTCCTTTTTAATAGAATTCATCAAATTATTTAATTCATTGATATTGTCATACGGATTTTCATTAGAATTGATTTGGTAACGTATTTCTTTAATTAATGAATAATCTTTATTAAATTGGTCTTTTTTTTGATCAATTTTATTATTTTTTTGAGAAATTGATTCTAAAGTTTTTACATATTTTTCTATTCTATCTATTTTAGATTGTAAATTTTGATTAGAATTTTCTGAAATCGTTACTACAACTTTTTCTGAGGATTGTGACATAATTCTAGAAATTTGCATAAATGAATTCATTGCTAAAAGAAAGTCTTGTTTAGCTTTTTCAATATCATTATTTGACAATGATTGATCTAATGATTTAACTGCTCTATGTCCTTTATCATATAAAATATTGATATTATTTGGTATTTGATTTTCATATTTTTTATCTAATTGATTTATAATTTGTTTTTCTGCTTGTACAGCAATACGTAAAAGAATACTTGGATCATTTTGTCCATATGCATGATTAACTAATGATGGAGACATTGTACCAAAAATCAAAACAATTATTGCAAATAATGCTAATTTTTTCAATTATCTTCCTCCATATTCTTGCGTAATTTTACCAAATTTTGTAAATCTTTCTTTTCTATTTCAATTACACCCTCACGTTCTAATCGCTTAACTGCACGCCACATTGTGGTTCTAGGCTGTAAGAATTTTTTTCGTAATTCACTTTCAAGTGCTTCACCATTATTATCGAAAATAAATTTCACTAATTCTTTGTCATCCTCTCTTAAATCAGGTTTTAATTTAAAAATTTTTTCAAGATCTAAAATATTATTTTTTTGAATGGTTACAACTTCATCAATTGTTTTAACATTTTTTTGTTTATTTTTAGCAACTATAATAACAGAAACTAATACAATTACAATAATTCCACTAATTATTCCAACAATAATTATGTTTGATGAAGTATCTTCTTCATTTACTATTTCTTCAGTAGTGTTTGAAATTGTACTTGTGCTAAAAAAATAATCTATTTCAGTTGAACCTGAAGATAATGTTAATTGATTTTGTTCATTTATTATTTCCATATTCAATGGTAAATTTGTCATACCAACTATAGCAGAATTTTTTGGTAGTAATAATGTAAAGTCAGAAGGAGAATCTAAAGAGAATGTCCATAATCTACCTTGTTTAGAAACTAAATCATGAATATCATATTCAATAGTTATTACAGATGAACCAAAAGTTTGGATTAAAGCTGTATCACCTATAACATCAACGTCTAAGAGAAATCCACTATCTCCTATTACAACTAAATTATCAATGGTATTTCCAAAAAGATTTACTTCATAATCAGTTAGAAATGGATCAACGTCAATTTCTGTTGAAACATGAGTAGAGCCATCTGGATAAATAATTAGATCAAGATCTCTAGGAGAACTAAAGGAAGATTGGATTGGCAATAAAGCAGCTACAATTATCATACTAGCTACCAAAAGGGGTACTTTGACCATTGTATCAAAGATACTGTCATTCCTTACAAAAAGTATTCCCTCGTCTCCTAGAGATTTTTTCGATTGAATTGGTTCGATTAATAGGCTCAATGGAGATCAATACCTTAGATTCATGCTTTCTACTAGATTTTGGAATCTTTTGAATTCCTGGAAAAAGCCTAGACCTTTTTCAGTTATTTGAAAGACTCTATTTCTATCATTTTTGACTGATTCTACTAAGCCAGCTTCTACCAATTTCTCACATTTGTCTAATACTGCATAGTGAGATAGGTTGGCTTTTCGAGAGATTGCAGATACAATGATTCCATCGCGACCGCCATTAGCAGTAACGTCTAAGATATCACCCATTATGCCCATTTCGGACCTATACTGTTGTTTTGACATGCATTAGTATAGAATGGTGTTGTTAATGAGGAACATTTTGAAACTTTATAGCGGAACGCAAAGCGGAACGCCCGTTTCACTGAAAAAAATCCCCTAATTTTGCTAAAAATGAGAATTTTCTCAAAATTTGTATCAAAATGAGGCTAAAAAATTGGATCAAAATTCATTCACAAGGTCAGCTTTGAGATTCATAATAACTTTTTATTCCCAATTTCAATAGAAAATCATAAAATGTTTGATAAGTTCAAAGAAGAGAAAGGAGGAGAAATGATGGAAGAAAGGATTGAAGAGAATACTAACGTAGAAGAATCAGTAGAATCATCAGTAAATAGCGAATCAACTATAGGTATTGGAGAATTAATGGGAAAACGCGCAAAATTAGAAGAAGCAATTGATTATGTGGGTTTAATGATAAAAAATCTTAAAGATAAAAGAACAATGCTTGAAAAAGATATAGAAGAAGAATCAGTAGATATCAAAAATCTTAAAGAAAAATTACAAAAAGTTAGTGAATACATTGATGAAGAAAATAGAGGAATTCAGCAACTAGCAGATAAAAGAATGAAGGTAGAAAATGAAGCAGATGAAGTAGCTACAATAATCAATAATTTGAGAGATAAGCTTTCAGGTATTGACACTATAGTAGGAGATGAAGGAAATAGAGTTAAACAAATTAAAGAAAGCAGAGATTCTGTAGAAAATTAGAAAAATTTAGAGCTTGTTTGTTCTTTACTAGCAGATGGAACAGATGGGAACATTTCACCAGTTGAACTTTCAGCAACAGCAGAAGCCTCTTGTAAAATTTTCTCAGATTCTGCATTAGTTGTTTCATCGATACCAAATGCTGCATCACCTGCGAAACTTTCAGTCATAAATCCTCCAAGCATTTCTGCCATTTGACCAATTTCTTGTTCTGCACCAGGCATTACTTTTCCAAGTGATGATTTTAGATTCTTCATTAATCCCATTGTAGGTATCATAGCAACTACTGTATCACCAAGATCATTACATGTAGATAATCTTAATTCAATTTGCTCTAAAGCAATTCTAGCACTGCTTAAAATTTTTGTAACTTTACGAACCTCAGCTAATTCATTTCCTAAAACTTTACTAGTTTGTACATCATGATTTTGTGTTGCAGTAACGATTCTTTGAAATAATTTAGCATCACGTTCTTTTAGACTGGATAACATAGAATCTAATTTTTTGATTTGTGATTGTAATTTTTTAATACCATCTTGAACTCGTGGTTTTAATGGACCTTTAGGCTTGATTGTATCATTGATTTTATCAGCTATGCCTGTTTTTGGTTGTTTGGACCACTTATCATTAAGACCAGTCATAAATTAGATTCTGGAGTTATTACTTAATTTCAAGTGTAAAATTAGCTTAACAGGACGTGAAATTTAGTGAGCTGAATAAAAAATATTTTTTATAATAGAATTTGTGATTTGTGTTATGAATAAAAAAATAGTGATTCTGGTAATTATTCCTATACTGGGATTTGTTGTATTTGATTGGATTACAGGATTATCAGATGAGAATGAGAAAATCAATGACGATATATTTCACATAACTTTAGCAGACCCTGAACTTTATACTAATGGAGTTTATACTGATGAATTTTTGATTGATCCAGGAACATATTTTTTTAGATTTGTTCCAAATGGTAGCAGTCCTGAAATTTTATCAATAAAATTAAATGGTCAAAATTATACATTTGAAGAAAATTTTGAACTAGTAGGCATTCCACATGAATCTGAAACTGCAAAATATTTCACATGGGAATATAATGGAAATGAAAAAATTATAATTGATTCATCACAAGAAATTTCAATTACTATTAATCCAAATGGGAACGTGAAGGGTTCAGTATCAGTGGATTTGATAAAGTAAAAGGCGTAAACCCCATAACTGCAGAACAATAAGAGATTTCCTCTTGTGGTCAAGCGTCAAACGCCTGAGTGCCTTTTTCGTTCTGCGGGGCTACGCAAATTAGTCGATAGAAATAACAACTTTCGACATTAAGTATTATAGAAAAAATCAATATTTAAGATTTTTTAATAATAATTACTGAAAATAGTGAATATTATTAAATTATTTTAATGATTTTTCATTAAATTGATCTATAAATTACGAAATTGAATTTTAAAACTGATGAAATTAACAGGTAAAATTGCTTTAGTCACTGGTGGAAGTAGAGGAATTGGATTTGCCATTGCAAAAATTCTATCAGAAAATGGGGCATTAGTAGTAATTACATCAAAAGACTCTGAAAAAATAAGAAAAGCTGAAGCACAAATTACAAATTCATTTGGAATAACATGTGATATTAAAAAAAAGAGTGAAGTTCAAAATGTATTAAATAAAACAATTGAAAAATTTGGTAAGCTGGATATTTTAGTAAATAACGCAGGTATATTTCCAAAAATAAAACAATTACATGAAATTGATGAGGAAGAATGGAATGAAGTATTAGACGTTAATTTAACTGGACAGTTTAGATTTACTAAAGAGGCAATACCATATTTACAAAAAACATCTGGTTGTATCATTAACATCTCATCTGATGCAGGATTAAAAGCATATCAAGGGTTTAATGCAGATGCATATTCAGCTTCAAAAGCTGCTTTAATTGTACTCACAAAATGTTGGGCATTAGAATATGCTAAAGACAAAATTAGAGTTAATTGTATTTGTCCAGGAGTAGTTGACACAGATATGACAAAACCATTTTTAAAAAATCAAAAGGATATAGAATTTATGAATAATGAACATCCATTAGGAAGAATTGGTCAACCTGAAGAAATTGGAAAAGCTGCATTGTATTTTACATCAGATGATGCATCATGGGTTACTGGAGCAATACTAACAGTTGATGGAGGAGAATCAATTAAATAAATTCACATGAATTTAATACAACCCAAAATTACGAAATGATATGGAAAGTAAGAAAAAATTTAGAGCTAAACTAATAATTCTCTTAGGAGCAATTTGGATAGTAATTACATTACCACTACCATGGATAATTAACAATCCTGCAGTTTCTGACGCTCAATTTAATACAGTTTTAGGAATAATTGGGGTCATGTCAATTCCATTTATCATGCTAGGAATTGCATGGTCTTTGAAACCAGAATTAACAACATAAGGAAAAACCATAATTGAACAATATTCCAATTTCAAATAAAATTCCAGAGTTAGATCTTGCAATTAAGGCTGCACAAGAAGCAGGAAATAAAATTTTAAAAATTTACGAAAAAGGTTTCAAAACGTTCACTAAAACTGACAATTCCCCAGTAACAGATGCAGATTTACAAAGTAATAAAATAATTAAAGAAATTCTCTCAGTCACAAAACATTCAATTCTTTCTGAAGAAGATGTTGATGATAAAACTAGATTGTCAAATGATATAATTTGGATAATTGATCCGCTTGATGGAACTTCTGATTTTATTGATAAAACTGGAGAATTTACAGTAATGATTGCATTAGTACAAAATCAAAAACCAATTTTAGGTGTAATTGCATGGCCAACTGAAAAAACCTTATTCGTTGCACAAAAAAATGCTGGTGCTTTTAGATATTCAGATAATAAGTGGGAGAAAATATCAGTTACTAAAATTTCTGAACTTCCTAAATGTAGAACAATAGGTTCTAGACATCATTTATCAGATAAAGAAAAAGATTTCATTGAAAAAATAGGAATTAAAGATTTCACAAGTATAGGAAGTTCATTAAAAGTTGGTAAAATTAGTTCAGGTCAAGCCGAAATATACATTACTACAACAAATAAAATGAAAGAATGGGATACAGCTGCATCTCATTGTATTATTTCAGAAGCTGGTGGAAAAATGACAGATATGTTAGGAAACGAATTAACATATAATAACAAAAATGTGTATCATCAAAATGGCATCTTAGTAACCAATGGATTAATTCATGAAAAAATTTTAACAGAATTTAAAAAATTAGAGTAGGTTTCTTTCATTAAGAAAGTCCTTTACTTTATTTGCACTATCTGCAAGAGGTTCATGTTCGGTATCAATAACTAAATCTGCTTTTTCTGGAGCCTCATAAGGATCATCTATTCCTGTAAATCCTTTAATCTCTCCTTTTCGAGCCTTGGCATACATGCCTTTGACATCTCTTTCTTCACATTTTGCTAATGAACACTTTACATACACTTCTGCAAATTGATCACCTGCAGAAATAATTTCTCTAGCATTTTCTCTATTTTCAACATATGGTGAAACTAGAGATACTACACTTGGAACACCATGATTTAGCAAAAGCTTAGCTAAATGAGCAACTTTTTTGTTATGTTCATCACGTCCTGCTTTTGAGAAATCTTTTGGCGAGAACCATTCTCTTAGTTCATCACCATCAAGCATTGCCAAATTTGGAATATCTTTCTGCAAATCTTTTACAATTGTGGTCTTGCCTGAACAAGGAAGACCAGTCATCCAAAGAATGAAAGGTTTCATATTCAAAAATGTTGAAATTACTAATAAAGAGCTTACGTTAATTTTGAACCCAATTTTGTTTTTCTAAATAATCAATCTCTTTGATCATATCTTCCATTTTTTTTGAAACTGTCATTACAGATTTGAATTGTTCATACATTTCAAACTCCTCCTCTTTAGATATTATTTCAGCTTCGGCTTTATCAAAGAAATTTTCTTCCTTTTTCATGTGATCCATTAGATAAGTAGAGTATGTTTTCAAAAATCTTGCAACAGGTTCCCGTGCATCTTCACCATTTTTCCATCGTTTTACATGCTTTTTTATTTGAATTGCAATTCTTCTTGAAAACTCATGTTCAATTAACAATGCTCGAATTTCTTGTTTTAAATGATCATAACTTGCAACGCATGGAAAATATGAGTCCTCTTCTCGAGAATAATGAATTGAATCAAAGAATTCCTCAATAATAATTGTAATTTTTTCTAAATCTGAAATTGGAATATTTTTACCTGCATAAAGTTCTGTATAACATTTTATGATTATTTTATCTAAACGCCTAATTTGTTTATGATCTTCACGTAATGAATTAGTTGCACTCAATAACAAAAATTATTCTTGTATTGGATTTAATGTTTTACAAACTATCAAAACACTCATGAAAAATTCAGTTTACTTTTTAACCATATATAATTTCAATCAATTAGTAATGGATACAATTACTTTAACAATATTAAATTTGATAACATCACAAATTGAAGGTTTTTCATTTTCAGAAATTAATTCATCAGTTATTTTGAATAAACTAACAGAAATACAAACATCAATTTCTTCATTATCAATACAGGATGAGCCAATTGCTACTGCACCAATAATATTACTTGCAGCAGGTGTTGTAATATTTCTTGGAGTTGCAGGAGAAGCATTTTTTAAAAAAACAGGTATTCCAGATGTAGCATTTTTAATGATTCTAGGTGTAATTATAGGACCAGTATTTGGAATTATTCAAGCTGAAGCTGTTATTCAAGTCGTCCCATATTTTGCAGCACTTGCATTGATAATTATCATGTTTGATGGTGGATTAAATTTAGATATCAAACATGTAATAAAAACTGCGCATTATTCAGTTACTTTAGCTATTGTGGGTTTTATCCTATCTGTAATAATAATTTCAGTTGCAACACATTACGTTCTAGAATGGACTTGGCTAGAAAGTATTTTGCTAGCTTCAATTGTTGGAGGTAGTAGTTCAGCAATCGTTTTTGGTTTAGTTAGAAATATCAGAATATCAGAAGAAACAAAATCAATTCTGAGCTTTGAGTCAGCAGTGACAGATATTCTTGCCACAATTATTGCATTCATTTTATTTGAAGCTGTTCTTGCTGGTCATTTTGATTTACAAACATTACAAGAAACAATTGGCAGAGCAGTTGTTGTTGGTTTAGTTTTAGGATTTGGTGTAGGAATACCTTGGATGTATATTTCAACAAAATTTGGAAATGCACAACACGCGTATATGTTGACATTATCAATATTATTTGTACTATTTTTCTTAGCAAATTCATTTGGAGAATCAGGAGCACTAACAGCCTTAGTATTTGGTTTAATGATTGGTAACAAAAGACATCTTTCCAGAATTCTTAGATTCAAGGTTCCTAGAATCGAGATGGATGATCCAACCCATAATCAACTGACATTTTTGGTAAGATCATTTTTCTTTGTATTTGTTGGGTTGATGGCAACATTTGGACAAATTGAATACATGATATTTGGAATTGTGATAACAATTGCAGTATTTGTTGGCAGAGCAGGTGTTGTAAAAGCTGTTTTAACAAAAAGATTTTCTAGATTAGATAAATCAGTAACAAATTCAATGATTCCAAGGGGGTTAGCTGCTGCAGTACTTGCAACTTATCCAATAACTATGGGATTACCAAATGCAGAAGCATATCCACAAATGATATTTTTCATAATTTTATCCTCTGTAATAATTACAACAATAGGGTTAGGAAAATCAAAAAAAATTCCACCACCAGATTCAATTCGAGGAGGATTTGTAAAACCATCAGATGATTCATCAGATAATGAAATTGTTACTGAAGAAGTAGATGAGTATCATGAAAAATTTGATGGCGGATTTATAAAACCATCAGATGATTCTAAAAAGTAGTAAATTTTTCATTAATTTTGTTAAGATATTTGTTATTGTAATCGTTAAACATTTCAATTTTACTTTGATTCAAAGCCATAGCTCCAGGTCTAGTATTCACATGTTTTTGTGAAATTTTTTGCTTTTGCAATATATTTTCCAAATTTTGTTTAGAAATTGATTCTAAATTTTTAATTAATATTTGAAATTCATTTTCAAATCTAATCTTTATTTCAGAAATAGATGGTTCTGAACCAATAATTTCTTGAGTCATGATATTTCCAAATACTTTTTTGGTTAATTCTAACAATATACTAATACAAAATTAGTGATATAAATTCAATTTGATATTTATCAATATTACCATTACCGGTTAAGCTGGTTCACCTAGAAAATGTACAGTATCATTATTTACAACAACTGTTCGATCTTTTGGAATATGGTATAATTTTTTTGAGCCATTTTGAGATTGTACAATTAGTTTTGAAAATGGATCTTTTAGAGATTTGTACAAAATCCCTTTATCACTAACAGATTGAGACCAATGAACTCCATTTACAAATGAAATTGTTTGGAATTTAACTACCTGATATGAGTAAACCATCTTCAATTAATTATTAATTATTGCACTCATTAAGGATTTTCCTCCAATTAAGGCTGCAATAGATAATCCAACATTTGTAAAAATATTAACAATAAATGAAATGTATTGGTTACTTTCAAGTAGATTACTAGAATCAAGTGCAAATGCAGACATTGTAGTCAATGAACCACAAAAACCAACAGCAGCAAATAACGAATATTTTGAATCAAGATGCCATTGTTGTGAAACTACTACAAATATTCCAAGAATAAATGCTCCAGCAATATTGACTATCAAAACGTTAACAGGTAATGTATTGAAAATTAATGGTGATTCAGTAAGTTTGTATCTTAGAAATGCACCTAGAACAGAACCCATTCCAAGAAAAATAAATTCCAAACCTTTCATTGATTTAAAATTAGTTTTAGGGGTTATTAGTGGTATTATCAAAAAAATATGCTGACATTTTTATAGCTTTGAGAATTCAAAAACGTAATGTCAATTAAAATAAGATGTAGTGATTATGGTTATGAATGTGATCTAGCTTTAGATGAAGAATTAACTATGGGCTTGATTGAAAAATTAAGAGATCATTTTGAAGAAGAACATGGGCTTGATTATACTATAGAAGCAGTTACACAAATGATTACAAATCGTGGACATTCTTTAGAATCTATTAAAAAATAAAAATTTTAAAAATTATTAGGAAAGAAATTCTTGGTGTAGATTTTACTAAAATAAGGAAAAATTAATTATTGATAAAAATCAGGTTCTTGATCCTTTTTCTGTTTTGGAAGATCTTCCATTACAGCTTGCAAAACCTCATTATGATTATACGTCAAATGTCGAAGAAATTTAGCAGATTGATCTATTCTTATTTTTTCGTCAGCAAAAATCATTTCAGGACTGCTTAATTCAGTCATCATTTCTTTGCATTCTTTACAAGGTTCAAAATCTAGTAAAAGTTTCATATTTTAACACATTATCCTCAGTATTTAGACTATTTTATCGCTTGAGGTATAGGTGCTTACTTTTTTTGAGGTCTTATCTTATCAACAGCATCAATCAAATCTTGTTGTGTAATTTTAATTTCCTTAATATTTTGAGATTTACCAGCAACATATCTTTTCAATGCAACTAAAGCCGCTCTATTGGTAATTGCAGCTATTTCTGCACCACTAAATCCATCCGTCATTTCTACTAATTTTTTAATATTCACATTATTTTCAAGTGGTTTCTTTTTAGTATGAATTTCAAAAATATGCGTTCTTCCTTTAGAGTCAGGATTTCCTACTTCAATAATTCTGTCAAATCTTCCAGGTCGTAAAAGTGCTTCATCAACAATATCCA
The DNA here is from genome assembly GCA_044358425.1 of Marine Group I thaumarchaeote. GTDB lineage: Archaea > Thermoproteota > Nitrososphaeria > Nitrososphaerales > Nitrosopumilaceae > Nitrosopumilus. Next base: position 5,838 of record CP054849.1, on the reverse strand, counting down.
ATCGATTTGTTGCTCCAATAATTAACACATTATGTAATTCTTCTAATCCATCTATTTCAGTAAGAATTTGTGAAACAATATTTTCTGTTACATGTGAATCAGAACTTCCACTACCTCTTCTTGGTACAAGTGCATCAACTTCATCTAAAAATATTATACATGGTGCTGCTTGTCTTGCTTTTCTAAAAATTTCTCTAACTCCTTTCTCAGACTCACCTACCCATTTTGATAATAATTCGGGTCCTTTGATACTAATGAAATTAGATTCGGTCATTTTTGCAAGTGCTTTTGCAATCAAAGTTTTACCAGTTCCTGGTGGACCATGTAATAAAATACCTTTTGGTGCTTCTACATCAACATAGTCATATGCTTCCTTATGTTTAATAGGCCATTCAACAGCTTCACGCAATTCATCCTTTAACTCATCAAGACCTCCAACATCATCCCAATTTACATCAGGAATTTGAACCTGAACTTCTCTTAGTGCACTAGGTCTAACTTCCTTTAGTGCTTCTCGAAAATCATCATTACTAATTTCAATTTTTTGAAGAATTTCTGAAGAAATTTTCTCTTCTTCAAGATCAATCTCAGGAAGAATCCTGCGTAATGATCTCATTGCTGCTTCCTTTGACAAAGTTTCTAAATCAGCCCCAACAAATCCATGAGTGGTTTTTGCGATTTGTTTCAAATTGACTTTTTCATTAATTGGCATTCCACGTGTATGAATTGAAAGAATATCCAGTCTACCATCATTATCAGGAATTCCAATTTCAATTTCTCTATCAAATCTTCCTGGTCGTCTTAATGCTGGATCAATAGAATCAGGTCTGTTAGTAGCTGCTATCACTACAACTTTACCCCTAGATTTCATACCATCCATTAACGTCAGTAATTGAGATACTATTCTTTTCTCTAATTCTCCTGAAACTTCATCTCTTTTTGGAGCAATTGAGTCTATTTCATCAATGAAAATGATACTAGGAGAATTTTCTTCGGCTTGCGTAAAGATTTCTCTAATTTTTTCTTCACTTTCTCCATAATGTTTGCCCATAATTTCAGGTCCACTTAGAGAAATAAAATGAGCATTTGTTTCTCCAGCCACTGCTTTTGCAATCAAAGTTTTACCAGTTCCTGGTGGACCATAAAGTAAAACACCCTTTGGAGCTTCTAGGCCTATTTTATCAAATAATTCAGGATGACGCATTGGTAATTCTACAATTTCACGAATTTTTTGAACTTCATTTTTTAGACCTCCCAATTCATCATATGTGATTCTTGGTACAGAAGAATCAACAGCTTTAGTTAATGAACCAAGTTTGAATAAAGTACTTTCAGTAACAATTACAGGTTTTGATGGTTTTGTATTTGTTATAACAAATTGAATTTTACTTCCCATTTGTGTATTAAGAGATATTGTATCCCCATTAGAAAATACGTGATTAAGATAATTGTATATCATATATTCTTGTAATCCATCTATTGCAATTTTTTCTGTTGGAGATAAGGTAATTTGTTCTGCATTTGCAGCTTCAACAGATTTAATAGATATTTTGTCATCTAATCCTGCACCAATATTTTGTCTAGTAATACCATCAATTTTGATTAAACTTGCACCATATTCTTCTGGTGATGCTGGCCAAAGTTTAACATATGTTTTTTTATTGTAAGTTAATTCCAATATTTGACCAACATTCCAATTTTGTTCTTCAATTATTTTTGGATCAATAATTGCTCGACCTTTACCAACATGTTGTTGTGGAATTTCATTTATTTTTAAAATTATTTTATTCATCATAAAGCCTCAAAAAATAGGAAGGGGGGTTATTCAACCTCCACTTTTTTACCAGTTTGTTTTTCTACAACTAGTTTGAAAACCAATTGCAAGATTCCATTTTTGTAAGTAGCTTTTGCAGAATTTTCATCAACTTTATGTTGAAGTGGAACTTTACAGTGATATTTTTTATCACCACGTTCTGCAGTTATATTTACAACATTTTTGTCAACTAAAATTTTGACATCAGTTTTTTCAACTCCTGGCATTTCAGCTATGAGTTTTACTACTTTCTCTTTTTCATCTACAATTGTATCAACAATTGCTTCTCTGGCATTAGAAACAGGGAGACGATCTGGTTTTGCGTTTCCAAATTCTTGCACAGAAGGTTTTCCATCTGGACCAATGGTCATTGTATAACCATAAAAAATCGGGCCAGAATTGGAATTACCGTTGAATTCTTCAATCATGCCATTTGCATCAAAAAATGATTCAGACATTTTTTTGAAGATTCTATCAATTTCGGTATCAAAGAAACTTGTCATATTTATCTACATAATGTAATATGTATTACATTATATAAATATATCGAATTAATATTGATATTATTACATAATCCTATTATATCTGACATAATATAATAAATTTTATGAGATCAGTGATGTCTGTTCCAGAAGTTGTTAGAGAAGTCATTACCAGAAATAGATCAATTTATGATTGTATGAAAATGGATTTGATAAATTATACTGCATTAGCAGTTAAGATTCAACCAGAAATAGAAAAAATTTTAGGAAATTCTGTTAATCTGAACACAGTTGTTGTTGCAATCAAAAGATATGCAGATTCATTTGAAACTAAAGAAGAAATGAAAGAAGAATCAGTTTTGAAAAATGCAAGATTAGCTTTAACTGATGGAATTATGGATGTCAGATTTTCTGTAAAGGATTCAAATGAAATGGATCCTATGTCAATTTTAGATAAATTCTCTAAAGTAACAAATGATTATGAATTTTTTAGATTATCTGATTCATTTAGATTCCTTACTGAAGATATGGATGATATTAGAGAAATTTTCAATAGTGTTTCAGAAAGAGAAGATATGTTTAGCACTGGATTGGCAAAAATAAGAATTTCAATACCAAGTTCCCAGAATCAGTCTGATGTAGTATCTTATGTTGCAGAGGTATTACATGCAAATGGTGTAGAATTAGTTAATGCATTTTTCAGTCAAGATAACATTACAATAATTCTAAATGAAAGAGATTCATCAAGAGCATATGATATTTTACATTCAGATATTATGAGAAAATAACATACTAGTGCCATTACTTTAATTTCAATTAACATCCTTTAATTATTCAGCATACAAAAGTCAGTAATTGGTAAAAAATAAGAAGAAAATTGTTATTTTAGGAAGTGGATTTGCAGCAGTAGAATGTGCAAAAAAATTAGAAAAAGAATTTGGTAATGATCCTGAAATGGAGTTAGTAATGATAGGAGAAGATAATTTTCTATTATTCACTCCAATGTTACCTCAAGTAGCCTCAGGAATGATTGAAACTAGGCATATAGTTTTTCCAATTCGAACAATATGTAAAAAAACAAAATTCTATGAAGGACGAATAAAGAATATTGATCCACATGGAAAATTAGTGACATTATGGGGAACTAGGGATAAAAGAAGTATTTCAATTCATTATGATTTTTTAGTGGTAGCACTTGGTAGTGAAACTAATTTTTTTGGCATGGCTGATGTTGAAAAAAATGCATACACAATGAAAACACTAAACGATGCTGTGATGTTACGAAATAGAGTTATCGATATGCTTGAGCAAGCAGAAAATGAGACTGATCCAATCTTAAGAAAAGGTATGTTAAATTTTGTAGTAGTTGGTGGAGGTTATGCAGGAATTGAAACTGCTGGAGAATTATTAGATTTACTTTTTGATGCAACAAAACATTATCCGACAATAAAGAAAGATGATGTTAAAGTGATTGTATTAGAAGCAATGGGAGAAATTTTAGGTGGTGCAAATAAAAAATTAGCAAATTTTGCAAAAGAACAATTAACAAAAAGAGGAATGGATATTCAATTAAAAAAAGCAGTGACTAGTTTTGATGGAAATGAAGTAATGATAAAATCGTTAGATGAAACACCAAAAGACTCCATAGACCAATCTGAAGTTAGTTCTATAATTACAAAAACACTAATTTGGACTGCAGGAATTACTTCAGTTAGTACAATTAAAAGATCAATGTTTAAAACAGATAAAGGAAAAATTGTAGTCAACAAATTTTTGGAGCTTAAAGAATTTCCAGGAGTTTTTGCAATTGGGGATTGTGCATTATTTGTGGACCCAACTACTAACAGACCATTACCACCAACTGCACAAATTGCAGAAGCCCAAGCAAAATTAGCTGCTAAAAATTTAATTGCCATAGTTAAAAATTCTGAAAAAGAAAAATTTGTTTATGAATCTAAAGGTCAATTAGCAATAATTGGTAAAAGAACTGGTATTGCAACAATTCTTGGGATGAATATATCAGGATTTTTGGCTTGGCTAATTTGGAGAAATGTGTATTTGTCAAAGGTACCAACATTTGACAAAAAAACACGCGTATTTTTAGATTGGATAATAGATTTGTTTTTTGATAGAGATGTTTCAAGACTGAATTACATCAAACGTGAAACTGAAAAAGAATACAAAGAACTTGATGAAGTAGACGATGTTTGGTAAGAATTAATTTCTTTTCTTAATTCCAAAAATAATAATTGTTGGAATTCCCAGATACATACCAATATTCAATGTAATCACTGACAATCCTAATCCTAAAACTTCTGACTCAGTTTCTGCATTTTCCATTAGAGACAATGAACTGATCATTGGAGTAATTGCAAGCTTTACTGCCTCTTTGAAGTATGGGTTTTCACGCTCATAATCAGCTATAATTGGACTAAATGAGTAATAAACATCGTTGAATGTGCCCATGAATGCAGCTCCAGATTCTGTGTTCATTAATTGATTGTCACGTAACTCTCTGAGTTGTTGTACTTGTGGGGCTAGTTCTGAGCCGTATGTTGCTGTTGCAATTAGACAACCTCCACCTTCTTCAGATGAATTATCAGTTAAACTGTTAGTAGAAACACTTGGAACTATTTCATTTGTTTTCAAATCTCTGCATACCACTTTTTCATTATCGTCCATTCCAAAATACGAATTTGAAGGACAAACTAATTTTTTATCAGAATTATCTTCAAATATTTTTTGTTCTTGTTCTATTAACATTTCAGAAACTTTAGAAGATTCAGAAATTAATTTAGTGGACTCATCAATTAATTTTTCAGATAAATTTGATAAAGTATCTGTTGTTGATTTTGAAGATTCAATTAACTGGATTGAATCTATATGGTAATTTTTATCACTTCTGTAATAAACCTCAAAAAATTCATAGTGATTTTCTACATGAAAACATAATGGTATTGTAACTTGACTGCCTGTTTTTCCAGTAATTTCATAAAATAATCTTGCAGGAGATTTACAATCCCTTTCTTGATTAAAATAAGATTTTCCATTTTCGTTTTGTAATGTAAATGAAGTGGGTGAAACCAAAATGTATCTATCTTCTAATTCCAAATTTTGAACTTTTACATTCACAAAAATTTTTGCTAGTTTGTAATATTCTCTATCTGTAATCGCTATGTTCTCAACTGAAAATATTCCATATTTTGCAATTCCGCTTTTACTGATTTTTACATTATCATCATATTGAGCAAATCCACTTGGAACCATAACTCCAATCATGGCAACTGCCACTATTGCAATAATGAATACAGATTTCAATATCAGGTTAAAGAATACCTGGTATTTAGTAGATCATCTGATTTTTGTTTGTGAAATCAATCAAGACTTGATAATTCCATTTATTTTCATGGTTTCTATGAGTTTTTTGTCAGACTTTGCCTGAAATTCACGTAACTTTCTGACCTCGTCTCGCAGAGAATCAATCTCATCTACTTTGTCCCTAAGTCGATTAATTTCTAATTCATTTTTTGTTTGCTCAAAGAC